>NZ_JBJHAB010000003.1:0-291306 GCF_054050815.1 Blastococcus sp. SYSU DS0552
ACCCCCCCCCAAGACGCCGACCCCCCCCCCCCCCCCCCCCCCCCCCCCGCCCCCCCCCCCCCCCCCCCCCCCCCCCCCCCCCCCCCCCCCCCGGCGATCAGGTCACCTGATCACCGATGAGGTCGAGGGTGGCGGCGGGTCCGGTGCAGCCCCGGCCCGGTCGACCGTCATGATCGGACCCCGTGACGCGTGACGGGGGACCCCCATCCGGGGACGCCCGGCGCGGGCCCCGGCGCGGGGGAGTGGCACGCGCGGCGACGCTCCTGATCTCCCTCACCGCCGTCAGCCAGCTCCTCGGGTTCGTCCGGGACGCCGTCATCGCCGCCGTCTTCGGTGCCGGCGCGGCGCTCGACGCCTACCTCGTCGCCCAGGGCGTCATGAACCTGGTGCTCGCGCTGGTCGCCGGCGCGCTGGCGCGGGCAGTGGTGCCCCCCGTCGCCCGTGCGGTGGCCGCGGACGACGGCCCGCGGGCCGATCGCACGGTGCGCACGGTGCTGACCCTCGGCACGCTGGTGCTCGTCGCCGGTTCGGTGCTGATGTTCCTGGCCGCCGAGCAGGTGGTCGCGGTGCTGGCCCCCGGCTTCGACGAGGCGACAGCAGCGCTGACCGTCGAGCTCACCCGCATCGTGCTCGTCGCCGCCGTCTTCATCGCCGCCACGGACATCCTCGCGGCCGCCTGCCAGGCCCACGGCCGCTTCTTCGCCTCCGGGCTGCAGGGCGTCCCCTTCAACCTCGTCATGATCGGCGCGGCGCTCTGGGCGGGCGCGCGTTTCGGGATCGAGGCGCTCGCGGTCGGCTTCGTCGTCGGCTCCGCCGTCCGCATGCTCGTCCAGCTCCCTGCCGTCCGCGCCGCCGGCATGCGGCTGCGGCCCCGGCTGGCCCTGCGCGATCCGGACGTCCGCGAGGTCCTCCGGCTGACCCCGCCCCTGCTGGTCGGCAGCGCGGTCCTCAACGTCAACACGCTCGTGGACCGGGCCGTCGGCTCGGCGCAGGGGGAGGGCGTCATCACCGCGCTGAGCCTCGGCTTCCGCGTGATCCACCTCGTCGACGCGCTGCTCGTCGCGACGGTCGTGGCCGCGCTGTACCCGACGTTCAGCGCCGTGGGCGCACCCGACCGCCGGGCCGACCTGCGCGCCCTCGTGGACCGCACGTCACGGCTGCTCGTCGCCCTGCTGGTCCCCGTGGTCGCCGCGCTGGTCGTGCTGGCCCGGCCGGTCGTCCAGTTCCTGTACGGCCGGGGCGACTTCGACCAGGCCGCGGTGACGGCGACGGCCACCGCCGTCGCCTTCTCGGCCGCGGCGGTCCTCGGCATCGCGCTCCGGTCCACCACCGCTCGGGCCAGCCTGGCGGTCGGGGACAGCCGGACCCCCACGGTCGTCGCCGTGGCCGCCATGGTCGTCAACGTCGTCGGCGACCTCACCCTGGGGGTCGCCTTCGGCATCGCGGGCCTGGCGGCGTCGACGAGCCTGTCCCTGCTGCTGGCGGCGGCGCTCGCCGTGGCCCTCCTCGCGCGCCGGCACGCCGCTGTCACCCCGCGGGCACTGGTGGGGACGGTCGCGCGCACCTCCGCGGCGGCAGCCGCCGGGGGGCTCGCCGCCACGGCCGTGCTCTCGGGGTGGGCGGGCGAGCCGGCGGACACGCTGACCGCGGCCGGTCAGATCGTCTCGGGAGGCCTCGTGGGGGCCGCCGTCTACGCCGCCGCCCTGGCCGCGTTGCGCGGGCCGGAGCTGGGCGAGCTGCGCGACCTCGCACGCCGCCGTCTGCGGCGCCCGGTCTCCTGAGCCGCCCACCGACCTCCCCCGTGCGGGCGGGCGGGACGGGGCACCCACCCGCAGCCCGACCCGACCTCATAGGGTTGCGCGATGCCTTCTGCCGGTCGCGCGCTCGTGCTCACGTCGAGCCGGGACCGCGGGGCGCTGGCGGCCGTCCGCGCGCTCGACCGGGCCGGCTGGCACGTCGGCGTCGGGTCGCCCGACGCGGGTGGCATGGTCGCCGCCTCCCGCTCCAGCCGGCGGACCCACCACGTACCCCGCCCGCGCGGGCACATGGACGACTTCGTGGCGGCGGTCCGGCGCGCCGTCGCCGGGGGCGGGTACGACGTCGTCTTCGGCAGCGGCGATGACTGGATGGCGGCCCTGGCGGTCAGCGCGGGATCGGTGCCCGCAGTGGTCGTCCACCCGCCGGCCGAGGTCGCCCTGGCCGCGCTCGACAAGGCCGAGCTGGCGCAGCGCGCCACCGACGCGGGGCTGCCCTCCCCCCGCACGGAGCTGGCGACCCCGGCCGCGCTCGCCGGCTGGACCGGACCGGTCGTGGTGAAGTGCCGCGCCCACTGGCAGCCGGGTCTGCGGCAGCGGCTGCGCATCGAGGCGCGCCGCTACCCCGATGTCGAGCAGGCACGGCCCCGGGTCCGGCTCCTGCAGGACGCGGGCTTCGAGGCGCTGCTGCAGGAACCCGTCGACGGGGAGCTGGAGGCGCTGGTCGGGCTGCTGCACGAGGGCCGGCTCCACGGGCGCGTTCAGCAACGCGCGCTGCGGCTGTGGCCGACGCCGAGCGGGGTCACCAGCCGCGCCGTCACCGTGCCGGTCGACGAGGAGCTCGCCGCCGGTGCGACCCGGCTGCTGACCGGGCTGGGCTGGTCGGGGCTCGTGCAGCTGCAGTTCCTGCGCGACGATGACGGTGGCCTGCGGCTGATCGACCTCAACGGCCGGTTCTTCGGGTCGATGGCCCTGTCGACCGCGGCCGGGCCCAACCTCCCGGACGCCTGGGCACGGCAGGCGCTCGGGCTGCCGCTGCCGCCGCTGCCCGACGGGACCGCCGGGGTGCGCTACCTCTGGACGGCGGGCGACTTGCGGCGGGCCGCGGCCGAGCGCCGGGGTGGACTGCTCGCCGACGGCGCCTCGGTCCTGCGCTGGTTCCCGGGCGCCGTCTCCAGCGTCTGGGACGCCCGCGACCCGGGGCCGACCCTGGCCCTCGCCGCCGAGCGCGTGCGGCGGCGCCGGGTCTGATCCCGGCCCGGGCGTCAGCCGCGGCGGCGGGTCTCCGGGAAGAGCAGGTCGACGAAGCGCTCCGCGGTCGGCTGGGGCTCGTGGTTGGCCAGCCCCGGCCGTTCGTTGGCCTCGATGAACACGTAGTCGGGCCCGCCGACGTCGGGCACGAGGAAGTCGATCCCCGTCACCGGGATGTCCAGCGCCGTGGCGGCGCGCACCGCGGCATCGGCGATCTCCGGGTGCAGCCGGTCGGTGACGTCCTCGATCGTGCCCCCGGTGTGCAGGTTCGCCGTCCGCCGCACCTGGATCCGCTCGCCGTTGCGCGGGACGTCGTCCATGTCGTAGCCGGCCGCGGCGATGACCTCGACGGTGGTGTCGTCCAGCGGGATCCGTGACTCGCCACCGGTCGCCCGCTCCCGGCGGCGGCTGGTGGAGCGGACCAGGTCGGCGACGGTGCTCCGGCCGTCGCCGATGATCTCCGCGGGCCGCCGGACCGCGGCCGCGACCACCTCCCGGTCGATGACGACCACCCGCAGGTCCTGGCCGGGCACCAGCTCCTCCACGAGGACGTCGGGGCAGAACTGGGCCGCGTGGTGGACGGCGCGCTGCAGGGCGGCGTCCCCCTTGACCCCGACGGTGATGCCCTTGCCCTGCTCTCCCCGCGCGGGCTTGACGACGACGGCGTCCACCTCGCGCAGCAGGGCGGAGGCGGCCGCCAGGTCCTCCGCGGTGGCGCGGGCGCCCCGGGCCACCCGGACCCCCGCCCGCTCCATGATGCGGCGGGTGACGCGCTTGTCGTCGCAGCGGCTCATCGCGACCGCGGTGGTGAACTCCGAGAGCGACTCGCGGGTGAGCACGGTCCGGCCACCGACCGACAGCCGCATCTCGCCCCACTCGGCGTCGGTGACCTCCACCCGGATGCCCCGGCGCAGCGCCTCCTCGGCGATGATCAGCGCGTAGGGGTTCAGGTTCTCCAGGCCGGGCGGCCGGGCGGCGAACAGCGGCGTGTTGATCGGGTTCTTCCGCTTGACGCAGACCGCCGACACCCGGGTGAACCCGAGCTTGCGGTACAGCGCGATGGCGCCGCTGTTGTCGTGCATGACGGAGAGGTCGAGGTAGGAACGGCCACGGCCGACGTAGCGCTCGGCGAGCACCCGCACCAGCGCCTCACCCGTCCCGGGCGGGGCGTCCTGGTTGTGCACGGCCAGGCACCACAGGCTGGTGCCGCCCTCGGGGTCGTCGAAGGCCAGGACGTGGTCGACCCCGGTGACCGTGCCGACGATGGCGCCCGTCCGCCGGTCCTCGGCCACCAGGTACGTGAAGCAGCGCGTGCGGTGGTTGCGCCACATGACGTCGGCGTCGCCCACGACCATGCCGTTGAGCGCGTAGATCTCGTTGATCCGGTCCATGTCCGCGCGCGAGGTCGCGGTGCGGACGAACACCCCCCGGATCAGCTCGTGCCGCGCCCGGTAGCGGTGCAGGTCCAGCCGGTAGGTGTAGCTCGGGTCGATGAACAGCTCGTCGGGTGCGAGCCCCACCAGCACGTGCGGGTCCCGAGGGTAGATGCAGATGTCGCGCTCGCCGGTCTCCTCGGCGCGCAGCGCGTCGACGATGCCCTCCAGGTCGGAGAAGGTCTGGCCGTAGACCAGCCGCCCCCACCCCATGTCGAGCACGACGTCGGATTGCATGCCCTGCAGCTGGTGCTCCGACGGCTCCCGCCACGAGTGGTCGGTCAGCGCGGGCGTGCTGGCCACCGCAGTCCGGCGTCGGTGGCCGGCGAGCCGGGGTGCCATGGTCATCTCCCTCAGACCGAGTGCGTCTGCAGCCACAGCTCCAGCAGGCCCAGCTGCCAGAGCTTGTTCCCGCGCAACGGCGTCAGCTCGCCGTTCGGGTCGGCGAGCAGCTCCCGCACGTACTCGGGACGGAACAGCCCGCGGTCCCGGGCCGCATCGCTGGAGAGGGCGTCCCGCACCAGGTCCAGCACCTTGCCCTGCAGGTGGGTGATCGCGGGCACGGGGAAGTAGCCCTTGGGCCGGTCGATGACCTCCGGCGGGATGATGCGCCGTCCGATGGCCTTGAGGATGCCCTTGCCGCCGTCGGCCAGCTTCAGCTCCGGCGGGCAGAGGGCCGCGAGCTCCACGAGGTCGTGGTCGAGGAACGGCACCCGGGCCTCCAGGCCCCAGGCCATGGACATGTTGTCCACCCGCTTCACCGGGTCGTCGACGAGCATGACCTCGCTGTCCAGCCGCAGCGCGGCGTCGACGGCCGTCTCGGCCCCGGGCGCGGACATGTGCTCGCGCACGAAGGCCAGGCTCGGGTCCTGGTCGAGCGCGTACCGGCCGGAGACCACGTGCCGCATCTGCGCGTGGTCGCGGTCGAAGAAGGCCTTCGCGTAGGTGCGCACCGCCTCGTCGCGGTCCACGCCGGCCAGCGGCGGGTACCAGTGGTAACCGGCGAAGACCTCGTCGGCACCCTGGCCCGACTGCACCACCCGGATCGACTGGCTGACCCGTTCCGAGAGGAGGTCGAAGGCGACGACGTCGTGGCTGACCATCGGCTCGGCCATGGCACCGATGGCGTGCCCGAGCGAGCCGGCCAGTTCGTCGGAGCCGACGCGGATGCGGTGGTGATCGGTGGCGAAGCGCTCGGCGATGACGTCGGAGTACTGGAACTCGTCGCCCTCGCGGCCACCGACGGACTCGAAGCCGATGGAGTAGGTGGCCAGCCCGGTCTGGCCCTCCTGGGCCAGCAGGCCGACGATCAGGCTCGAGTCCAGCCCGCCGGAGAGCAGCACGCCGACCGGGATGTCCGCGACCAGGCGGCGCCGGACGGCGACCCGCAGCGCCTCCTCGATCGCGTCCTCCCAGTCGCGAGCGGACCAGTTCGCGTGCTCGGGACGGCGCTCGTAGGTGGCCTCCCAGTAGCGGTGCTCGCGGCTGGTGCCGTCGGGCTCGATGACCCGGACGGTGGCCGGCGGCAGCTTGCGCACGCCGTTGAGGATCGTCCGGGGCGCGGGGACCACGGCGTGCCAGGTCAGGTAGTGGTGCAGGGCGACCGGGTCGACGGAGGTGTCGACCTCACCGGCGCGCAGCAGGGCCGGGAGGGTGGAGGCGAACCGCAGCCGCTTGCCCGGCGTCTCGGAGAGGTACAGGGGCTTGATGCCCAGCCGGTCGCGCGCCATGACCACCCGGCCGGTGTCCCGCTCGGCGATGACGAAGGCGAACATGCCGTGCAGGTGCGAGACGACGTCGGTGCCCCAGTGGTGGTAGCCCTTGAGGATCACCTCGGTGTCGCTGTGCGAGAAGAACCGGTAGCCGTGGCCCTCGAGCTCGGCCCGCAGCTCCTGGTAGTCGTAGATGCAGCCGTTGAAGACCGCGGTCAGGCCCAGCTCGTTGTCGACCATCGGCTGGGACCCGCAGGTGGTGAGGTCGATGACCGAGAGCCGGCGGTGCCCGAAGGTGATCCGCCCGTTGCTCCAGAAGCCCTGGCCGTCCGGACCGCGGGGGACCAGGGACTCGACCATGCGGGTGACCGCTGTCGTGTCGGCCATCGAACCGTCGAACGTGATCTCGCCACTGAGGCCGCACATGCAAGATGATCTAACCCCTCTCGGCGGCAATCCGCTCGTCGAGATTCCCCCGGGCGGGGCGGTCGTGGCGCACCTCACGCGCGGTTCCACGTGGAACGACGAAGCAGGGGCCGCCGTCCCGACCCGCCGCATCCTGGCTCACCTGACGGGGTCCTGGCTCACCGTCCACCGTGAGCCAGGACCCCGGACGATCAGGTCACCTGATCAACAGCGGGGGCGGCGATCCCGGCGACGGTGGGCTCAACTCCACGGGACCGCGACCCGCCGCCCACCGAGGTCGTGGACGTCCACCTCGACGTCGAACACCTTCCGCAGCAGCTCCGGGGTCATCAGCTCGGCGGTGGGCCCGGCGGCGACGAGGTGGCCGTCGCGCATCGCGACGATGCGATCGGAGTAGGCCGAGGCGACGTTCACGTCGTGCACCACGAGGACGACGGTGCGGCCCAGCTCGTCGGCCATGCCCCGGAGCATCCGCATCATCTGGACGGCGTGCCGCATGTCCAGGTTGTTCAGCGGCTCGTCGAGCAGCACGTAGTCGGTGCCCTGGCACATCACCATCGCGACGTACGCGCGCTGGCGCTGCCCACCGGAGAGCTGGTCCAGGTGCCGATCGGCCAACGGGCCGAGCTCGAACCAGTCCAGCGCCTCGTCGATGCGCGCGCGGTCCTCGGCGGTCAGCCGCCCACCCGAGTGCGGGAAGCGGCCGAAGGCCACGAGCTCGCGGACGGTCAGCCGCACGGTCATCGAGTTCTCCTGGCGCAGCACCGCCAGCCGGCGGGCCAGCACCGGACCCGGCGTCCGGGCGACGTCCATGCCGTCGACGAGCACCCGGCCGCTGTCGGGGGGCAGCAGCCGCGCCGCGACCGACAGCAGCGTCGACTTGCCCGCGCCGTTGGCGCCGATCAGCGAGGTGATGCCGCCGGCGGGGACGGTCAGCGAGACGTCGTCGACCACACGGGTGCCGCCGTAGGACTTGCAGACGCTCTCGATCTCGATCACTGGCCGTGCTCCCTCACTGACGGGGCTCCCGGACGAGGAGGGCGATGAAGACGATCCCGCCCACGAAGTTGATGACGATGCTCAGCGCCGAGTTGAAACCGAACACCCGCTCGAGCACCAGCTGGCCGCCCACCAGGGCGAGCACCGCGAGCAGCGCCGCCCCGGGCAGCACCCAGGCGTGCCGGTGGGTGCCCAGCAGCTGGCGGGCGAGGTTCGCCACGAGCAGCCCCAGGAACGTCACCGGGCCGACGAGCGCCGTGGCGACGCCCACGAGCACCGCCACCGCCAGCAGCGCCCGGTTGACCACCCGCCGGTGCTCGACGCCCAGGCCGATCGCGGTGTCCCGGCCGAGCGCGACGACGTCCAGCCGGGGGAGCAGCCGCCACACCGCGACCGTGACCAGCCCGACGACCACCGCCGACAGCGTCAGCAGCCGCACGTCGACGGAGTTGAAGCTGGCGAACATCAGGTCCTGCAGCGTGAGGAACTCGTTGGGGTCGATGAGCCGGGAGACCAGCAGCGTGAGGCTGAGGAAGAGGCCGCCGAGCACCACGCCGAGCAGCACCAGGACGTACACGTCGCGCGCGGTGCGCCCGAACAGGAGGCGGTAGAGGCCCGCGCCGAAGGCGACCAGCACGACGACCTCGACCAGGAACCGCAGCCGCGGGTCGGTCGAGGTGACCGTCGAGGCGCCGAGCAGGAAGACGCCGAGGGTCTGGATCAGCACGAAGAGCCGGTCGAACCCCATGATCTCGGGGGTGAGGATCCGGTTGTTCGCGACCGTCTGGAACAGCACGGTCGACACCGCGATCGCCACCCCGACCACGACCATCGCCGCGACCCGCCGGCCGCGCATCTGCAGCGCGAAGCTCCAGGACCCGCTCACCCCGACGGTCAGGAAGGCGGCGACGGCGACGACGGCGAGCACCGCCAGCACGACCAGCGTGCGACGCCGGCGGGTCGCCTGCTGCGCCGCGGTCGGTGACCCGGTGCGGTCCAGGACGCTCACGAGACCCCCCGGCTGCGCGCCCGCAGCAGCAGCGCGATGAACAGCACCCCGCCGATGACCCCGCCGACCATGCCGACGGGGACCTCGTAGGGGTAGCGGATGATCCGGCCGAGGACGTCGCAGACCAGCACGAAGGCCGCTCCCGTCAGGGCCGTCACCGGCAGCACGCGGCGCAGGTTGTCCCCCATCGCCAGCGTGACGATGTTGGGGACGACGAGGCCCAGGAACGGGATGTTGCCCACGGTCACCACCACGATGGCGGTCACCACCGAGGCGATGGCCAGCCCGGTCGTGACCACCTTCGTGTACGAGACGCCCAGGTTGATCGCGAAGTTCTCGCCCATGCCGGCCGCGGAGAACCGGTCGGCGAAGAGGTAGGCCACCACGGTCGCGGCCAGCACCAGGTACAGCAGCTCGTAGCGGCCCGACAGCACGCCGGAGAAGTCGCCGTTCATCCAGGCGTCGATGGACTGCAGCAGGTCGAACCGGTACGCGAGGAAGGCCGCGGCGGCGCTGACCACGCCACCGAGCAGGATGCCGACGAGCGGCACCACGAGGATGTCGGTGAGCACCATGCGGCGCAGCAGCCAGACGAAGAAGAAGGTGCCGGCCAGCGAGAACACCGTCGCGATCGTCATCTTGCCGAGCAGCGAGGCGCCGCCGAACCACAGCGTGGCGACGACCAGCCCCAGCCCCACCCACTCGGTGGTGCCGGCGGTCTGCGGCGAGACGAACCGGTTGCGGGTCAGCGACATCATGACCAGGCCCGCCACCGCCGTCGCCGAGCCGGCCAGCAGGATCGCCAGCAGCCGGGGCACCCGGCTGGTGAGGAACACCCGCACCTGCGCCTCGTCGGGGTCGAGGAGGTCCAGCGGCGTGAGGTCGCTGACCCCGATGAACAGCGAGCCGAACGAGGCGGCGGCCAGCAGCAGGAGCGCCACCGCGATGTGCCACCGTTGCACGCCGCGGCGGCGCCGCACCGCCCCGGAGGAGGCAGGTGCGGCGCCGCGCGGAGAGAGCGTGCCGGTCATGCTCGTCGCGTCACTCGACGCTGGCCGCGATCTCCTCGACCATCGCCTCCACCGACGGCAGCCCGTTCGGCGTGAGGTACCAGTCGGTCGAGTCGAGGTAGTAGACGGCGTCGTCCTGCCACGCCGTCGTGCTGCGGACCAGGTCGTTGTCCAGCACCTGCTCGGCCGCCTCGCCGGCCTCGCCGATGGCGGCGTCCCGGTCGATGACGTAGAGGATGTCCGGGTTGGTCTCGGCGATGAACTCGAAGGAGATCGCGTCACCGTGGGTGGCGTCGCTGACGTTCGCGTCGGCCGGGGCCACGCCCAGGACGTCGTGGATCAGCCCACCGAACCGCGAGCCGGGGCCGTAGGCGCTGACCTCGCCGGCGGTGGTGAGGACGATCAGGCCCGTGCCCGCGCCCTCGGCCGCCTCGGCGACCTCGGCCGTCCGCGCGTCGAGCGCCTCGAGGCGCTCGGCCACCGCGTCCTCCTCGCCGAAGACCTCGGCGAGGGCGGTGGTGCGCTCGGTGAAGGACTCCAGGAAGTTCGTGTTGTCCACGCTGAGATCGATGGTCGGCGCGATCTGCTCGAGCTCGGGGTACACCGCGGCCGACCGGCCACCGACGATGATCAGGTCGGGCTCGAGGGCGTTGACGGCCTCGTAGTCGGGCTCGAACAGCGAGCCGACCTTCGCGTACTCGTCGCCCCCGTACTGGCTCAGGGACTCGGGGTAGGCGGCCTCCGGCACGCCGTCGACCTCGACGCCGAGGCTGTCCAGCGTGGCCAGGCTGCCCAGGTCGAACACCACGACCGTCTCGGGGTCGACCGGCACGGTGGTCTCGCCCTGCGCGTGGGTGACCGTGACCTCGGCGGAGCCCCCGGTCGACGCGGTCTCGGCCTCGGTGTCGTCGCCGCCGCAGGCCGACAGCGCCAGGACGGCGGAGAGGGGCAGGGCGAGGGCGGCGAGCGGCCGGGCGCTGGTACGCATGGGTCTCCGATCACGACAAAGGTCAGGCACGCCTTAGTTAGGCGGGCCTAAGGTGTCATACCGGTCCCGGATAGTCACCAGCGGGGGGCACACGGGCCCCCGATCCCGGGGTACGGACGGCCCGGCGGGAGGATGAACCCCGTGCCGGCACCCGATCTCTCCCGCGGAGGGCTGCGGTGACGCCCGTCCTCGTCGTCGCCGCCACCGTCGTCGCCGTGGTCGTGGTCGTGCTGGGACTCGCTTCCAGCGCCGCCGGCCGGCGGATCGGCGTCCTGCACCTGGCCGGGGCGGGCCTGCTGGAGGCGCTGCTCGTGGTGCAGGCCGTGCTCGCGTTCGCGCGGATGGAGGACGGCACGCCTGCCGACACCCCGACGTTCCTGGGCTACCTGTTCGGCGTGCTGCTCATCCCCGTCGCCGGCGTGCTGTGGGCACAGGCGGAGCGCACCCGCTGGGCGGGCACCGTCCTGGCGGTCGCGGCGGCCGCCGTCGCCGTCATGCTCTGGCGCCTGCTGCAGCTGTGGGAGGCCACCGGTGCGTGAGCGCGGGCTCGGCCGCCCCGCGGAGCCGGCCGCGACGGGGACCACCGCCGGACCGGCGCGCGTGCTGGTGCTGGTCTACGGGATCTTCGCCCTCGCGGCCGGGGCCCGCGCCGGCGTGCAGCTGGCCACCCGGTTCGACGAGGCTCCCCTGGCGTACCTGCTGTCGGCGTTCGCGGCGGCGGTCTACGTGGTGGCCACCGTGGGCCTGGCCCGCGGGGGGCGCGGCGGCCGACGGACCGCGCTGGCCGCCATCGTCGTCGAGCTGGTCGGCGTCCTGGTCGTGGGCACCCTGTCGGTGGCCGACCCAGCGGCCTTCCCCGACGAGACGGTGTGGTCCGGCTACGGCCGGGGCTACGGCTACGTGCCGCTCGTGCTGCCCGTCCTCGGGCTGGCGCTGCTGGCGCGGCGCCGACGGCCGGCCCGGTGACCGGCGGGTCGGCTCGGAGGTCACCGCCGAGCCGGCACGGGAACCGCGGTCAGTCCCCGTCGCTGCGCAGCAGGCCGTAGGCGCCACGGTGGAAGAGCAGCGGACGGCGGTCGGGCGCCGCACCCAGGTCGAGCACCCGGGCGACGGCGATCGTGTGGTCGCCGCCGTCGTACTCGGCCCACAGCTCCCCGTCGATCCAGGCCACGACGTCGTCGAGCACCGGCGAGCCCTGCGGGCTGGGCGTCCACGGGACCCCGGCGAACTTGTCGGCGCTGGACCGGGCGAAGTTCTGCGAGACGGCGTCCTGCCCCTCGGCCAGCACGTTCACGCAGAACCGGCCGATCTCCCGCAGCCGGGCCCAGGTGCGCGAGGTGCGGGCCGGGGCGAGGGCAACGAGCGGCGGGTCCAGTGACAGCGAGCTGAACGACTGGCAGGTGAAGCCGATCGGCCCGTCGGGGGTGTCCGCGGTGACCACGGTGACCCCGGAGGCGAAGTGCCCGAGCACGTCCCGCATCACCCGGGGATCGACGATCCGCGGCGGCTCGGAGACCGCGTCGGCCGGCATCAGCGGGCTCCGCCGGAGCGCGGGACCGACCGGCCGCCGGCGCGGTACAGCGAGCTCGGCAGCTCGTGGCCCACGGCCTGCTCGGTGACCCGGGCAGCGTCCAGCAGCGCGTCGAGGTCCAGGCCGGTGCGCACCCCGGACTCCTCCAGCATGTAGACCAGCTCCTCGGTCGCGATGTTGCCGCTGGCGCCCGGGGCGAACGGGCAGCCGCCCAGCCCGCCGACCGACGCGTCCAGCTGGGTGACCCCGGCCTGCACGGCGGCCAGCGCGTTGGCCTGGCCGGTACCCCGGGTGTCGTGGAAGTGCACGCCGACGGGGACGCCCGGGCAGGCCCGGCGGACCGCGTCGAGGAGGGTGACCACCCGCAGCGGCGTCGTCGTCCCGATGGTGTCACCGAGGCAGAGCTGGTCGGCGCCGGCGGTGACGGCGGCGCGGGCGACGTCGACAGTGCGGGCCACGGGGGTGCGGCCGTCGAACGGGCAGTCCCAGGCGGTGGCGATGATGACCTCGAGCGAGCCACCGGCGCCATGGGCCAGCGCGGCGATCTCGCCCACCGCGGCGACGGCCTCGGCGGTGCCGCGCCCGGCGTTGGCGCGGCTGTGGCCGTCGGAGGCCGAGACGACGTACTCGAGGTCGGCGACGCCGGCGTCCACCGCCCGGACGGCACCGCGCGGGTTGGCGACCAGGGCCGACCAGTGCACCTCCGGCCACCGCGCCAGCTCGGCGGCGACCTGATCGGCGTCGGCGAGCGCGGGCACGGCCTTCGGGGACACGAACGACGTCGCCTCGATCCGGCGGACGCCGGTGGCGACCAGCGCCTCCAGCATCGCCAGCTTGCCGGCCAGCGGCACGGGTGCCTCCAGCTGCAGCCCGTCGCGCATGCCCACCTCGCGGACGTCGACCGAGCTGGGCAGCACCAGGTCGAACTCGTTCATCTGCGTCTCCTCGGCACCGGCAACGTTGTCCCCCCGCATCCTCCCCCTCCGCCCTGTCGTTCCCCCGATCAGGCGTCTCGGAACGGCGACAGGCGGCCCGGCCAGCGAACCGTCGTCCCCGTCGCGCAAGATGGAGGTGGCACTGGAGGTGTGCAGTGGGCGAGGTGGCGGACGCGCTGCCCCCGGCGGATCGGCGGAGTGTCTTCGCCAACGCGCCGATGGGGATCGCCTTGACGACCCCTGGCGGCCTCCTCGTCGACGTCAACCCCGCACTGGCGGAGATGGTCGGCCGCTCCGCCGAGGAGCTGCACGGGCGCTCGGTGATGGACCTGATCCACCCCGACGCCGTCGCGGCTGCTCAGGAGGCGCACGGCGTCCTCACCGCCGAGCCCGGCCGAGCGATGCGGCACGAGACCCGGCTCACCCGGGCCGACGGCTCGCACATCCCGGTGCAGATCACCGCGTCCTGGGTGCCCGAGACGCCCGACGGGCAGGCGGCGCACCTGGTCCTGATCGTGGAAGACATCACCGAGCGCAAGGCGCTCGAGGCGCAGCTGGTGCACCGCTCGCTGCACGACCCCCTCACCGGCCTGCCCAACCGGCTGCTCTTCCAGGACCGGCTGCGGCACGCGCTCGACCGGGGCCGTCGCGAGAAGACCCCCACCTGCGTGCTGATCATCGACCTCGACGGCTTCAAGGCGATCAACGACGAGCTCGGCCACCCGATGGGTGACCTGGTCCTCGTCTCCTTCGCCGACCGGCTCCGCTCGGTCCTGCGGGCCAGCGACACCGCGGCCCGCCTGGGCGGGGACGAGTTCAGCATCGTCTGCGAGAACACCGAGCGCCGCGACGCCGAGGCCCTGGCCGACCGGCTGCGCACCACGGTCACCGAGCCGCTCGACCTCGACGGCACCCGGGTGCCCGTGGGGATCAGCATCGGCATCGGCACGGCCAGGGGCGGCGAGGAGCCGGAAGAGGTCTACGAGCGGGTCGTGCGGGCCGCCGACGACGACATGTACGCCGACAAGGCGCGCCGCCGCCGGGCCGGCCGCCGCCGCTGACCCGCCTCCGCGGAGCAGGGCCGCGGCGGGCTGCGGTCAGCCGAGGGCGCGGCCCACCGCGATGGCGCGGGTGTCCGGCGCGGCCACCCGGGCAGCGTCGGCCTCCTGGTCGCCCAGTTCGGTCTGCGAGCGGCGCTCGGCCTCCACCCGTGCGGTGTAGCTGGCCACCTCGTTGGCGATCCGCTGCTCGTCCCAGCCCAGCACGTCGGCGACCGCGCGGGCGACCGGCTCGGCGCACACCACACCGCGGTGGGCGGTCTCGATGGAGATGCGCGTCCGGCGGGCCAGCAGGTCGTCCAGGTGCAGCGCCGCCTCGTGCGCGGCCGCCCACACCATCTCGACCATGAGGTACTCCTCGGCCCCGGGCACCGGGTCCAGCAGCTCGGGTCGCCCCTCGGCCAGCGCGAGGACGTCGGGGGTCAGGGACCCGAACCGCTTCAGCAGGTGCTCGGCGCGGAACCGGGGGATGTCCCACCGCCGGGAGAGGCCGTCGAGGGAGTTCAGCATCGCCGCGTACCCCTCGGCGCCCACCAGGGGGATGTTCTCCGTGACGCTCGGGGGCACGGTGCGGCTCACGTCCACGGCCACGGCGTCCACCGCGTCCGCGGCCATCGGGCGGTACGTCGTGTACTTGCCGCCGGCCACGGCGATCACGCCGGGCATCGGGCGGGCGACGGCGTGCTCGCGGGAGAGCTGGCTGGTCGACTCGCTCTCGCCGGACAGCAACGGGCGCAGGCCGGCGTAGACGCCGGTGATGTCGTCGTGGGTGATCGGCACCGCCAGCACCTCGTTGACCCGCTCGAGGATGTAGTCGATGTCGGCCTTGCTGGCCGCCGGGTGCGCCTTGTCCAGCGCCCAGTCGGTGTCGGTCGTCCCGATGATCCAGTGGCTGCCCCAGGGGATGACGAAGAGCACCGACTTCTCCGTGCGCAGGATCAGCCCGGTCTCCCCGTTGATCCGGTCGCGGGGGACGACGACGTGCACGCCCTTGCTGGCCCGCACGTGGAACCGCCCGCGCCCGCCGACCAGCGTCTGGATGTCGTCGGTCCACACGCCGGTGGCGTTGACCACCACCTCGCTCCGGACGTCGACCTCCCGGCCGGTCTCCACGTCCCGCACCCGGGCCCCCACGACCCGGCCGCCGGCGTGGGCGAAGGAGACCACCTCGGCGGAGTTCAGCACGGTGGCCCCGTACGCCCCCGCGGTGCGGGCCACGGTGAGCGTGTGCCGGGCGTCGTCGGCCTGGGCGTCGAAGTAGCGGATGGCGCCGACGAGGTAGTCCGGCTTGAGCGCCGGGAACAGCCGCCGGGCGCCGGTGCGGGTGAGGTGCTTCTGCGCCGGCATCGGGTCGGCGAGCGCGCCGAGCCGGGCCAGCCCGTCGTAGAGGGTCAGCCCCGCCGCGACGTAGGGCCGCTCCCAGTGGTGGGTCAGCGGGTACAGGAAGGGCACCGGCCGGACCAGGTGCGGGGCGAGCCGGTTGACCGACAGGTCACGCTCGTGCAACGCCTCCCGGACCAGGCCGAAGTCGAGCTGTTCCAGGTAGCGCAGACCCCCGTGGAACAGCTTCGAGGAGCGGGAGGAGGTGCCGCTGGCGAAGTCGCGGGCCTCGACCAGGGCCGTGCGCAGACCGCGGGTGGCGGCGTCCAGCGCCACCCCGGCCCCGGTCACCCCGCCGCCGACGACGAGGACCTCGAAGCCCTCCTCCGCGAGCTCGGCCCAGGCCTGGGCGCGCTGCTCCGGCCCGAGCGGGCGTACTGCCGTCATCTGCACTCCCCGGGGGATGCCCGCCCACCGGACGGGAACGCGCTGGGGAGGTGCCCGGGGCACCGGTGCACCTCCGTGTCACTGCTCTCCGCCGCGGGGCAGGCGTCCTCCGCCACCCCCGGCTACCGGCCACGGTAGGTCGACCCCGGACGCCCGTCGACGTGCGGCGTCCTACATCGTCGCACCGGAAGAGGGAACGACAGCGTCCCGGATGCCCTACCGTCGGGCGCCATGCCGGGCACCGTGCAGTCCATCGAGCGGGCCGCGGCGATCCTGCAGGTGATCGCCGGGGCGCGGAACGCACTCGGGGTCACCGAGATCGCCGAGACCGTCGGGCTGGCCAAGACCACCACCCACGGCCTGCTGCGCACGTTGCTGCACGTGGGGTTCGTGGCGCAGGACCGGGCGACCGGCCGGTACAGCATCGGCCCGGGCCTGCTGCGGCTGGGGAGTTCCCTGGACGTCAACGAGCTCCGCGCGCGCGCATCGAACTGGGCCGACGCACTCGCCGCCCGCAGCGGGCACACGGTGCGGCTGGCCACGCTCGCCGGCGAGGACCAGGTGGTCGTCGTCCACCACGTCTTCCGGCCCGACGACTCGGCCCAGGTGCTCGAGGTGGGGGTCGCGCTGCCCGCGCGGACGACGGGACTGGGCAAGGTCCTCCTGGCGCACGCGCTCGAGCCCCGGCCGGCGCGGACCGCGACCGCCACCGGGAACCGCGCCGCCGGGCTGGCCGAGGTGCGGGTCCGCGGCTGGGCGGCCGACCGGGGGGAGCACGAGCCCGGCCGCGGGTGCATCGCCGCCCCCGTCCGGGGGCCCGGCGGGCCGGTCGTGGCCGCGCTGGGCGTGAACGGCCCCGTGACCTCGTTGTTCGACGGCCGTGGCGCGCCCCGGAGCCTGCTCCTCGGCATGGTCACCGATGCGGCCGCCGCCGTCTCCCGGGAGCTGGGGTACGGCGGTGCCTGACCGGTACGTCCTCGCCGTGGACCAGGGGACGACGTCGACCCGCTCCCTTGTCTTCGACCGCGGTGGCCGCATGGTCGCCGTCCGGCAGCGGGAGCACCGGCAGTACTTCCCCCGCCCGGGATGGGTCGAGCACGACCCGATGGAGATCTGGGCGAACACCCGGTGGACCGCCGACCAGGTGCTGGCCGACGTCGGTGGTGCGGGCACCGTGGTCGCCCTCGGCATCGCCAACCAGCGGGAGACCACCGTCGTCTGGGACCGGGCCACTGGCCGGCCCGTGCTGCGGGCCCTGGTCTGGCAGGACACCCGGACGGCGGACCTGGTCGCCGAGCTCGGCGCGCGCCCGGAGGCACCGCTGGTGCCCGAGCGCAGCGGCATGGCGATCGCCGGCTACTTCTCCGGGCCGCGGCTGCGCTGGATCCTCGAGCACGTGCCCCGCGCCCGGGAACGGGCGGAGCGCGGGGAACTGCTGTTCGGGACGATGGAAACCTGGCTCATCTGGAACCTCACCGGCGGGCCGGACGGTGGCCTGCACGTCACCGACGTGACCAATGCCAGCCGCACCCTGCTGATGGACGTCCGCGCCTGCCGCTGGGACCCGGACCTGCTGGACTTCTTCGGCATCCCCGCCCCGATGCTCCCGGAGATCCGGCCCTCGGTCGGCGTGCTGGGCCCGGCGACCGCGCTCGCGCAGCCGTTGCCCATCGCCGGGGCGCTCGGCGACCAGCAGGCGGCGCTGTTCGGGCAGGCGTGCTTCGCGCCGGGGGAGGCCAAGTGCACCTACGGCACCGGGAGCTTCCTGCTGCAGAACACCGGCACCGAACTGGTGCGCACGCGCTCGGGCTCGATCAGCACGGTGGCGTACCAGTTGGCCGGGGAGCCGCCCCGGTACGCGCTGGAGGGATCGGTGGCCGTCGCCGGCGCGCTGGTGCAGTGGCTGCGCGACGGGCTCGGGCTGATCGGCACCGCGCCGGAGGTCGAGACGCTGGCCCGCACGGTGGAGGACAACGGCGGCTGCTACGTCGTCCCCGCGTTCTCCGGCCTGCTGGCCCCGCACTGGCGGGGCGAGGCCCGCGGGCTGGTGGCCGGGCTGACCTCCTACGTCACCAAGGGGCACCTGGCCCGGGCGGTGCTGGAGGCCACCGGCTGGCAGACCCGGGACGTGATCCAGGCGATGGCGGCCGACTCGGGGCTGTCGCTGCCGGCGCTGCGGGTGGACGGCGGGATGACCACCAACAACCTGCTGATGCAGTTCATCGCCGACGTGCTGGACACCCCGGTGGTGCGCCCGATGGTCGGGGAGACCGTGTCGCTCGGTGCCGCGTACGCCGCGGGTCTGGCGGTCGGGGTCTGGTCCGACGTCGCCGCGCTGCGCCGCAACTGGCACCGCGCGGCGCAGTGGACGCCGTCGCCCGGGCGGGCGCAGGCGCTGACCGCGGAGTACCCGCGCTGGGAGCGCGCGGTGCAGCTCAGCATCGCGTGGGGCGCGCCGTGATCGTCACCGTCCGATGATGTCGAACCGCGACTGTTGTCCAGGTCACAGGAGCCCTCCTACGGTCCGCAGAACGGGCTCGGCGGTGGTGATCACCGCCGCGTCCCCGACATCCACGGTCCGCTGTACGGCGGGCCCGCCTCGAGGAGCGCCTACACGTGGACACCCTCGGTCTCTGGACCATCTTCGGGAGTGAAGTACTCGGCACCGGCATCCTGTTGCTGCTCGGCGTCGGGGTGGTCGCCAACGTCGCCCTGCCCAAGACGTTCGGCAACGGCGGCGGCTGGATCGTCATCATCTTCGGCTGGGGCCTCGCCGTCTTCGCCGGCGTCTTCGCCGGAGCGAGCTCCGGTGCCCACATCAACCCGGCCGTCACCGTCGGCCTGCTGGTCAGCGGGACCGACACGTACGCCATCGGCGTCCCCGTCACCGTCGCCACCACGTTCACCTACTTCGCCGGGCAGCTGGTCGGGGCCTTCCTCGGCGCGGTCGTGGCCTACCTGGCGTACTACGGGCACTACAACGACCCCGAGGCCGCCGGCACCCAGCTGGGCACCTTCGCGACCGGGCCGGCCACCGGCACGGTCAAGGACAACGTGATCAGCGAGATGGTGGGCACGTTCGTGCTCGTCTACATCATCCTGCGGTTCGGGGACACGCCCACCCAGCTCGGCCCGCTGGCCGTCGCCCTGCTGGTCGTCGGCATCGGCGCCTCCCTCGGCGGCCCCACCGGCTACGCCATCAACCCCGCCCGCGACCTCGGGCCCCGCATCGCCCACGCCGTCCTGCCGATCCGGGGCAAGGGGGACAGCAACTGGGGGTACGCCTGGGTCCCGATCGTCGGCCCGCTCCTCGGTGCCGTCCTCGCCGGCGGCCTGTCGCACGTCCCGCTCTGACCACTTCCGATCGAGAGGAACTCCCCATGCCGCAGTACGTCGTAGCCATCGACCAGGGCACCACCAGCACCCGCTGCATGATCTTCGACCACGACGGCGCGGTGGTGTCGGTCGGGCAGAAGGAGCACCAGCAGATCTTCCCGCGGGCCGGGTGGGTCGAGCACGACGCGCTGGAGATCTGGCGGAACACCCGCGAGGTGGTCGGGCAGGCGATAGCGCGCAGCGACGCGGGCGCCTCCGACATCGTCGCCATCGGGATCACCAACCAGCGCGAGACCGCCGTCGTCTGGGACCGGGCGACCGGGCAGCCGGTCTACAACGCCATCGTCTGGCAGGACACCCGCACGACGAAGATCATCGACGAGCTCGGCGCGCTCGGCGGCGGCGCCGACCGGTACAAGGACAAGGTCGGGCTGCCGCTGGCCACCTACTTCGCCGGCCCGAAGGTGCGCTGGATCCTCGACAACGTCGACGGCGCCCGGGAGCGGGCCGAGCGCGGCGAGCTGCTCATGGGCACCATCGACTCCTGGCTGATCTGGAACATGACCGGCGGGGCCGACGGCGGCCAGCACCTCACGGACGTCTCCAACGCCTCGCGCACGATGCTCATGGACTACCGGACGCTCGCCTGGGACGAGTCCATCGCCGAGGAGATGGGCATCCCGACGTCCATGCTCCCGGAGATCCGCTCCAACTCCGAGGAGTACGGCAGGGGCCGCAAGGCCGGCTTCCTGGGCGGCGTGCCGATCGCCGGCTCGCTCGGCGACCAGCAGGCGGCGACCTTCGGCCAGGTCTGCTTCGAGCGCGGGATGGCCAAGAACACCTACGGCACCGGCAACTTCATGCTGCTCAACACCGGGGAGGAGGCCGTCCCCTCGGAGAACGGCCTGCTCACCACGCTGTGCTACCAGCTCGGCGACGCCAAGCCGGTGTACGCCCTGGAGGGGTCGATCGCCGTCACCGGCTCGCTGGTGCAGTGGGTCCGGGACAACCTCGGCATGATCAAGAGCGCCCCGGAGATCGAGGACCTGGCCCGCTCGGTCGACGACAACGGCGGGGCGTACTTCGTCCCGGCGTTCTCCGGGCTGTTCGCGCCGCACTGGCGCGCCGACGCCCGCGGCGCCGTCGTCGGGCTGACCCGGTACGTCAACAAGGGGCACCTGGCCCGGGCCGTGCTGGAGGCGACCGCCTACCAGACCCGCGAGGTGCTGGACGCGATGAACGCCGACTCCGGCGTCGACCTGACCGAGCTGCGGGTCGACGGCGGCATGGTCGGCAACGAGCTGCTCATGCAGTTCCAGGCCGACCTGCTCGACGTCCCGGTGATCCGGCCGAAGATCGCCGAGACCACCGCGCTGGGCGCCGCCTACGCCGCCGGCCTGGCCGTCGGCTTCTGGTCCGACCTCGACGAGCTGACCGCCAAGTGGGCCGAGGACAAGCGCTGGGAGCCGCAGATGCCTGCCGAGGAGCGGGAGCGCAACTACCGCAACTGGCAGAAGGCGGTGACCAAGTCGCTGGACTGGGTCGACGAGGACGTCAGCTGAGGAAGGACCCCGCCCTCCTCGGCCCCGTCGCAGGCTTGGGGCGAGCCTCCGGACGGGGCCGAGGGGGACGGGCCTCTCAGTAGGTTGTGCGCCTGACTAGTCAGCCGTACTGTCTAGCCCGTGACGGAGGACCGCTGGCCCGGGGAGTGGATGCGCGGCGTGCTCTCGCTGTGCGTGCTCCGCGTGGTGGCCGACGGCCCGACGTACGGCTACGCGATCGCCGCCCGGCTGGCCGAGGCCGGCCTCGGTTCGGTGAAGGGCGGCACGCTGTACCCGATCCTGACCCGGCTGGAGACCGAGGGGCTGGTCTCCTCGTCCTGGGAGGCCGGCGACGGCGGGCCGGGCCGCAAATTCTTCACCCTGACCACCGCCGGCGAGCAGGCGCTGCGCGAGCGCGCCGACCAGTGGCGCACGTTCACCGAGCGGGCCGCCGGCCTGCTCTCGTCCCCGTCCGTCCCCGCCTGAGGAGCCCACCATGGGGAAGGTCCTGAACAGCAGCGAGCAGGCCTGGCACGACGCCCTCCTGCTGCGCCTGCGGATGCGCGACGTCCCCGGTGCCCGGATCGGCGAGGTGCTCGCGGAGGTGCAGAGCCACGTCGCCGAGACCGGGGAGCACCCGCGGGAGGCGTTCGGCCCGGCCACGGAGTACGCCGACCGGGTCGCCGACGTGCTCGGGGCCGCCCCCAGCCGCGGCTGGCGGGACACGCTGCGGGGGCTGACCTGGCGGGACCTGGGAACGGCGGCGTCCATCGGGCTGGCCTGCTTCCTCCTCGCCGACTCCCTGTGGGCCCTCGGTGCCGGGGAGACCTCCGTGCTCGACCTGCCCGCGTGGGCCGTCTGCGTGGTCGCCGCGCTCGTGCTCGCCGCCTGCGTCGCCCGGATCGTCCGGCACGACGCCTCCGGGGACAAGGTCGTCGACCCGCGGACCGGTGCCGAGATGGTGCCGCTCCCGCGGTGGGCGGGCGTCGTCCTGTTCGGCCTCCCGTTCCTGATGCTCGCCGCCATGGCCGTGGGCGGGTTGCTCGCCCGCTGACCGCGGCGGAGGCGTCAGCTGCCGAGCGCGGTGGCGACGACGGCGCGCGCCTCCTCCTGCACCTGCGCGAGGTGCTCCGGCCCGCGGAAGGACTCGGCGTAGATCTTGTAGACGTCCTCGGTCCCCGAGGGGCGGGCGGCGAACCAGGCGTTCTCCGTGGTCACCTTCAGCCCGCCGATCGGGGCGTCGTTGCCGGGGGCGCGGGTGAGCTTCGCGGTGATCGGCTCCCCGGCCAGCTCGGTGGCGGCGACGTCCTCGGGGGAGAGCTTGCCCAGCGCCGCCTTCTCCGCGCGGGTCGCCGGCGCGTCGATCCGGGCGTAGGCGGACTCGCCGAAGTGGTCGGTGAGCTGCTTGTGCAGCTTCGAGGGGGACCGGCCCGTCACGGCCTGGATCTCGGCGGCCAGCAGCGCGAGCAGGAGGCCGTCCTTGTCCGTCGTCCAGACACCGCCGTCCCGGCGCAGGAACGAGGCGCCGGCGGACTCCTCGCCACCGAAGCCGACCGACCCGTCCAGCAGCCCCGGCACGAACCACTTGAAGCCGACCGGGACCTCGACCAGCTTTCGGTCCAGGTCGGCGACGACCCGGTCGATCAGCGAGCTGGACACCAGCGTCTTGCCGACGGCGACGTCCTTGGCCCACCCGGGCCGGTGGCTGAGCAGGTAGGCGATCGCGACGGCGAGGAAGTGGTTGGGGTTCATCAGCCCGGCGTCGGGGGTGACGATGCCGTGCCGGTCGGCGTCGGCGTCGTTGCCGGTGGCGATCTGGAACTCGTTCCGGCGGTCGACCAGCGAGGCCATCGCCGCGGGGGAGGAGCAGTCCATCCGGATCTTGCCGTCCCAGTCCAGCGTCATGAACCGCCACGTCGGGTCGACCAGCGGGTTGACCACGGTGAGGTCGAGCCGGTGGCGCTCGGCGATGGCCGCCCAGTAGTCGACGCTGGCACCACCGAGGGGGTCGGCGCCGATGCGCACGCCCGCGTCGCGGATCGCGTCGAGGTCGATGACCTGCGGCAGGTCGTCGACGTAGGTGCCCAGGAAGTCGTAGGCCTGCGCCGCCCCGCGCGCCTGCTCCACCGGTACCCGGCGGACGCCGGAGAGCCCGGCCCGCAGCAGGTCGTTGGCCCGCCCGGCGATCCACCCCGTGGCGTCGGTGTCGGCGGGCCCACCGGAGGGCGGGTTGTACTTGAAGCCGCCGTCGCGCGGCGGGTTGTGCGACGGGGTGACGACGATGCCGTCCGCGAGCCCCGTCCGCTTCCCCTGGTTGGCCCGCAGGATCGCGTGGCTGATCGCCGGGGTGGGGGTGTAGCGCTCGCCGGCGTCGACCAGAACGGTGACGTCGTTGGCCACCAGGACCTCCAGCGCCGTCGCCCAGGCCGGCTCGGAGAGCGCGTGGGTGTCCCGGCCGAGGAAGAGCGGCCCGTCGTACCCCTGCTCGGCGCGGTACTCGCAGATGGCCTGCGTCGTGGCGAGGATGTGCGCCTCGTTGAACGCCGCGTCGAACGCCGAGCCGCGGTGGCCCGAGGTGCCGAACGCGACCTGCTGCGTGGGCTCGGCCGGGTCCGGCTCGACGGTGTAGTACGCGCTGACCAGCGAGGCGACGTCGATCAGGTCGGCGGGCTGGGCGGGCTGTCCGGCGCGGGCGTCGCTCATGTGGTTGATCTTGGCCTGCCCGACGGGCCCGCGCGAGATGTGCGCTCCGGTCAGCGCGACCGGCGCGGCTCGCCGCGGTAGGTGCCGAACTGCCAGACGTTGCCCTCGGGATCGCGGATGGTGACGTCCCGGGAGCCGTAGTCGGTGGTGTACGGCGCCCGCACGACCTCCGCGCCGGCGGCGACGGCCCGGGCGTGCACGGCGTCCGGGTCGTCCGTGACGACGTAGCAGCCGGTCGCCTCCACCGGCCACTGGCCGCCGTCGTCCCGGACGGAGCCGAGCATGACCCCGCCGCCCTCGGGCCAGTCGAGCTGGGCGTGGTCGACCCGGTCGCCCTCGCCGTACACGGCGGTCTCCTCGAAGCCGAGGACGTCCACGAGGAACCGGATGAGCCCGCGGGCGTCCCGGGCCCGGAAGGCCGGCCAGACCACGGGGGCCGGCGTGGTCTGCTGCTGGTCGGTCTGCTGCGTCGTCGTCATGGCGACGACAGTGCCGTGGCGAGCGCGGCGGTGTCTTGTACGTATCCGAACTCCGCCGCCAGCCAGCGGGTGGGCGGCAGACCGGCGAACGCCCGCCACTCCCTCGTGAGGTGCGCCTGGTCGGCGAAGCCGGTGCCGGCGGCGAGGGCGGCGAGGTCCGGCGCACCACCGGTGGCCACCCGCGCCGCCAGCGCCCGCCGGGCCCGGTCGAAGCGCACGACCCGGGCGGCCTCCTTGGGCCCGAGACCCGTCTCGGCGCGGAACCGCTGCTCGAGGTGCCGGGTGGACCAGCCGACCCGGGCGGCCAGCTGGGACACCCGCAGCCGCCCCCCGGCCGCCGTCGTCAGCCGCCAGGCCTCCGCGACCTCCGCCGGGACGCCGTCGACGTCCCGGAGTCGGCGCAGCAGCGCCGCGTCCAGCGCGGCGAACCGTGCGGGCCACCCCGCGGCGGTCCGCAGCCCGTCCACCAGCTCGGTGCCGGCCGGGCCCAGCAGGTCGGTCAGCGGCACGTCCAGCGACGCCAGCTCGCCGGCGGGCAGGCCCAGCAGGGCGCGCGCCCCCAGCGGCGTGAGCGAGAGCTGGATGCCGGCCTGCCGACCGGGGTGCACGATCCGCGCCGGACGGGTGTGCAGGCCGCCGACGAGCGCGTCGAACCGGCCGGGGGACTGGGCGGGGTCGGGGTGGGCGGCCATCTCCAGCGGGTCCTCCAGGGTGAGGACGACGGTCAGCCAGGGGGAGGGCAGGCCCAGGTGCTCGCCGGGCGGGAACCCCTCGTGCCGGTAGCCCAGGGCCGCCGCGACGTACCGGCGCAGCGCCGGGTGCGGGCGGTGCACCACCGACTCCTGCCGCACCCGGCCAGGATCGCAGCGACGAGCGCGGGACTCCAAGGCCGCCGGCGCGGCACCCCAGGGAGCTCAGGAGCCGGCGGCCGCGAACCCGAGGAGCGTCAGGGTGAAGAACCAAGCTACATCCCTCTGACCTGCGGATTCTGTCGTACCCCGGCCCTAGTGTCGGGGTGTCGGTCGAGGTCTCGCGGGAGGGAGGCGGCACGTGTCCGAGCTGCGCTCCGCCCTCGACGAGCTGGCCGCCGTCGACCTCGGCGAGCTGTCGGACGACGCCCTGCTCGAGCTCGTGGGCGAGCTGAGCACCACCGCGAACCGGGTGGCCGCCGCGCTCACCACCGCGGTGCGGGCGGCCGACCGCCGGGATGCCTACCGCCGCGACGGCGCCGTCTCCATGAAGGCCTGGCTGCGGGGCAGCTGCCGCATGGCGCCCGAGCAGGCCACCGCGACGGTCTCCACCGGCCGGCGGCTCGAGCAGCTCCCGGAAACAGCGGCGGCCTTCGCCGCCGGGGCGATCAGTGCCGCGCACGCACGGGTCATCACGAAGGCCATGACGCCCGGCCGGATCGCCAAGGCCGCCGAGATCGGTATCGACCTCGGCGAGACCGACGGCATCCTGGCCGACCTGGCCCGGGCCACAGCCCCGCACGAGACCGCGCGGGGCGTGAAGGAGTGGGTCGCCGGAGTGGACCCCGACGGGACCTTGGACGACGCCGCCGACGTGCGCCGCCGGTTCACCATGGCGTCCGGGCTCGACGGCCGGGTGCACCTGCGGGGCGAACTGGATGCCGCCGGCGGTGAGTACCTGCACACCGCCCTCGGCGCCCTCATGAACGGCGACCGCCCGGCGGGCGACCTGCGCTCGCACGCCGAGCGGCAGGCCGACGCGCTGGTCGTGCTGGCCCGCGGAGCCCTGGACGGGGGCTCGCTCCCCGATGTGCGCGGCGAGCGGCCGCACGTGCGCGTGACGATCGACTGGTTCGCGCTGTGCGCCGAGCGCGGCGCCCCTGGTGTCGCGGGCGGTTCGCTGGGCTGGGCAGGACCGATCAACCCGGAGACGGCGCGGCGGCTGGCCTGCGACGCGAGCGTGGCGCGGATCATCACCGGTCCGGACGGGCTCCCGCTGGACGTCGGCCGTCGGCCCCTCCGCAGGGCCCCGCCGAGCGTGCGAGCGGTGGGGGGCGGAGGGGTCCTTCCGTTCGCCGGCTGCGACGCCCCGCCCGAGCTCAACGTCCACCACGTCGTGCACTGGGCACACGGCGGGCCGACGAGCTGCGACAACGGCGCCCTGCTCTGCGAGCGGCACCACACGTCCTGCCACGAGGGCGGGTTCACGATTCGACGAGATCCCGGCACCGGCCGCTGGCGCACCTACCGGTCCGACGGCACGGAGGTCCTGAGCCGCGCCGGGCCGTGACCGCTGCGGCGACGCCGACCGGCTCACACCCCGCGCGGGGCGTACATGATCACCGCGACGCCGACGAGGCAGATCAGCGCGCCGGCGACGTCGTACCGGTCCGGCCGGAAGCCGTCGACGACCATGCCCCAGGCCAGCGACCCCGCGACGAAGACACCGCCGTAGGCGGCCAGGATCCGGCCGAAGTTCGCGTCCGGCTGCAGCGTGGCGGCGAACCCGTACAGCCCGAGGGCGATGACGCCGGCGCCGATCCAGGCCCAGCCGCGGTGCTCCCGGACCCCCTGCCACACCAGCCAGGCGCCGCCGATCTCGGCGAGCGCCGCGAGGGCGAAGAGCGCCAGTGACCGGGCGACGGTCACTCGACGGCCGCCAGGAACCGGCGGAGGGTCTCCAGGAAGACCTCGGGCTGCTCCGAGTGCACCCAGTGGCCGGCGTTCTTGATCCGCACCAGCCGGGTCGACGGGAAGAGCGCGTCCATGTGCGGCCGGTCCTCGGGGAGCACGTAGTGGGAGTTCGCCCCCGCGATCCACAGCACCGGCCCGTCGAACACGGCACCGGGCGGGGGATCGGGGAAGCCGCGCAGCTCGCCGAGGTCTCGCTCGAGCAACTCCAGGTTCAGCCGCCACTGCCAGCCGTCCCCCGACTCCTCCCGGCCGAGGCTCTGCAGCAGGAAGCTGCGCACCATCCGGCTGGGCACGGCGGTGCGGAGGGCGGCCTCGGCGTCCGAACGGGACTCCAGCGCACCCAGGTCGATCGCCCGCATCGCGGCGATGAAGGCCGCGAACGGCGAGGCCTCCTCGTCGGGGTCCTCGGTCCGCCCACCCTGCAGCGGGTACTCGACCGGGGCGATGTCGACGACCACGAGTGCGCGCAGCAGCTCCGGCCGGCGCAGCGCCAGCTGCATCGCGACCTTGCCGCCCATGGAGTGACCGACGAGGGTGGCCGGCTCGCCGAAGGACTCCAGCTCGGCGGCGACCATCTCGGCCATGTCCACGTAGTCGACACGCTCGGTCCACGGCGAGTGACCGTGGTTGGGCAGGTCGAGCAGGGTCACCCGGTGGTCGTCGGCCAGCCCCCTGGCGATCGTCGTCCAGTTCTTCCCCTGGCCGAAGAGCCCGTGCACGAAGACGACGCGCGGTCCCGCCTCGCCCAGCGTCCGGGCGGCGAGGGCCTCCTCGGGGTTCAACGTCACCCGGCGATTCCACCAGACGCCCGGCGCCGCGCCCCGCTCAGTCCAGCACCACCTCCGTCTCGCCGGTGTCGCCGTCCAGCGCGAGGCACCCGCCGTCGACGTGGCGGGGTCGCCATCCGGGGACGACACGTCCACGACGATCCGACGGCGGCGCGCTCGGCTCCTGCGGGGCGGCGTCGCTTCCCGCCTCTACCGTGCCGGGAGGTCCACGAGGGGGAGCAGATGCCAGGACGACGCCGGAGCGCGACCAGCACTCGACGGTCGACGGGGACCACGAGGAAGGCCGCGCCACGGAAGCCGGCAGCGCGGAAGCCCACGCCGAAGAAGGCCGCGCCCGAGCTGCCCAGCGCGGGCCCGGAGGAGAGGGTGTGGGTGCTGGCCGTGCCGTTCCGCGCGCCCGCGCCGGGAGCGGTCTGGCACCCGGGCCTGCAGGCGCACGTGTGGGTGGGCCGGTCACTGCCGCCCGAGCTCGCGCCCTACGACCCGCCGCCCTACAGCCTCGAGCGTTTCCTCGAGGACGAGCTCAACGAGGCGCCCCGCCCCCTTCCCGAGGCCCGGCCGCTCACGCCACGGGACCAGCAGTGCGACGGCGCCGACGTGGTGGCGGCCCATGCGGCCGCCGGGGGCAGGGTCTTCCTCCTCGGTGACGATCCCGGCGTCGGCAAGACCGGAACCGCGATCCTGGCGGTCAAAGCGATCGCCGAGCAGCGCGACGTCCGCACCGTGCTGGTCATCGCCGACCGGCCGGCCGCCATCACCATCCCGCACTGGGCGCGCTCGATCGCCGGCTTCGGCGACGGTGGCCTGCGCTGGTGCGTGACCACCTGGGACCGGCTGGGCAAGGTGGCGAAGCTGCGCTTCGACGTCGTCGTCGCCGACGAGGCGCACATGGTGCGGCACACGACGACGCAGCGGTGGAAGCACTGGAAGGCCGTCTCCGGCGCCGCGCGGGTCAAGGACACCCCGTACGTCCTGGCCGCGACCGCGACGCCGGCGCACACCCCCCTGGAGCTGCCCTACCTGGCGCCGGAGTTCGCCGCCCGGCACGAGGAGTCGATCAAGGACTGGGCCGACCTGCCGAAGGCGCTCGAGCGGCACACGTTCCACGTGGAACGTGGCCGCTACGGCTGGCAGTGGACCGAGGACGCCGACGAGCGCCGGGCCGACCTCGCCCGGTTGCAGTCCTGGCTCGCCGACGCCGATCCACCGGCGACGCTGCACCGCCCGGCCCCGTGGGGACCGGTGTCGGTGACGGGGACGCCGGTGCTGCTCAGCCCGGCCGAGCGGGCGCAGTACGAGGCCGAGTGGTCGGAGTTCCGCGCAGAGATGCAACTGGCCCGGCGCGGCCGGCAGTCCGCCCGCGGCCGCGCGGCCCTGCTGCGGTTCCGGCAGAAGGCCGGGCTGATCCGCGTGCAGGCGACGGTCGACTGGATCAAGGCGCAGGTGGAGGCGGAGCGGCAGGTCGCGGTCTCGGTCGAGTTCGTGGAGACGGCGGCCGATCCGATCCGCGAGGCGCTGCTGGACGCCGGCATCCCGGTGGCCGGCGTCTACGGGCGCGACCGCTTCGACGTCGAGGCCGAGCGGCTGCGGTTCCAGCGCGGCGACGCGGCGGTGTGCGTTTTCACGGTGACCGCGTCGATCAGCCTGCACGCCGGCGAGCTGCTGCCCGACGGGGCGACGGCGTCGGAGGCGCCCCGCGTGGGGTTGTTCCACCAGCCGCGGTTCTCCGGCATCCAGGCCCGGCAGGTCACCGGGCGCACCCACCGCGACGGGAAGGCCTCTCCGTGGCGGGTGGCGTTCGCGGCCGACACGGTCGAGGAGCAGGTGGCCCGGGTGATGGTCGAGCGGCTGGCGGTCAGCGGCTCCACGGCCGGGGCGGACACCTCGGCGCTGCGGGAGATCGCCGAGCTGCTCGACGCCGACTGGCTGCCCAGCACCGCCCTCACCGAGGCCTGAGCTCCACCGGGCTCAGGCTCCCGGCGTGGCCTGCAGGTCGTCGCGAGGCGTCACCAGGTCGGCCCGGACGGGATGGTCGCCGACGCCCGTCTCGGTCCAGGAGACCTCCACGATCTGCCCCGCGCGAAGGGAGCCACGGGCGCTGGGATGCAGCGCTCCCACCTCGACCCAGCAGTGGCCGGGGAGGTCCGGCGACTCGACGAGGCCGCCACCCTCGTCGCCGTCCCACCGGACCACCGTGCCCACGCTCGTTCCGCTCTGCACCATCCGCCCAGCGTGGCGGGCGACCGTCGAGCGGGCAAGCGACCACCGCCGACCCGATCCGGCAGACCGCGACGCACCGCGCGGGCGGGCTCCGTGGCGGCTGCGCTCATCGCGGCGCGGCCGGCTCGAGCTCCAGGTGCGGGCCCGCGCCGACGACCACCACGCGGTCGCCGTCGACGGCCAGCGCGGTGCCGTCCGCCAGCCCGAACACGCGGTGCCCCAGGTCGCGCGCCGCTTCCCGGAGGGCCTCCTCCGACGCATTCGGGAAGTACGGCGAGCCCAGGTGCGGCACGACCAGGACGTCGACCAGGCCCAGGCCCACGGTGTCCTCCGGTCGCGGCTGCTCCGACTGGCTCAGCGCGAGGTGCGGCCCGAGCACCATGCTGCCGGCGCTGATCCCGATCAGCAGCCGCTCACCGAGCAGATCGGGCAGCCGGTCGGCCAGCCCCGAGCGGCGCAGCCACCGCAGCAGGTGCGTGGTGTCCCCACCGGTGAGCACCAGGACGTCGGCCGCCTCCAGTCGCGGCTCCCACACCTCGGCCTCCAGCGCCGAGACGTCGACGATGTCGACCTCGGCGAACCCGGCGCGCTGCAGGTTCACGAAGTCGGCGATCAGCCAGCCCTTGTCGCCCGCGATGACGTTGGCCGCCGTGGGGACGACGGCGGCCCGCAGCCCGCTCAGCGGGCGTCCGGCCAGCTCCTCCGTCGCCGCGACCAGCGTCGGGTCGCAGAGGCCGGCGGAGGTGAGCAGCAGCCTCATGCCGGGCAGAGCCAGTCGTCCGACGACGGCGCCACGGCTCCCTCCAGCGGCGGGAAGTGCGTGCGGAAGGTGAACGCCTCGGGGGTCGGGCCGTGCGCTCGCAGGTGCCGGATGCGCGCCTCCGCGTCGTCGGTGGTCGGCAGGGTGCCCGCCGGGATCCACCACAGCGCGGTCGTCGCCTCGGCGGCGCGGGAGAACCACTCCCGGCGCCGCCGCATGATCTGCACGTGCCGCCCGCCGAAGACGTAGGCGGCCAGCGACTCGACGTCCCGCCAGACGGTGAGGTTCACGATCACGCCGTGGCTGCCGGCGGCGTCCCAGCCGAACGCCTGCACCGAGGTGGCGTTGCCGTCCTCGGTCTGCAGCCGCCAGACGAAGCCGGGCGCCCGGTCGGCCTCGGCGTTGACCTCGTCCAGGGCGGCCATGAAGTCGGCCAGCACGGGGCTGTCGAGCGGGGCGAGCAGGCGGGAGACGTTGACCTGGGCCAGGTGGTGGTCCACGGGCCGACCGTAGGGCACCCGCCCGTCCGTCGACGAGGTCGGCGGTGACGGCCCCCGGCCCGCTGCGCTAGGTTCGAGCCCGTACGTGGCACGGGGTGTCCCGCCCGGGACTGAGAACACACCCGCCGAACCTGCTCCAGTTCGCACTGGCGAAGGGATGTCACCGGCATGTCCGATGCTGTGGAAGTCGTCGACCTGCGCGCCGCCCGCGCGGCGCTGCGCGAGAACGCACCGCTCGTCCACTGCCTGACCAACACGGTGGTGCAGACGCTCACCGCCAATGCCCTGCTGGCCGTCGGCGCGGCGCCGGCGATGGTCGACGCCCCGGAGGAGGCCGAGGACTTCGCCGCCGTCGCCTCCGCCGTCCTGGTCAACGTGGGCACCGTGCACCAGCGCACCGCCGCGGCGATGCGGCTGGCCGCCCGCTCGGCCGGCGCGGCGGGCACCCCCTGGGTGCTCGACCCGGTGGCCGTGGGTCCGCTGGCCTACCGCACGGCGCTCGCCGGCGAGCTGGTCGAGCTCTCGCCGGCCGTGGTGCGCGGCAACGCCTCGGAGGTCATGGCGCTGGCCGGCGCCGGCGCCGGCGGCCGCGGGGTCGACAGCACCGCCGGCGCCGATGACGCAGCGACCGCCGCCGCACAGCTCGCGGCACGCACCGGGGGTGTGGTGGCCGTCAGCGGCGCGGTGGACCTGATCACCGACGGCGCGCGGACCATCCGGGTGGGCGGCGGCTCACCGCTGCTGACCCGCACCACGGGTGCCGGGTGCGCGCTCGGCGCCCTGGTGGCGGCCTACGTCGCCGCGACCGGCGACGCCCTGACCGGTGCGGTGGCGGGGCACGCGCACGTCGCGCTCGCCGCGGAGCGGGCCGCCGAGACCGCCACGGGGCCTGGCACGTTCGCGCCCGCCTGGCTCGACGCCCTGGACGCCGTCGGCCCCGACGACCTCGCGGGCGCGGACGTGCGGAGCGCCTGATGCGACCGCCGTTCGACCCGACGCTCTACCTGGTCACCGACACGGAGCTGTGCCGGCCACGGTCGGTGGCCGACGTGGTCCGCGCGGCGGTGGCCGGTGGGGTCACCGCCGTCCAGGTGCGCGACAAGCACGCCTCCCGCCGGGACCTGCTGGCGCTGACCCGCTCGGTGCAGGCCGCGCTCGCCGACCGGCCGGACGTGGCCGTGCTGGTGAACGACGCCCTCGACGTCGCCCTGCTGGCCGGCGCCTCCGGCGTGCACATCGGGCAGGAGGACCTGCCGGCGGCCGAGGTGCGGGCGGCGCTCGGACCCGACCGGCTGCTCGGCCTCTCCGTGGAGAGCACCGCCGACCTGACCGCCGCCCTGCGGCTGCCGTCGGGCACCGTCGACCACGTGGGCCTGAGCCCGGTGTGGGCGACGCCGACGAAGCCGGAGGCGGGCCCCGGGCTGGGCCTCGACGCGGTGCGGGAGCTGACGGGCGCGGCACACGCGGGCGGGTTGCCGGCCGTGGCGATCGGCGGCATCGACGCCGCCCGGGCCGCCGCCGTGGCCGCCACCGGGGTGGACGGCGTCTGCGTGGTCTCCGCGGTCTGCGCCGCCCCCGACCCACGCGCTGCGGCCGCGGCGCTCCGTGCCGAGCTCGCCCCGGTGGGTGCGCGATGACGCCCACGGCGCTCACCGTGGCGGGCAGCGACCCCAGCGGCGGAGCGGGCATCCAGGCCGACCTGAAGACCTTCAGCGCGCTCGGCGCGTACGGCACGGCGGTGCTCACCGCGCTCACCGCGCAGAACACCCGGGGAGTCACCGGGGTCCACCCGGTGCCCGCCGCCTTCGTCGCCCAGCAGCTGCACACCCTGCTCGACGACGTCGACGTGCACGCCACCAAGCTCGGCATGCTGGGCAGCGCCGACGTGGTGCGGGCGGTGGCGGGCGTGCTGGCCGAGCGGCGCCCCGGCCCGGTCGTCTGCGACCCGGTGATGGTGGCGACCAGCGGGCACCGGCTCATCGACGACGACGCGGTGGCCGCCGTCCGCACCGAGCTGCTGCCGCTCGCGGACCTGATCACCCCGAACGTGCCCGAAGCCGCCGCGCTGCTCGACGGCGAGCCGGCCACCGACGTGGACGGGCTGCACGAGCAGGCGCGGGCACTGCTCGACCTCGGGCCCGGCGCGGTGCTGCTGAAGGGCGGCCACCTCGGCGGCCCCGACAGCGTCGACGTGCTGGCCACGTCCGCCGGGACGACGGAGACCCGCCGCCCCCGGGTGACCACGACGGCGACGCACGGGACCGGCTGCACCCTCTCGTCGGCGTTGACCGCGCTGGCGGCCCGCGCCGGTGCGCCCCCGGACTGGGCAGCCCTGGTGGAGCCCGCCCGCGACTACCTGCAGCGGGCCCTGGCCGGGGGCGGCGCGCTGGGGATCGGGTCCGGCCACGGCCCGGTGCACCACTTCGCCGGGATCTGGCCCGCGTGAGCGGGTTCGGCGACCGGGCCTGGGCGGCGACCGCCGACCTCCGCCGGGCGATCGACGAGCTGCCCTTCCTCGCCGAGCTGGCCGCCGGCACCCTGGCACCCGAGACGTTCCGCCACTACCTGGAGCAGGACACCCTGTACCTGGGCGGCTACGCCCGCGCGCTGGCGCTGCTTGCGGCCCGCGCCCCGGACCCGGAGGCGGCCGCGTTCTGGGCCGGCTCGGCGCAGAACTGCGCGGTCGTGGAGACGCAGCTGCACGCCGACCTGCTCGGCTCGGAGCTGCTAGGGGAGGCCGGCGCCCCGCCGGAGCCGTCGCCGACCTGCCTGGCGTACAGCTCCTACCTCGTGGCGACGGCGGCGACCGCGCCGTACCCCGTCGCCGCCGCGGCCGTCCTCCCCTGCTACTGGGTGTACGCCGACGTCGGCGCCCGGCTGGCCCCCGCCGCGCGGGCCGCCGCCGACCACCCGTACCGCCGGTGGGTGGCCACCTACGACGCCGCCCCGTTCCAGGAGGCCGCGGCCGCCGCCCGACGGCTGACCGACGCCGCGGCGCGCACCGCGCCCGACCAGGAGGCCGCCATGCTCACCGCGTTCGCCATCGCCACCCGGTACGAGCTGGAGTTCTGGCGCGCGGCCCACGCCGGCGAGGCGTGGGCCGTCGCGATCTGATCGGCGTCAGCCCCGGGAGGCGCCGTCCCCGTCCGACGAGATCGGCACGGTGGTCACGCCGCCCTGCGCCGCCGAGCCGCTGAGCCGGCGCAGCAGCGCCGCCACGTCGATGCCGGTGAGGTCACCGGACAGCTGCAGCCCCTGGGCGACGTTCGCCGCGACCGACTTCCCCAGCGAGCCCGCCCCGTCGGCTGAGATGACGGTCATCTTCTCCACACTGGACAGCGGGGCGGCCGCCGCACCCACGACCTCGGGCAGAACCTTGACCAGCATCTCCAGGATCGCCGCCTCGCCGTACTTGGCGAAGGCGTCGGAGCGCGCGTCGAGCGCCTCGGCCTCGGCCTGACCGCGGGCGAGGATCGCGGCCGCCTCGGCGGCGCCCTCGCGCTCGACGGCGTCGGCGATCGCCTGGCGGCGCTGCTTCTCGGCCTCACCGCGCTTGGCGCCCTCGATCGCTTCCGCCTGGGCGGCGGCGATGGTGGCCTGGCGCTCCGCCTCGGCGGTGAGGATGGCGGAGTTCTTGCGCCCCTCGGCCTCCTGCTCGACCCGGTAGCGCTCGGCGTCGGCCGGGCGGCGGACCTGGGTGTCGAGCTGGCGCTCGGTCAGCGCCGCCGTCCGCTCGGCGACCTTCTCCTGCTCCATGAGGACCGCCTGGTCCTGCGCGGCCTGCGCCAGCGGCCCGGCGGCCGCCGCGCGGGCCTTCGCGGCGTCGGTCTCGGCGGTGATCTCCGCCTGCTTGAGCGCCAGCTGGCGCTGGGCGATCGCGATCGCCTCGTCGGCCAGCAACTGCTCCTGCTGCGCGGCCTGCCGGGCGCGCGCCTCGGCGATGCTCGCCTCCTTGAGCACCCGGGCGGCCTCCGGGCGGCCCAGGTCGGCCAGGTAGGACCCCTCCGCCTGGATGTCCTGCAGCTGGAAGGTGTCCAGGACGAGACCCTGGCCGGTGAGCGAGGACTCGGCCTCTTCGGCGACGGCGGAGGCGAAGGCGGCCCGGTCGCGGATGATCTCCTCGATGGTCAGCCGGCCGACGATCGAGCGCAGCGCACCGGCGAGCACCTCCGACGTGAAGGTGTCGATGCCCTCCTGCTGGTTGAGGAAGCGCTGGGCGGCCGCGCGGATCGAGCTCTCGGTGCCGCCGACCTTCACGATGGCGACGCCCTCGAGGTCGCACTTCACGCCCTGCTTGCTGACCGCACCGCGGATACCGACCGGGATCCGGCGGCTGGAGAGGTCCATCGTGTGCAGCTTCTGCACGACCGGGAGCACGAAGACGCTCGCGCCCATCACGACCTTCTGGCCGGACTGGTCGCGGGAGACGACGCCGCTGGTGTCGGTGACCTGGCGACCCTGGCGCCCGGTGACGATGAACGCCTGGTTGGGGCCGGCCACCTTGATCCGGGACAGCACCAGCAGGACGAGCAGGATGATCAGGGCGACGATGCCGCCGATCGCGTAGAGCAGCGTCACGGGTGGGTGCCTCCGGGCTCGGTGAGGGGGTCCGTCGCGGTGGAGACGACCTGGACGGCGGTCTCGCTGAGTGCCTCGACGACGTAGACGGGGGTGCCGGCCGGCAGCGAGGTGTCGCTGCGGGCGGAGAACTTGAGGGGCTGGCCGGCCAGCGCCAGCCGGACCTCGCCGAAGCCGCCGGCGGGGACGGCCGAGACGACGACGCCCTGCGCCCCGGCGAGGTGGTGGCGGGTCAGCGTCTCCTGCGTCGGCATGTCGCGCAGCGCCCGGGACAGGCGCACCGCGCCCCAGGCCAGGGGCAGGGCGACCACCAGCCCGGCCACGGCGGCGAACAGGGCGGTGACGCCGGTCGGGAGCCCGGCGGGCAGCAGCGCGGTCGCGGCGGCGCCGCCGAAACCGATGCCGCCCAGCAGTGCGGCGATGGCCGGGACCGAGAAGGGACCGTCGACGTCGCCGCCGAGGTCGCCGATCTCCCCCACGACCGTCGCCAGCAGCAGCACGACGAGGCCGAGCGCGCCGACGACGAGGAACGTCACCGTCGTCGTGTCCAGCCAGCTCCCTCCGCGTGTCGTCGTCGGGGAGCCTGGCAGTTCCGTGACCGCCCGGGCAAGGAAGTCGCTCGCCCGGGGGAGCCCGGCGACCCCCGCCTGCGCGGGGCGGGCGATCATCGGGGGCATGAGGCGGGAGGCGAGCATCCTGCACCTGGACCTCGACGCCTTCTTCGCCGCCGTCGAACAGCGCGACAAGCCCTCGCTGCGCGGCCGGCCGGTCGTGGTCGGTGGCGTCGGCGGTCGCGGCGTCGTCGCCACCGCCTCCTACGAGGCCCGGGCGTACGGGGCGCGGTCGGCGATGTCCACCGCGGAGGCGCGCCGGCGGTGCCCTCCGGGGACGGCGTTCCTCGGTGGCCGGTTCCCCGCCTACCGCCGCACCTCCGACGTCGTCATGGACCTGCTCCGCGAGCTCTCCCCGTTGGTGGAACCCGTCTCGATCGACGAGGCGTACGTCGACCTCGCCGCCGGGCCCGGGCACGACCTCTCCGTTTCCGGTGTGACGGAACTAGCCAGGGGGCTCAAGGAGCGCATCGCCGTTGCCACGGGGGGCGTCACCGGGTCGGTCGGCGTGGGCAGCTCGAAGCTGATGGCGAAGATCGGCTCGGACCTGCAGAAGCCCGACGGCCTCGTCGTCGTCCCGCCGGGCGGCGAGCTCGACCTCCTGCACCCGCTGCCGGTCACGCGGCTCGGTGGCGTCGGCCCGGCGACGGCGGAGCGGCTGCACCAGGTCGGCGTGCGCACGGTCGGCGACCTGGCCGCCAAGTCGCTGCCCGACCTCGTGGCGCTCGCCGGCCGCGCCCACGGCGCCGGCTTGCACGCCCTGGCCCGCGCCGAGGACGACCGCGCCGTCGTCCCCGACCGGGGGGTGAAATCGGTGTCGCACGAGGAGACGTTCGAGCGCGACCTCACCGACCTCGCCGTGCTGAATCGGGAGATCGACTCGATGGCGGCGCGGGTCGGCAGCCGGTTGCGCGCCTCGGCGCACTCCGGCCGCACCGTGACCCTCAAGCTGCGCCGGTACGACTTCACCACGATCACCCGGTCCCAGACCCTGGCCCAGCCCACCGACGACGCCCGGCTGATCGCCGCCACGGCCCGCCGCCTGCTCACCGAGGCGGGGACCGGTGGGGGCCTGCGCCTGCTCGGGGTGGGTGTGTCGGGGCTGTCCCTCTACGCGCAGGGCGACCTGTTCGCGACCGAGGACGACGCGCCCGACGAGGCCCCGGCGCCCGAGCCGGAGGCGGCCGCGGAGCCGGAGCTGCCGGTCGAGAAGCGCTGGTGGCCGGGGCAGGACGTGCGGCACGAGGAGCTGGGGGCCGGCTGGGTGTGGGGCCGCGGGCTGGGCCGGGTGACGGTGCGGTTCGAGGGCCCGTTGACGCCGCCGGGCCCGGTGCGCACGCTGGCCGCCGACGACCCGGCACTGCACCCCGCCGAGCCACCCGACTGGAGGGCACCCGGCTGACCGCGACGGGCGGCGCGCTCCGGGTGCGGCCGGCGCCCGTGTAGAACGGCTCCATGACCGGTCGTCCCGAACCCAGCGCCTGGACCCGCATGACCCAGGAGGACCCCGAGCACTCCGCCGCGTACGTCCAGCGGTTCCGCACCCTCGCGGAGCAGGGGATGGACCTGGTGGGGGAGGCGCGGCTCGTGGACGCGATGCTGCCGCGCGGATCGCGGGTCCTGGACGCAGGCTGCGGCCCCGGACGGGTCGGCGCCCACCTGCACGAGGTTGGACACCAGGTGGTGGGCGTCGACGTCGACCCGGTGCTGATCGCCGCGGCCGAGGAGGACCACCCGGGTCCGCGGTGGCTGGTCGGCGACCTCGCCGAGCTGGACCTCCCCGCGCAGCAGGGCATCGACGAGCCCTTCGACGCCATCGTGAGCGCCGGGAACGTGATGGCGTTCCTCGCGCCGTCCACCCGCGGCGCGGTGCTGCGCCGGCTGCGCGCCCACATCGCGCCGGACGGCCGGGCCGTCATCGGCTTCGGCGCGGGCCGCGGCTACGCGTTCGACGACTTCCTCGCCGACGCCCGTGCGGCGGGTTGGGAGCCGGACCTGCTGCTGTCCACGTGGGACCTGCGGCCGTTCACCCCCGACTCCGACTTCCTGGTGGCCGTGCTGCGTCCCGCCTGAGCAGCCGCCCGGGCGCCGTCGTGCCGCTCGTCCCACGGGTCGGACGGTGTCAGCGGGGCAGCCACTGAGGCCGGGTGCTCGGCGGCAGCAGCGCTCCCGTCGTCCACGGAGGACGCCCCGGCGGGGCGACGACCGTGACGGGCCCGGCCGGCGACGGCAGCTCGACCAACCATGGCCCGGGATCGATCGGGGGTCCCGGCCGCTCGTCCCCGGGGCGGGCGTCCAGCAGCCAGTGGGCCGTCGCGGCGAGCGAGAGGTCCGCGCACCAGCCGCCGCCCTCGGTGCGCTGGCGGCCGAGCAGCCCCAGGACGGCGGCTGCGGCCAGGTGGCCGGTCGCGTGGTCGAGCGCCTGCACCGGCAGCGCGCCCGGCACGTCGCCCTCGCCGTATGCCGTCGCGATGCCGGTCGCCGCCTGGACCAGCGAGTCGAAGCCCCGGCGGCTCCCCCACGGGCCGCGCGTGCCCCACGACGACAGCCGGGCCACGACGAGGTGCGGGTGCCGCTCGGCCAGTGACCCGGGATCGAGGCCGTGGCCGTCGAGCGCCCCCGGCCGGTAGCCCTGGACGACGACGTCGGCTCCGGCGACCAGTTCCTCCACCCGGGTGCGGTCGTGCCGGTCGGCCAGGTCGAGCAGCACGTGCCGCTTCCCCGCGCCGGTGTCGCGCAGCAGACCGAGGTCGTCGGGCGCCTGCGGGGAGTCGACCCGCAGGACGTCGGCTCCGTGCGCCGCGAGCGCCCGGGTGGCCACCGGGCCGGCGATGACCCGCGTCAGGTCGAGCACGCGCATCCCGCGCAGCGCGACGCAGCGCCCCGGATGCTCGGCGACGTGGGTCACCGCGACGAGGGGCTGCTCGCGCACCGCCGCCGCCTGGGGGTGCGCCGCCCAGACGGCTTCGCTGCGGACGGCCGCCGCCGCCCCACCTGCCTCGACCACCGCCGTCTCCAGCTCCTCGGCACGCCACCGGAGCGCGGCGGACGCCATGTCCTCACCCAGCACCGCCGTCGCGGCAGCGCGGTGCTGCGGGTAGTTGCCGTGGAGCCGGACCCAGCCGTCGGCGGTCCGCCAGAAGCGGGACAGCGGGGCGAACCCGCCGCCGGCTGGTTTCCCGTGAAACCTCACGTGCCGTTCGCCGGCGAAGGATGCGGCCACGTGCCCCGCGTCGAGGTGGAGCGGTCGTTCCGCCACCTCGCCGACGTCACGGGCGGCGAGCAGCTGCGCGGCGACCGCACCGATCGCGAGCCCCGGGACGTCCAGGGGGCCGGCCAGCCCCGTGCGTGCGCGCACCAGTGGAACGCCGACGTCCCATGCGGCGCCGATCGCCGTCCCCACCTCGTCGACCAGCCGGGCCGCGCCCGGCGGGAGGGTCACCCGGGCCCACCGGGCCCGCGGGACGGCGCCCCACCCGCTGGTGGTGCCAGCGGGATACCGAGCGCGATCGTCAGCTCCAGCACCGTCTGCGGGTCCTCCAGGCCGCGCCCGTAGAGCTGACGTAGCTGCGTCATCCGGTAGCGGACCGTCTGCGGGTGCACGAACAGCGCCGCGGCGACCTGGTCGCGCCGGCCGTGGTGCAGCAGCCAGCAGCGCAGCGTCTCGGTGAGCTTCTCCCGCGCGGCCTCGCCCACCGCCTCCAGCGGGGCCAGGACCCGGGCCCGCAGATCCGCCAGCGCCTCCTCGTCGGCGCGCAGCAGCAGCTCGGCCAGCCGGGCATCGGTGTCCACGGGCCCGTCCTCCGCCCCGGCCATGCCCAGCCGCAGGGCACGCACCGCGCGGCCGTAGGACGCCTGCGCGCTCCACCACGGGCGCGCCGGCCCGACCACGGCCCGGCGGCCCGCCAGGCCGCGCAGCAGGGCGCCGCGTCGGGCGCCGTCGGCGTCCGGCACGAGCAGCACCGCGGTCTCCCCGGCCGGGTCCAGCCCGGGCAGGTCCTCGGTCGCGACGAGGGTGCGCGGATCGAGGGAGACCATCGCGCCGCGGACCCGCCCCTCGGGGAGCAGCGCGACGGTCAGCGTGCGCGGCGGTGTCCAGTCGGCCCGCTGCGCCAGCTCGGTGAGCTCCGTGTGCGGACTGCCGGTCAGCAGCCCGCGCGCCAGCCGCTCGAGCAGGCGCTGGCGCGCGCGCCCGCTGGAGGCCAGCTCGTCGGCGTGCCCGGCGACGCTCGCCGCGGAGAGCCGGTCGATGTAGGCGAACACCAGCTCGGCGAACCGGGCGAGCGACTCGGGGTCCATTCCCGTGCGGACGGCGGTGGCGCTCATGTCCCGCCACGACACCCGCGCACCCACCCGGTAGGCGGCCAGCAGCGCGTCCATCGAGCGGCCGCTGCGCGCCTCACCGCGGCCCAGGGCGTACGCGGCCTCGACGACCGGGCCCCCGGGGGTGCCGGCGTCCACGTTGCCCCCGGCGGCGGCGACCTGCAGGAAGCCCCGCAACGCCATCTCGACGGCGGCGGAGATCTTGCGACCCATCGGGCCGGCGAACGCGTCCGCGTAGCTGGGGACGCCCACGATGATCTCCTCCACCGCCCGCTCGGCGACAGCCGTCAGCTCGGCGCGCATCGCCTCCGCGACGGTCTCCGGGAACGGTGCCGGGTCCGGGGACATCGGGTCTCCTTTGTTCAGCCGGAACAGAAGCTACCGCTGGATTCACATCCGGAGCACAGGTATCTGGTGCTCGGACTGGGAAAGCTGAGTACATGACAGCAACCGCCCCTCGCCCCGCTGCGGCTCGCCCGCCGACGCGGAGCGCGCTGCGCGACCGGGTGTTCAGGCTCGCCGAGCTGGTGACCACCCCGCTGCTGCCGGTCGACTACCTCGACCTGTTCGACCCGCTCCGCTCGGGTGCGGCTCTGCGCGGTCGGATCGAGGCCGTGCAGCGGGAGACCCGGGACGCGGCGAGCATCGTGATCCGCCCCGGCCGCGACTGGCTGCCGCACACGCCCGGCCAGTACGTCCGCATCGGCGTCGACATCGACGGGGTCCGCCAGTGGCGCGCCTACTCGATCACCTCGGTCCTCGGCCGGGCCGACGGCTGCTTCACCATCACGGTGAAGGCCATCCCCGACGGCAAGGTCAGCAACTACCTGGTGCACCGCGTGCAGCCGGGCACGATCGTCCAGCTCGACCAGGCCACCGGGGAGTTCTGCCTGCCCGAGCAGGTGCCGGCCAAGGCGCTGTTCGTCACCGCCGGGTCCGGCATCACGCCGGTCATGGGCATCCTGCGCAACCACGCCGACTCCCTGGCCGACACCGTGTTGGTCCACTCGGCGCCCACCGCCGACGACGTCGTCTTCGGCGACGAGCTGCGGCAGATGGCCGCCGAGGGCCGGATCCGGCTCATCGAGCAGCACACCGACAGCGCCGGCATGCTCGACGCGCGGTCGATCGCCGAACTGGTGCCCGACCTGCACGAGCGCGCCACCTGGGCCTGCGGCCCCGTCGGCATGCTCGAGGCGCTGGAGGAGCACTGGGCCTCGGTCGGCATCGCCGACCGGCTCTACACCGAGCGCTTCCGGCCGCGGATCGCCGTCACCGGCGAGGGCGGCACCGTCACCTTCACCAGGAACGGCGCGAGCGTCGAGGCCGACGGCGCGACCCCCATCCTCGACGCCGCCGAGGAGGCCGGCGTCCTCATGCCGAGCGGCTGCCGGATGGGCATCTGCTACGGCTGCGTGCTCCCCCTGCGCGAGGGCGCGGTCCGCGACCTGCGCAACGGGGAGATCACCACCGCGGAGGACGTCGGCGACGGCGTCCTCGTCCAGACCTGCATCAGCGCCCCCGCCGGCGCCTGCGCCATCGACCACTGATCCAGCCGAACCGAGGAGCCGGACACATGACCGTTCTGCAGAAGAAGCCCGAGAACCCGATCGCCCACCTGACCGCCGAGGACATCGAGCTCATCGGCAAGGAGCTCGACACCATCCGGCAGGAGGTGCGCGACAGCCTCGGTGAGGACGACGCGAAGTACATCCGCACGGTCATCGACGTGCAGCGCAAGCTCGAGCTGGGCAGCCGCGCCGTCCTGCTGTTCTCCAAGTTCCCCCCGGCGTGGGTGCTCGGCACCGCCGGCCTCTCGATCGCCAAGATCCTCGAGAACATGGAGATCGGGCACAACATCCTGCACGGCCAGTGGGACTGGATGCGCGACCCGAAGATCCACTCCACGACGTGGGAGTGGGACATGGCCAGCCCGGCCGCGCAGTGGAAGCACTCGCACAACGAGCTGCACCACACGTACACGAACGTCGTCGGCAAGGACAACGACCTCGGCTACGGCATCATGCGCGTCGACGAGGACCAGAAGTGGCACCCGTTGTACCTGGCGCAGCCGCTGTGGAACTTCATCAACGCCTGCTTCTTCGAGTACGGGATCGCCGCGTACGACCTGGAGCTGGGCAAGAACCTGGCGACCAAGAAGCGGCGCAACGACCCGAAGTTCCGGGCTGCCGCCAAGCAGGTGCTGAAGAAGATCCGCAACCAGGCCGCCAAGGACTACGTCGTCCACCCGCTGCTGTCGGGCCCGTCGTTCCTGCCGACGCTGGCCGCGAACTTCACCGCCAACGTCGTGCGGAACCTGTGGTCGCACTCGGTCATCATGTGCGGCCACTTCCCCGAGGGCGTCGAGACCTTCGAGAAGACCTCGATCGAGGGGGAGACCCGCGGCGAGTGGTACCTCCGCCAGATGCTGGGCTCGGCGAACATCTCCGGCAGCAAGGCCATGCACATCATGACCGGGAACCTGTCGCACCAGGTGGAGCACCACCTGTTCCCCGACCTCCCGAGCAACCGGTACGCCGAGATCGCCCCGCGGGTGAAGGAGATCTTCGACCGCTACGACCTGACCTACCACTCCGCCCCGCTGTACAAGCAGGTCGCGAGCGCGTGGCACAAGGTCATCCGGCTCTCGCTGCCCAACGGCTGGCTCGCCGAGACGACGCCGAAGAACGCCCCGGCGCAGCTGGCCAAGCTGTACAAGATGACCACCGGCGGGCCCAAGGTCCGCCGCGAGCTGATGCGCGCCGCCGCCTGAGAAAGGACCCCGCCCACCTCACCCTTCGCTCGCTCAGGGTGAGCCTCGGGGCAGGGCCGTGAACGGGAGAGGCCCAGGACCGTCGTGGTCCTGGGCCTCTCGCGTGCAACGCCCCCCGGCGCTCAGGGCATCAGCCCTGGCCGGGGAAGTTCAGCGACCACAGCAACGTCGGGTCGCTGATCGGCACCTCCCACACCGGGCCGTCGAGATCGGGGTCGACGACCTCCCCGCGGCCGAGGAATGCCGCGACCTGCCCCTGGGCCTGCATCGCGGCCACCGGGAACCGCGCGACGTCCAGCAGGAAGCCGTGCGGGTTGAGCGCGGCGGTGGTGGCCTCGTCGTTGCGGAAGAGGCTCGTCCGCGACCACAGGTCACCGGCGTCGACCAGCGTGTAGGACGTCGGGTTCGGCACCGTCTGGTCACCGAACGCGACCTGGACCAGCACCCGGTCGTGCCGGATCAGCGGCGCGAACGTCTCCGGGCTGCCGGGCCGGGTCAGCCACGTCGCCTTGGCCAGGTAGTCCTGGATGGCCAGGGCACCGGGCGCGGTCGCGGTCACCGGGCCCTCACCGCGCAGCGGCAGCTGCTCCTCGAAGAACCAGCGGCTGGCGTCGGGGCTGTTGGGCGCCAGACCCGCGGCCTGGAGCGCCTGGAAGGTGAGCGGCCGGAAGGCCGGCGAGAGGCGCGAGATCTCGCTGATCGGGCCCCCGGGCACGTTGAGCACCGAGCGGGCAATCGCCCGGTCGGCGCCGGCGAGCATGGTGCCGTAGATGCCACCGAAGCTCTGCCCGAAGTAGGTGACCCGCGCGCCGGACAGGTCGCCGCGCCGGTCGCCGTCGACGTCCGTTCCGCCCAGCGAGCGGACCAGCGTCATGATGTCGGCCGCGGTCTGGCGGAGCGCGTCCCGGGACGAGACCGCACCGGCTGCGCCCGTGGCCGAGGAGCCCTCGGTGCTGCCGAAGAGCCCGTCACCGTCCTGGTCGACGCCCCGGCCGTAGCTCGGGAACGTCCGGGTCTCGCCCGCTGCCGTGGTGATCTGCCAGGTGCTCTCCGGGCCGTACCCGTGCCCGACCACGTTGGTCCCGATGGTCGCGATGCCGCTGCGGGAGTTGGTGAGGGCGGCGAGGAACACGCTGGTCGTCGAGCCGGTGAAGCCGTGCCCGAAGACTGCGGTAGGCCAGCCGCCGTCCGGCGCGGGGCCGGGCGGGAGGACGGCGACGAAGGGCAGGCGGTCGGCCTCGACCGGCGCCGGACCGTCGTCCCGGGTCGGCGTCTGGGTGATGGTGCCGTCGGGGGTGAGCCAGGACGGTGCCTGGTAGGAACCGAACACCAGCGTGCTGCCGGCGGGCAGGAGGTTGATCGGCTGGACGCTCGGCCCGGCCGGGGTGCCCCCCGGCGTGCCGGGAGCCGGCCGGTCGGGGACGAAGGTGACCGTCGAGCCCGTCACCGGGACGACGCCGTCGATCTCCAGCCCGGGGCGCGCGATCCCGAGCTCGCGCAGCGCGCGGTTCGACTGGATCTGCCGGTTCAGGTCGAGCAGTCCGTCGGTGGCGCTCAGCGTCGTGAAGGTCTCGGTGGTGGCCGAGTTCGCCGGCCCGGCCTGCACGTCGATGCGGTACGTGGTGCCCGGTGCGAGCTGCTCCACGGGGTGGGCGTACAGCGTGTTGGTGGCCGGGTCCCAGACGACGCGGTCGACGCCGGTGCGCCACCCGCCGCGCTCCTGCCGCACGGTGATCCGCTCGGCGACCTGGGCCGGGTCGACCGGGGCGCTGAAGCGGACGGCGATGCGCGGGTCGAGGTCGAAGCCGTCGAGCTGGTTGAGCCGCTCGACGAGACCGCAGGTGACGACGGTGCCGCAGTTCTCCGTCGGCAGGGCGACCCGCAGGCCGGTGAGCTGCTGCCGGTCGGGAACGGTCAGGTCGTTCGTGGGGAAGACCGATACCGGCTGGGCCGGTGCGGGGGCGGCGAGCGCGGGGGAGGCGGTGGCCGTGACGGTCACCGCCGCAGCCAGGGCGCTGATGACCGACGCGGTCGTCCGGCGCCAGGGATGTGAGGACAACGGGTCTCCTATGCCTGAGGGGACCTCTTCCTAACCCACTGGTGACACGGGCCACAATGGTTGCCGGCTGCATCGGTGCAGACCGTGGCGCTGCGCTGCGCGGATGGGTTCGTGCACGGTGCTCGCAGCCCATCACGGGGGCTACCAGCACGGATTGCCGAGCACGACCGGACCCCGTGCCCCCCAGATGCCGCGGGGCCCGGGACCGACCGGTCCCGGGCCCCGCCCAGCCGTACAGCCGGTCGGCTCAGTTCGCCATGTCCACGAAGCGGCTGTAGTGGCCCTGGAAGGCGACCGTGACGTTGGCGGTCGGGCCGTTGCGGTGCTTGACCAGCATGATGTCGGCCTCGCCGGCCCGCGGGGACTCCTTCTCGTACATGTCCTCGCGGTGGATCATCATCACCATGTCGGCGTCCTGCTCGATCGAGCCGGACTCGCGGAGGTCCGAGAGCATCGGCTTCTTGTCCTGGCGCTGCTCCGACCCACGGTTCAGCTGCGACATCGCGATCACCGGGACCTCGAGCTCCTTGGCCAGCAGCTTGAGCGCACGGGAGAACTCCGAGACCTCCTGCTGGCGGCTCTCGACGCGCTTGCCCGACGTCATCAGCTGCAGGTAGTCGATGACCACGAGCTTGAGGTCGTTGCGCTGCTTGAGCCGCCGCGCCTTCGCCCGGATCTCCATCATCGTCATGTTCGGCGAGTCGTCGATGTAGAGCGGGGCGTCGGCGACCTCCCCCATCCGGCGCGCGAGCTTGGCCCAGTCCTCGTCGGAGAGGGAGCCGGCGCGCATGTGGTGCAGCGGCACCTTCGCCTCCGCCGACAGCAGACGCATGGTGATCTCGTGCTTGCTCATCTCCAGCGAGAAGATGACCGCGGGCAGCCCGTGCTTCACCGTCGCCGACCGGGCGATGTCCAGCCCCAGGGTCGACTTGCCCACGCCGGGACGGGCCGCGATGACGACCATCTGGCCCGCCTGCAGGCCGTTGGTCAGCTCGTCGAGGTCGCGGATGCCCGTGGGCACACCGCGGGCCGTGCCGCCGCGGGAGGCGATGGCGTCCAGCTCGTCCATCGTCGGCTGGAGGACGTCCTCGAGGCGCGAGTAGTCCTCGCTCATGCGTTTCTCGGTGACGTCGTAGATCTCCTGCTGGGCCCGGTCGACGATGTCGTCGACGTCGCCCTTCCCACCGGCTGCGCCGTAGCCCAGCTGGACGACCCGGGTACCGGCCTCCACCAGCCGTCGCAGCACCGCCTGCTCGGCGACGATCGCGGCGTAGTAGCCGGCGTTGGCCGCCGTCGGCGTGGACTGGATGAGCGTGTGCAGGTAGACCGCGCCGCCCATCTTCGACAGCTGGTCGGTGCGGTTGAGCTCCGCGGCCACGGTGATCGCGTCGGCCGGCTCACCCCGCCCGTACAGGTCGAGGATGCAGTCGAAGATCACCTGGTGCGCCGGCCGGTAGAAGTCGTTGCCGTGCAGCACCTCCACGACGTCTGCGATCGCGTCCTTGCTCAGCAGCATGCCGCCGAGCACCGACTGCTCCGCCGCGACGTCCTGCGGCGGCTGCCGGTCGTACGCCGGCGCTGTCGCGGACGGTCGGCTGAACTCGTCGGCCACCGCCACGGGGGTACCTCCATCTCCTTGCGGGCGCGCCCGCATCACCACCACGCGCAGGGGAAGTACGCGAGCTCGGCGGACGGCGCCATGCCGAACACGTGTTCGGCTCCTGCCTACCGGAGGGGACTGACAGTCACGTCCGCTCGGTGGCCGGAGAGGACGTTAGGAAGCAGCGCGGGCCACGTCCACCACCGGTGTGCACACCGATCTGCACAACTTGTGGACAAGTCGGTGGACGGACGCATGTCGACATGTGGAGGAGTACGGGGACAGCCGCTCCGCGCCGGCGGTCATCCGCCAGCTGACCTGCAGGGACGCTGCCCACCGGGTGTGGACGGAGAAAACCCAGGAAGAAAATCCGAGGTGTCGTACCAGGAGCCACACCGGTGCACCGGTCCCCTCCGCGAGGTCGGCCGGCCACCTTCCGGACGTGGCGTCGTGACCGGCCGGCCACCTCGTGGACGGCGCGCGATGACCGCCCCAGCGCCCCCGTGGCGGGCGCCGGCTGATCCCCGCCCTCCCAGGCACCCTGCCCCGGTCGGACGGCGCGAGAGCGGTCCTCAGGGCACCCGGCGGGCCGGCCACGCCGAGCAGGGGGGTCCGGCAGGGGCACGGCGGAGGCGTCAGGGGACCAGGCCCCGCAGACGCCACGAGGGGCGCCGGACCTGCGTCCGACGCCCCTCGTGGGAGGTGCCTTCGTCCGATGGCTCACCCCGAGCGAGCACGGGGAGAGCGCGGACGGGGCGCCCCTCTGCCCGGTCCCGTCGCGAGCGGCGGGCGGCAGAGGGGCCTCGATCAGCTGGCGACGACCTCGATGGTCAGCTGAGCGTTGACCTCCGGGTGCACCCGCACGGTGACGGTGTGCTGGCCCGTGGTCTTGATGCTGCTGGGCAGCTCGATCCGGCGACGGTCGAGCTCCGGGCCACCGGCGGCGGTCACGGCAGCGGCGACGTCGGCGGTGGTGACCCGGCCGAACAGCCGGCCACCGTCACCGGCGCGCGCCGGCACCTGGACGGTCAGCCCGGACAGGCGACCGGCCACGGCCTGCGCCTCCTCGAGCGACCGGACGTCGCGGGTGGCACGCGCCCGGCGCAGCGACTCGACCTGCTTCTCCGCACCCCGGGTGGCGACGATGGCCAGCCCGCGGGGCAGGAGGTAGTTGCGGCCGTAGCCGCCCTTGACCTCGACGGTGTCGCCGGAGGACCCGAGACCGGTGACCTCCTGCGTGAGGATCAGCTTCATCGTGCTCATGATCAGCGCGCCGTCGAGGTGTAGGGCAGCAGGGCCATCTCACGGCTGTTCTTCACGGCCGTGGCGACGTCCCGCTGGTGCTGGCTGCAGTTGCCGCTGACGCGGCGGGCACGGATCTTGCCGCGGTCGGAGATGAACTTCCGCAGCAGGGTCGTGTCCTTGTAGTCGATGTAGGTCGCCTTGTCCTTGCAGAACTGGCAGACCTTCTTCTTGGGCTTGCGAACAGGGGGCTTGGGCACTGATATCTCCAGTGAGGGAAGTGCGTGGGTGACCTGGGGTGGCCCTCCTGCAGGGGCCCACGCCGAGCGGAGCGAGGCGTGGGGGGCAGGAGGGTCCTCTTAGAAGGGCGGCTCGTCCGACGGCCCGGCGGGCGTCGACCACGGGTCGCTCGCCCCGCCGCCACCGCCGAAACCACCACCGCCGCCGCCACCGCCGCCGCTGAAGCCGCCGCCGCCCTCACCGCGCGAGGCGCGGGTGACCTTGGCGGTGGCGTAGCGCAGGGAGGGGCCGATCTCGTCGACCTCGAGCTCGACGACGGTGCGCTTCTCGCCTTCCTTCGTCTCGAACGAGCGCTGCTTGAGGCGACCGCTGACGATGACCCGCGATCCACGGGTCAGCGACTCGGCCACGTTCTCCGCGGCCTGCCGCCACACGTTGCAGCGGAGGAACAGCGCCTCGCCGTCCTTCCACTCCTGCGACTGGCGGTCGAAGGTCCGCGGCGTCGAGGCCACGGTGAAGTTGGCGACGGCAGCGCCCGACGGCGTGAAGCGCAGCTCCGGATCGGCGGTGAGGTTGCCGATGACGGTGATGACGGTCTCGCCGGCCATGGTCAGTGGACCTCGGGCCGCATCAGCTTCGTGCGCAGGACCGACTCGTTGAGGTTCAGCTGCCGGTCGAGCTCGGCCACCGCGGCCGGCTCGGCCTGGATGTCCACGACCGCGTAGATGCCCTCGACGTGCTTCTTGATCTCGTAGGCCATGCGGCGACGGCCCCAGATCTCGGTCTTGACGGTGCCACCGGAGTTGGTGACGACGGTCAGGAACCGGTCGAGCGAGGGAGCGATCGTGCGCTCCTCCAGGTCGGGGTCGAGAATGACCATCAGTTCGTAGTGACGCACGGAGAACCCCACCTCCTCTGGTCTTCGCGGCTGCAGGGAATCTGCAGCAGGAGGGTCGTACACGCGTCGCGCGCCCCGGCAGGAGCCGGAACGCGCGCACCCAGGCTACCAGCGGCGGAGCAGGGCGGGCCAGGCGCTGTCCACAGGTGGAGGACCCCGTCCCTCCCCACCCCTCGCGAGCTGGGGGCGGCCACGCCGAGACCCCGGCGGGCCGAGCGACGAAGGCGACCCGTTGCCATGTTCTGCTACCTCCACGTCGAGGCGACACCACGACCGGCGGATCACCCCGGTCACAGCCTCGACGATGATGTGACGTGCGCGATACGGGTGAACCCGCATCTCGTCGAGAAACCGGAGATCAGCATGGCCGTGCACCCGATCGGCGTACACGTGGGCGCTGGGGCGGACGACGCACCCGTCCCCGGTCCGCTGCCCCGGGCGGCGGAGGTCGGCGCCGACGCGGTGCAGGTCTTCCTCGCCGATCCCCAGGGGTGGAAGGCGCCGCCTCCCCGCCCCGATGCCGCGCAGCTGCGCGAGTCCGGCCTCGCGCTGTTCGTCCACGCCCCCTACGTGCTCAACGTGGCGACGACGAACAACCGCATCCGCATCCCCAGCCGGACGCTGCTGGGCAAGCACGCCCAGGCCGCGGCGGAGGTCGGCGCGCGCGGCCTCGTGGTCCACGGCGGGCACGTGCTGGCCGGCGACGACCCGGCGGTGGGCGTCGACAACTGGCGCAAGACGTTCGCCCGTCAGGCCGAGCAGGGCGGCTTCCCCGTGCCCGTGCTGATCGAGAACACCGCCGGGGGCGGCAACGCGATGGCCCGCGACCTGGACGCGCTCGGCCGGCTGTGGGAGGCCGTCGGCGAGTACGGGGCCGGCTTCGTCCTGGACACCTGCCACGGCTGGGCCGCCGGCTGGGACCTCGGCGCGGCCGTCGACGCCGTCCGCGCGGTGACGGGCCGGATCGACCTGGTCCACCTGAACAACAGCCGGGACGCCGCGGGCTCCGGACGCGACCGCCACGCACCGCTCGACGGCGGGGAGATCTCCCGCGAGGTGCTGGTGGAGGTGGCGCGCGCTGCCGGCTGCCCGGTGATCCTGGAAACCCCGGGCGACGCTGCGGCGCACGCGGCCGAAATCGCGCTGCTACGCGACGCGCTGGTCTGACCGGCGCAGCACGAACCGGTCGGGAGCGTGCTCCAGCGGCCCACCGGCCGGGTCGTCCACCCCGGGCCAGCTGGTGCGCACGACGTCCCGGTCCGGATCCAGCACGTCCCGCACGACCAGCGCCATGAGGACGACGACGGCCGCGTCGCGGACGGTCACCGCGAGGAGGAACCACTCGACGTCGATCCCCCGGTTCTCCGTGCCCAGGTACCAGAGCAGCCGGGGCACCCAGAGCAGCGCCTCGGTGGCCTGCCAGGCCAGCAGCGAGCGCCATCGGGGCCGGGCGAGCACGGCCAGGGGGAGCAGCCACAGGGAGTACTGCGGGCTCCACACCTTGTTGGTGAGCAGGAAGACCGCGACCAGCAGGAAGGCGATCTGGGCGACCCGCGGTCGCACCGGCGCGGCCAAGGTCAGCCATGCGACGGCCGCGAGCCCGGCCAGCAGCGCCACCGCGACGGCAGCGTTGAGCACCGTCGGGGTCTGCCCCTCGGCCAGCGGGCCGTCGAGCAGCTGGTCGCCGGCGACGTGCAGCGCCAGGTTCCACAGGGAGTCGGGATCGGCCGGCCGCGTGCTGTTCAGCCGGAAGAAGCGCGACCAGTTCTCCGGCGCCAGCATCGCGATCGGCACGTTGACCACCGCCCAGGCGAGTACGGCAGCCACCGCGGTGCGCAGCCATACCCGCAGCCGCCCCGACCGCAGGCAGAGCAGGAAGAGGACTGCCAGCAGGAAGGCCGGGTAGAGCTTGGCGGCGGCACCCAGGCCGAGGAGGACGCCGGCGAGCACCGGGCGGCGCCGGGCCCAGGCCCACATCCCCAGAGTGGCCAGCGCGACCGCGAACAGGTCCCAGTTGGTGAAGGCATGCACCACCAGCAGCGGGGACAGCCCGATCATCGCCGCGTCCCACGGCCGGCGGCCGGCCAGCGCCAGAGTGGCCCGCACCACGAGCAGGGCACACGCGGTCAGCAGCAGACAGGTGACCACGTAGTAGCTCTGCACCGGGGGGACGGCGGGCAGCAGCCCGGACGCCGCCGCGGCCCGGTCGTAGCCGGCGGCGACGGTGGCGCCCAGCGCCATGAACCCACCGGTGAGCACGGGGTACTCGACGGCGGAGTCCAGGTAGGGCAGGGCGCCGTCGCCGAGCCCGTGCAGCCCGAACAGCGGCACCGTGTCCGAGTAGCAGAAGTGCGTGTACTGGACGGAGCCCGACCAGTCGCCGTCGGCGCACGGTGCCTGCTTCACCCAGGCCACGGCCAGCGCGAGCGTGGCGAACAGCAGGCACACGCGCAGCGGCGTCCAGAAGAGCGCACGGCCGGTGAGGGCGAAGCGGCCCCACGGGCCCCCGACGGCTTCGCTGGCCTGCCGGACCACCGGATCGGTCCAGGAGGGCACCACGCGATCCGGCGCTGACCCGCGCGGAGTTCCACGTGGAACGAGCACGGGCCCGTCCGCGGTGGCGGACGGGCCCGTGGGCGTGCTGCGCATGGCAGCAGTGTGCGTGATCGGTCAGTCGACCGGCGGCGGGACGACGGGGCCGGGCGTGCCTTCCCCGGTGCCGCCGGTCCCGCCGGTTCCCCCGGTGCCCCCGGTGCCGCCCGTTCCCCCGGTGCCGCCGGTGCCGCCGGTTCCCCCGGTGCCGCCGGTCCCACCCGTGCCGCCGGTTCCCCCGGTGCCGTCCGTGTCGCCGGTGCCGTCCGTGTCACCGGTGCCGTCCGTGTCACCGGTGCCGTCCGTGCCACCGGTGCCGCCGGTACTCGGCGTCGTGGTGGCCGGGGCGCTCGAGGTCGGTGCGCTCGGGGTCGACGTGGACGGCGGGGCCGCAGGGGTGTCCACCGGCGCGGGCGCCTCGGTCGTCGGCTCGGGAACGCCCTGACCGGTGTCGCCGGTGATGAGCGGCCGGTCGGGCAGGTCCTCCTCCGGGGTGCCGGCGTGCACCGCGTTCATGTAGTCCTGCCAGATGGCACCGGGCAGCCCCGCGCCGTAGATGATCTGACCGCTGGAGGTCCTGATCGGCTCCAGGACATCCGCGCCCATCCAGACCGCGGTGGACACCGACGGGGTGTAGCCGACCATCCAGGCGTCGGAGTTGTCCTCGCGGTTCAGCCCCTGCGTACCGGTCTTGCTGGCCACCTCCCGGCCGCCGTCGAGCGACCGGCGGGAGTAGGAGGCGACGTCCTTCAGCGCGACGGTGACGTCGTTGACGACGTCGGCCGGCAGCACCTGCTCGCCGGGCGGTGGGGCGTTTTCCAGGAGCACGGTTCCCTCGCTGTCGGTGACCCGGGAGACGAAGTGCGCGTCGCGGAAGACGCCACCCGCCGCCAGCGTGGCGAAGCCCTGGGCCTGGTCGATCGGACGCATCTCGTACTCTCCGATGCCGATCGAGGAGCCGGTGAGGCCGTCGGCGTTGGCCAGCGTCGTGTAGCCCTCGAGGTTGCCGCTCTCCCAGGTATCGGGGAGGCCCGTGGCCGCGCGGATCGTCTCCCGAACGTTCTCCGGGCCGACCTCGTAGGCGAGACCGTAGAAGGTGGTGTTGAGCGAGCGGGTGATCGCCTCGGTCAGCGTGCAGGCCGCGCAGCTGGTGCCGCCGGAGTTGGTCACCGGTTGGTTCGGACGATCCGGGAAGGTCTGCGGCGAGCTGCCGTCGCGCCGCGCGCGGACGCCGATGCCCTGCTCCAGCGCCGTGGCGAGGACGTAGGGCTTCACCGACGAGCCCGGCTGCCGCTGCGCCTGCGCGTAGTCCGTGCCGACGCCGTTCTCGCCCCCGTAGTAGGCGATGACCCCACCGGTGCGCGGGTCGACGGACACGAGGGCCGTCCGGAGGTTGTCCGGCTGACCGTCCAGCGCCGCCCGCGCACTCGCGACGGCGGCATCCTGCGCCGGCTTGCTGATCGTGGTCGTGATCTGCAGACCGCCGGCGTTGATCTCCTGCTCGTCGTAACCGCGCGCCTGGAGCTCCCGCCGCACCTCCTTGACGATGTGGCCCTCCGGGCCCTCCGGGGTGCCGAGCGGGGAGTCGCCCCGGGGCAGCACCTCGGGGTAGACCGAGGCCGCCCGCTCCTCGGCCGTCAGCCAGCCCTCCTCGACCATCGCGTCGAGCACCAGGCCCCAGCGCTTCTGCGCGCCCTCGGGGTTCGTCTCGGGGTCGTTGCCGGAAGGGCTGCGGATCAGGACGGCGAGCACGGCGCCCTGCTGCGGGGTCAGCTCGGCCGCCGAGACGCCGAAGTAGGTGTTCGCCGCGGCCTCGATGCCGTAGGCGCCGCGGCCGTAGTAGATGGTGTTGAGGTAGTTCTCGAGGATCTGCTCCTTCGAGAAGTTGTTGTCCAGCTTGATCGCCAGGAACAGCTCCTGGAACTTGCGGCTGAACGTCTGGTCGGAGGTCAGGAAGGCGTTCTTCACGTACTGCTGGGTGATCGTCGAGCCACCCTGCGTGGAGCCCCCGGTGAGGTTGTTCCACGCCGCGCGGACGATGCCGGTGAAGGAGATGCCCGGGTCGGTGTAGAAACTCCGGTTCTCCGCGGCGAGCACGGCGCGCTGAGCGGGCTCGGAGATCTGGTCCAGCGGCACGTTGGTGCGGTTCTCGTCGCCCAGCCGCGCCATCTCCGTGACACCGTCGGCGTAGTGGATGACCGTGGTCTGCTTCGTGGAGACGGAGTCGGGGCTGGGCACCTCGGTGCTGGCGTAGACGACGCCGACGAAGACGCAGAGCAGCGCGAGGAGCCCACCCATCACTGCGGCGGTGATCTTCAGCCGGCGCGTGCGGCGCTGCTTCGTGCTACGGCCCGCCTTGCCCTTGGCGGCCGGACGGCCCGGGGGGCGGCCCGAGCCACCGCGCGAGGACCCGGTCGCACCGCGCGAGGAGCTGGTGCCACCCCGCGACGCTGGAGGACGTCTTCCCGCAGGCGGTCGGCCGGAACCGCCACCCCCGCCGGTGCTGCGGGTACGGGCGGCCGGCGGCCGGCGCACCGAGCCGGCCCGCGGTGCGACGGGCGAGGTCTCGTCGTGGCTGGGCACGAGCGCACCCCTTCCTGGACTGTGGTGGGCGACGCCGGGCACCTGCCCGGACGCAGCGGTTCGTCTTCAGCTGTGGCAGCGGAGCAGGCCCGCCGCGTTGCGGGCCAGGTGGAGCACGTGGGACGGGGGTCCTGCCGACCGGCCCGTCACTGCTCGGGTGCCGCCCGGCGCCGGCCGCGGCGGGGCCGACGGCCCGGCTCGGGCTCAGCTCCGAGGACGTACGAGCAGTCCAGGTGGTTCCAGCCGCAGCCGCGGCACACCTCGACCCGGTACACCGAGAACTCGTCCTGGGCGGCGTCCATGCGGGCGAGCTCGACCTCGGTCTTGGCCTGGCCGGCCACCGGCCCGAGGTGCTCGCCGTACACGTAGTTCACCAGGGTGAGACGTTCCCGTCGGCACACCGGGCAGGCGGTGTCGGTCGGCTCTCCGTGGTACTTCGCCGCCCGCGAGAGGTACGGACTGGCGTCGCACACCTCGAACAACCCGGTACGGCCCGCATGTACTCCCGCGAGGACGGCTCGCCGCTGCAGCGAGTAGTCCACGACGGAACGACGTCCGGGCACGGCGGCCAATGTACGCACCGGCCCCGCGTCCGTGGGACTGCCGAACACGGGTCTCACCTCGGGTGACACACGCGCCCCACGGCTCCGGGGTGGAGCAGCAGGAACGCCCGATGTATCGTGCCGATACATCGACTGAAGGCGCGACCGGGGAGGGCGACGTGCTCGAGTTCGCCATCCTCGGCCTGCTGCACCAGGCCCCGATGCACGGGTACGAGCTGCGCAAGCAGCTCGCCGCGGTGCTCGGCGGGCTGCGCAGCATCTCCTACGGCTCGCTGTACCCCGCGCTGCGGCGGATGCAGGCGGCCGGGCTGATCTCCACCGACGAGCCCACGCCGCGTGCCCTGCTGCCGGCCGACGCACCGCCGCTGACCGGCCGGCGCGGGAAGGTGGTCTACACGATCACCGCGGAAGGCAAGGAGCGCTTCCACGAGCTGGTCAGCCAGACCGGCCCGGAGGCCTACGACGACGGTGGTCTCTTCGGCGTCCGCCTGGCCTTCTTCCGCCACACGGCGCGCGACGTCCGGCTGCGGATCCTCGAAGGCCGCCGGCGCACCGTGGAGCGGCAGCGGGAAGGGTTGCGGGCCTCGTTGGCCCGGACCCGCGAACGGCTCGACCGCTACACGCTCGAGCTGCAGCGCCACGGTCTGGAGTCGGTGGACCGGGAGGTCCGCTGGCTCTCCGAGCTCATCGACAGCGAACGGGCGGAATCCGGCGACCGGCCGGTGCACCGCGCGGGCGAGGACGACGGGCCGGCCGCTGCGGAGCACGTCCCGACCTAGCAACGGTCACCGCACCACCCAGCACCTATCGGCGGGCCAGCCCGCCTAGACAGCAACGGACCACACCCGGTCCGCGCCCAGGGGACCACCACGGTCCAGGAGTAAGGAGAGTCATGGGGTCAGTCAAGGTCGCCATCGTCGGCGTCGGTAACTGCGCCGCCTCGCTGGTGCAGGGCGTGCACTACTACCGCGACGCCGACGAGACCACGTCCGTCCCGGGCCTGATGCACGTCCGTTTCGGTGAGTACCACGTCTCCGACGTCGAGTTCGTGGCCGCGTTCGACGTCGACGCCAAGAAGGTCGGCCGCGACCTCTCCGAGGCCATCGTCGCCAGCGAGAACAACACGATCAAGATCTGCGACGTCCCGCCGCTGGGCGTGACCGTGCAGCGCGGGACCACCCTCGACGGGCTCGGCAAGTACTACCGCGAGATGGTCGAGGAGTCCGACGAGCAGCCGGTCGACGTCGTCGCCGCCCTGCGCGAGTCCGGCGCGGACGTGCTCGTCTGCTACCTCCCCGTCGGGTCGCAGCAGGCCGCCGAGTTCTACGCGCAGGCCGCGCTCGACGCCGGCGTCGCGTTCGTCAACGCCCTGCCGGTCTTCATCGCCGGCACGAAGGAGTGGGCGGACAAGTTCACCGCCGCCGGTGTGCCGATCGTCGGCGACGACATCAAGAGCCAGGTCGGCGCCACCATCACCCACCGGGTGCTCGCCAAGCTGTTCGAGGACCGCGGCGTGCAGCTGGACCGCACGATGCAGCTCAACGTCGGCGGCAACATGGACTTCAAGAACATGCTCGAGCGCGAGCGCCTGGAGTCCAAGAAGATCTCCAAGACCCAGGCCGTGACCAGCCAGGTCGACCGGGACATGGGCGTGGGCAACGTGCACATCGGCCCGTCGGACCACGTGCCGTGGCTGAGCGACCGCAAGTGGGCCTACGTCCGCCTCGAGGGCCGCGCGTTCGGCGACGTCCCGCTGAACCTGGAGTACAAGCTCGAGGTCTGGGACTCCCCGAACTCGGCCGGCATCATCATCGACGCCGTCCGCGCCGCGAAGATCGCCAAGGACCGCGGCATCGGCGGCCCGATCCTGTCGGCGTCCTCCTACTTCATGAAGAGCCCGCCGGTGCAGTACAGCGACAGCGAGGCCCGGGACGCCGTCGAGGCCTTCATCCGCGGCGACGTCGCGTAAGGACCCCCCGCTCGCTCCGCTCACGGCGGGGCCCTGCAGGGAGGCCGTTCCATACGGTCACCGGGCCCGCATCCCTCCGGGGATGCGGGCCCTGTCGCGTTTCCTGCCGGGGGATGGGTGGCCGCCCTGCAGGGACCCGCCGCGAGCCTGCGAGTGGCGGGGGCAGGGCGGTCCCTTCACTACGCTTCCGCCATGCCTGCCCGCCCCCGCCTCGTCCCCCGAGCGAGCGCGGCGGGGCTGGCACTCCTGATCCTCGCCGGGTGCACGACCGAGCCGCGTCAGGCCGGTGAGCCGGTCACCGAGGAGGACGCCGCCGTGCTGGCGGAGCTGCTGCACCGCAACCACGAGGAGGGCGGCGCGGATTTCGTCGTGACGGTGCCGTTCTCCGATGACGCGGTGCTCACGCTGACCGGCCAGATCGACTTCCAGCGCGCGGTCGGCCAGGTGCAGGCGGTGACCGAGGTCGACAGCGAGGACCGGGACACCCGCACCCTCTTCTTCGACCGCGACCACCTCTGGTCCGGTGACGTGCCGGGGCTGACCGAGGCGCTCGCCGCCGACGGCGCGCCGGCCGCGACCTACCTGCGCCGGCCCCTGTCGACGGAGCAGGCGGAACCGCCGCTGCTCGACGTGGTCATCCGGGTGCTGCAGAACCTCTCCGCGGAGCGCCCCGACGAGCCCGAGGACTTCCTGACCGGCCCGTACCAGTGGCACGGGGAGCAGGCGATCGACGGCCGGCCGACCACGGTGTACCGGCTCCGGGACGAGCGCACCGTCGCGGTCGACGACTCCGACCGGACGCTCGTGCAGTACCGGACGCCGCTGGCCGACGGCAGCATGGAGGTGACCGTCACGCTCGCGGAGCACGGGACCCGCCGGCTGGCGCTGCCCACGGCGGGGGAGACGGCAGCCGCGGCGGACCACCCGGAGATCGCCGAGGCGTTCGGCATCTGACCGGGCCGGCCGGGGCGGGGATCGTCACCGTCGGAAGACAGCGGGAAGGGGCGGCCTCTTCCCCAGACCGCCCCTTCCCGGGTCCCTTCCTACCAGACGGCGGCTGATCGCGCTGCCGGTGCGTGGCAGGTGGGGCGTCAGTTGACGGTGGGATCCGGCGTCGCCGACGAGAGCACCGCGAGGCGACCGGTCTGCCGTCCCACCACCCGGCGCCAGAGCTGCGGGCCCGAGAGGTCGCTGAGCACGTCACCGGGCCGGCTCGGGACGCAGGCCCACGCTCCCTCGGCGATCTCGTCGGCCAGCTGACCGGGTGACCAGCCCGCATAGCCGGCGAAGACCCGCAGCCCACGCAGCCGGCCGACGAGCTCCTCGGGGTCGGTGTCGAGGTCGACGAGGTGCACGTCACCCGCCACGGGACGCAGGGCGGGCGCCACCACGTCGGCGGCCGCGGTCGCCAGGCACAGCGCCGTGTCGGTTTCGCACGGCCCGCCCACGTGGAAGACCCCGGGGGGGACGGCGAGATCGCACCAGCCCGGCAGCACGTCGCGGATCTCCACCTGGCTGGGCTGCCCCAGGACGACACCGAGCGTGCCGGTGTCGGAGTGGTCGAGGACGTAGACGACCGAGCCGGCGAACGTGGGTTCGGTCAACGCCGGCATCGCCACCAGGAGGGCGCCCGCCCGGACGTCGTCCAGGCAGCCGACCGACAGCTGGGGGACCGCAGCGGCACGACGGCGACCGGTCGCGGGCCGCGAGGGCGGACCGGACTCGGGCTCGGGCGGGGGAGGCACCGGCGACATCCTCCCCAGTGTGCCCCACCTCGACGCCGACGGTCGCTTCCCGGCCGCGCGGATGGCAGGGGACCGGCCGGCCCCGCTTGCCTGCGAGGAGCGGGGAGCAGGCGGCCCCGTCCAGAGGCTCGCCGCGAGCCTGCGAGCAGGGAGGAGGACGGCGGCCCCCTGCAGGGTCCCGCCGCGAGCCTGCGAGGGGCGGGGGGCAGGCGGCCCCGTCCAGAGGCTCGCCGCGAGCCTGCGAGCGGGGAGGGGGACGGGGTCCTGTGCCTAGGGTGGCCGGGTGGCGGAGGCGGGGACGACCGTGCGGGGCATCCTGGCGCGCCGCGACTTCCGGAGACTCCTGGGCACACGGTTGCTCTCGCAGTTCGGGGACGGCGTCTTCCAGGCCGCCCTCGCCGGCACGGTGCTGTTCAACCCCCAGCGCGCCGCCGACCCGGTCGACATCGCCGCCGGCTTCGCCGTCCTCCTGCTGCCGTACTCCTTCGTCGGGCCGTTCGCCGGTGTCTGGCTGGACCGCTGGAGCCGGCGCCAGGTCCTCCTCCTCGCCAACGTGCTGCGGGCGGGCCTCGTGGCGGTGGTGGCCGCGCTGGTGGTCGCCGGCGTCCAGGGAACGGGCTTCTACGTGGCCGGGCTCGCCGTCTTCTCGGTCAACCGGTTCGTGCTCGCGGCGCTCTCGGCCGGGCTCCCGCACACGGTCGACGACACGTCGCTGGTTCCGGCCAACGCCCTCTCGACGACGTCGGGCGCCGTGGCCACGGTGGTCGGGGGCGGGGCGGCCCTCGTCCTCCTCCAGCTGACCGGCTCCGACGACGCCGGGTACGCCACGGTGGCCCTGTCGGCGGCCCTGCCCTACCTCGCGGCAGCGACCGTCGTCGCCGGCTTCCGGCGGGGGTACCTGGGGCCCGACCACATGGCGCGTTCGGCCCGGCTGTCCGCGGCGCAGGTGCTGGCCGGCATGGTCGCCGGCGCCCGGCACGCCTGGCGGCACCGCCCGGCCGCCGCCGCGCTCACCGCGATCGGCCTGCACCGCGTCTGGTTCGGCCTGCTGACGCTGATGGCCCTGCTGCTCTACCGGAACACCTTCGTCGGCGAGGCCGGCGCCTTCCCCGGCGGCCTGGTGGGGCTCGGGCAGGTCGTCGCCGCGATCGCCGTGGGCACGCTCACCGCCGCAGCCGTGACGCCGTCCGCCGTGCGGCGCATCGGCAAGCACCGGTGGATCGGGCTCCTGCTGACCGTCGGCGGAGCACTCCAGGTCGGCCTGGGCCTGCTGGTGCAGCCCCCGGCCGCCGTGGCGGCCGGGTTCGTCCTGGGCCTCCTGGGTCAGGGGGTGAAGATCTGCGTCGACACGACGCTGCAGGAGTCGATCGACGACGACCACCGGGGACGGGTCTTCTCCGTCTACGACACCGTGTTCAACGTCAGCTACGTCGCCGCGCTGCTGGCGGGGGCGTTCACCCTCCCGGCGTCCGGCGTCTCTCCTCCGCTGCTCGGCGTCATCGGCGCGGGCTACGTCGCCACCGCCCTGCTGCACGCGCGCATGGTCCGGCGCTGACCCGCCCGTCGCTCAGAGCTCGGGCACGCACGGTCCCCGGCCGAGCGCGGCCAGGCCGGTGCGGTCCCCGTCGGCGAACTCGGCCACCGCGCGCCGGGCCTCGGGGTACATGAGTTCCCGGTCGTCGTCCACGTGGGAGAGCCCCACCAGGTGCCCCAGCTCGTGCAGCACCACCGACCGGACGGCGGCGGCGCCCCCCGGTTCGGCCAGCAGGCGCGGTGCCTGGCCGGCGTCCAGGCTCACGGTGCCGGTGACGTACACCCGGGGTCCGTCGCCGAGGGAGACCGCGGTGCTCCCGGCGGCTCCGACCACGTCGCCGGCGAGGGTGGGGTCCTCTGCCTCGGTCTGCCAGCCGATCAGCACCGGCGCCCAGCGGTCCCCGTAGCGGTCGGGCTGGAAGGGCGCCCGCTGCCCGCCCATCGGCTCGTCGGTGTAGCTGTCGAAGACGAACCGCAGACCGGTGACCTCGCTGATCCCGGTGACGGCGTCGTGCACCAGCTCCTCGGTGCCCGGCGGCGCTGCGGCCGGGCGCAGGACGTAGTGGATCTCGCGGCAGGGGTCGTAGGCGACCGGCGTCACCCCGTCCTCCTGCAGCGCCGCGTAGGCGTGCGCCCCGCCCGCTGCCGGCGGTGCCGGCGGACTACCCAACGGCGTCGTAGCCCCGGACGGCGTAGGGCGGTCGGTCGGCCGCGCGGGGACGGCGGGGGCGGCCGTCCCCGGCGCGGGGAGACCGTCCGCCGCCCAGGGCCACGCCGGAGGATCGGTCAGGGCGATCCCCGTCGCCACGGCGACGGCGACGAACGGCACGGCCCACCGGCCCCGGCGTCGCCGGCGGGGCGCCGGAGGGGGCGCGGGGGCCGGGCCGGCCAGCTCGTCGAGGACCCACTGCGGCGTCCGGCCGGTCGCGGAGGCCGGCAGCCGGGCGTCGTCGTCGGGGTGCTCGGGGTGCACACCGCTCATGTCGGCACCGTCGCGACCCTCCTGGAGCCGGCCCGCCCAGTCCGGGGGGTCAGCGCTGGCGTGCGGCCCACCACGCCCGGAGCGCCTCCTCGGCCTCCTCGCGGTCCAACGGTCCCCGCTCGAGCCGCAGGTCCTTGAGGAAGCGCCAGGCCGCCCCCACCTCGGGACCCGGCCCCAGGCCGAGGAGCTCCATGATGGCGTTGCCGTCGAGGTCGGGACGTACCCGCGCCAGGTCCTCCTGCGCGGCCAGTTCGGCGATCCGCTGCTCCAGCGAGTCGTAGGTCGCCGACAGCGCCGCGGCCCGCCGCTTGTTGCGGGTGGTCGAGTCCGACCGCACGAGCTTGTGCAGCCGGGGCAGGAGCTCTCCGGCGTCGGTGACGTACCGGCGGACGGCCGAGTCGGTCCACTGGCCGTCGCCGTACCCGTGGAAGCGCAGGTGCAGGAAGGTGAGCCGGGCGACGGCCTCGACGACGTCCTTGGGGTACCGGAGCGCGGTCAGCCGCTTGCGGACCAGCTTGGCGCCGACCACTTCGTGGTGGTGGAAGGAGACGCGGCCGCGGTCCTCGTGCCGGCGGGTGGCCGGCTTGCCGATGTCGTGCAGCAGGGCGGCCAGCCGCAGCACCAGGTCGGGGGACTCGTGCGCCTCGTCGGCGAGCTCCAGAGCGATCGCCTGGTCCAGGACGGTCAGCGAGTGGGTGTAGACGTCCTTGTGCTGGTGGTGCTCGTCGATCTCCATCCGCAGGGCGGAGAGCTCCGGCAGGACGACGTCGGCCAGGCCCGCGGCGACGAACAGCTCCAGGGCGGCGCGCGGGGCGTCCTGCAGCAGCGTCTTGGAGAGCTCGGCCTGCACGCGCTCGGGGGTGATCCGGGCGAGCTCGCCGGCCAGCGAGGTCATCGCCGCGACGACCTCCTCGTCGGGGGCCAGCCCCAGCTGGGCCACGAACCGGACGGCCCGCAGCATGCGCAGCGGGTCGTCGGCGAACGACTCGGTGGCGGCGCCGGGCGTGCGCAGCCGCTTCGCCAGCAGGTCACCCAGGCCGCCGAAGGGATCGGTCACCGTCCGGTCCGGGCCGAGCGAGACGGCCATCGCGTTCACCGTGAAGTCCCGCCGCGCCAGGTCGTCGGTGAGCGAGTTCCCCCAGGCGACCTCCGGGTTGCGTGACGTCCGGTCGTACCGGTCCGCGCGGTAGGTGGTGATCTCCACCCGGACCCCGCCGATGTCGGCGCCCACGGTCCCGAAGGCGATGCCGGTGTTCCACGTGGAACGAGCCCACCCGCGCAGCAGCTCGAGGATCTGTTCCGGACGCGCGTCGGTGGTGACGTCGAGATCACCTTGGCCCGTACCGACCTCACCGGCGCTGCCAGTACCAGCGGCCAGCAGGGCGTCGCGCACCGAGCCGCCGACCAGGTGCGCCTCGAAGCCGGCGGCGGCGAAGCGCTGCCCGAGCTCGATGAGCACGGGGGAGAGGTCCACGAGGGTGCGGACGGTCTCCTGGACGGCCGGGGGCACCGGTTCGGGCTCGGGGCGGCTCGGCGGGGTGGCGGACACGACGAGCCAGCGTAGTGCGGGCCCGGAAACGCCCCAGCCGGCTCCGCGCGGTCGACCGATGATCGTGGCCCCGCTGCAGGGTCCCGCCGCGAGCTCGCGGGCGGTGGGGGGCAGCGTGGTCCTTCTGCTCGCTGCGATGCTCCCGGAGCTGTCGCCGACGAGAACACCGGTCCGGCTCCGCGCGGTCGACCGATGATCGTGGCCCCGCTGCAGGGTCCCGCCGCGAGCTCGCGAGCGGTGGGGGGCAGCGTGGTCCTTCTGCTCGCTGCGATGCTCCCGGAGCTGTCGCCGGACGCGCGCTACCCTCCTGACATGGCTGGGACGGGCGGGCGAGGACGCCCGGGCCGCCGGCTGCGCCGGGTCGACGAGACCTCCGCCGGGGGCCTGGTGGTGGCCGACGACGGCGTGACCGGGCCCCGTGCCGCCCTGATCGGCCGCACCGACCGCCGTGGCCGCCTCCTCTGGTCGCTGCCCAAGGGGCACATCGAGGCAGGGGAGACCCCCGAGGACACCGCCGTCCGCGAGGTCGCCGAGGAGACCGGCATCATCGGCGAGGTCGTCGCGCCGCTGGGGATCATCGACTTCTGGTTCGTCGCCGAGGGCCGCCGGGTGCACAAGACGGTGCATCACTTCCTCCTGCGCGCGGTCGGCGGCGCCCTCTCCGACGCCGACGTCGAGGTCACCGAGGTCGCCTGGGTCCCGTTGGAGGAGCTCAGCACCCGGCTGGCCTACGCCGACGAGCGTGCCCTGGTCGAGCGCGCCCCCGGACTCCTGGCCGACAGCGCGTGACCCGGCCGGCTGCCACCCGCGCCGGTGGCCGCCCCGCCGTCGCTCCCGCCCGGCCGGGTGCCGTCCGGCGTGCGGCCGCGCTCGCCCCGCTGCTGTCGGGCGCGCTCGTGCTCGGCGCCCCCCTCCTCGCGCCGGCGACCGGCCTGCCCCCGGCAGTGGCAGCACCGGCCCCCAGCGCCCCGGACGAGGCCGCGTCCGCCGACCGGCCCGTCCGCATCGACGTCGCCCGCTTCGAGCCCCGCACGGTGACCCCGGGCGCGCTGATCACCCTCAGCGGCACGTTGACCAACACCGGGGCGGAACCGATCACCGGGCTGACCGCGCGACTGCAGCGCGGCGACGTCCGCACCGACCGGCCCGAGCTCTCCGAGGCGGTCAGCGATCCCGACCCTGCGACCACCGTGCAGCCGGCGTTCACCCCGCTGCCGGGCGAGCTCGCCCCCGGGAGCAGCGTGGAGTTCAGCTACCCGCTCGACTCCGCCGAGCTCCGGCTGGACCAGGACGGCGTCTACCCCGTCCTGTTCAACGTCAACGGCACCGTCGACGGCGACCAGGAACGCCGGGTCGGCGAGCTGTCGACCTTCCTCGTCCAGCAGCCCGTCGTGCCCTCCTCGCGGACCACGGTGGCCTGGCTGTGGCCCCTGTCCGAGCCCAGCCACCGCGACGCCTCCGGGAACTTCGTCGACGACGGGCTCGCCGAGGCCGTGGGCACCGGCGGTCGGCTGGACCGCGCCCTGACCGTGATCGAGCGGCTGCCCGGCGGCCCGCCCGCCACCGAGCCCGCCGCACCCCTGCCGGTCACCCTCGCGCTCGACCCCGCCCTCGTGGAGGAGCTGGCGCTCATGGCCGACGGTCCCTACGCCGTCGACGGAGTGGCCGGCGCCGGCACCGGCACCGACGCGGCCCGGTCGTTCCTCGAACGGCTGCGCGCGGTGGTGGCCACCCGTCCGGTCGTGGCGCTGCCCTACGGCGACGTCGACGCCGACGGGCTGCAGGCCGCCGGGCTCCCGATGGTCGTCACCCGCAGCCTGCCGGGCACCCCGGAGGGCACCGCGCAGGACCCTCCCGGCCCACCGCCGGTGACCGAGGACCCCGCCGTCGACGGGGGCGCGCCGCCCGCGGAGCCGGCCGAGGCATCCGACACCGGCGCGGGGACGGCGATCCTCACCGACGTCCTGGACGTCACGCCGATCACCGACCTGGCCTGGGCCCCCGACGGGTCCTACGCCCCCGCCACGCTGGACACGCTGCGCGCCGGCGGGATCGACCAGGTGGTGCTGGGCAGCGGCGCGCTCACCGACGGGGACTCCGCGGTCGGTCTGGACGGATCGGACGCGATCGCCCGCAGCTCGGTGCCGTTCGGCGCGGGGGCGCTGGACGTGCTGGTCGCCGACCCCACGCTGAGCGCCGTGGTCGGCACCGCCGAGGTGACGCAGGGCGGTCCCCGCATCGCCGAGCAGCGCTACCTGGCGGAGCTGGCCGCGCTCAACCTGCAGGCCCCACCTGGGAGCGAGCAGACGGTGCTCGTCGCCCCGCCGCGCGATCTCGATGCCGGTGTCGAGGGCGCCGGCGCGATGATCTCCGACACCGCCGGCCTGCCCTGGCTGCAAGCCGGCAGCGTGGCCGCGATCGGCGACGCACCGGCAGCCGACGCCGGCACGCTCACCGCACCGAGCACGGACACCGCCCTCGACCCGGCCGGGATGGCGGTCCTCGCCGAGGCCGTGGCCGCCCGGGAAGAACTCGCCGAGGCGATCCCCGGGAACGCCGACCTGGCCCTGCGGTCCTACGACGCCGGCATCGCCCGTGCCGCCTCGGTGCTCCGCCGCGACGACCCCGAGGAGTTCGTGGCCGCCGCCGCCGACGCGCGAGGCACGCTCGGCGGCGTGATGGAGCGCGTCACCGTCGTCGCCCCGGCCGACGGCACCTACAGCCTCGCCTCCAGCGACGCGCCGCTGGTCCTGACCGTGGACAACCCACTGCCTTTCCCGGTCGACGTCAGGCTGCACGTGGAGCCGCCGGCCAGCGGCGGTCTGGCCATCGGGGACATCGGCGTGCAGACCCTGGCGCCCGAGCAGCGCACGACCCTGCAGGTGCCCACCGAGCTGCGCCGGTCCGGCGGCTTCACCGTCACCGCGCAGGTGACGACGCCGTCCGGGAGCCCGTTGGGCGACCCGGTGGAGATGCAGGTCAAGAGCACCGCCTACGGCCCGATCTCCCTGTCCATCACCATCGGTGCCGCCGCACTCCTCGGCCTGCTGTTCCTGCGGCGCCTCGTGCGCTTCGTGCTCCGGCGGCGCCGGGGCGCCGTTCCGGGTGACGGCGGCGCCGGACCCGGGTCCCCGGGGCTGTCCGCCGCCCCCACGCGGAGCCCGGTGTGAGCGAGCGACCCGGATCCCCGGGGAACCCCCCCGACGCCGTCGACGGCGCGCAGGGCGGCGACCGCCCCCGCGCGCTCCCGCTGCCCCCGCCGTCGGCACCCGCCCGGCCGGCACCGGGCCGCCGCAGCTGGGGCTCTCCCGCACCGCTGCCACCGGCCCCCTACCTGGCGACCCCGCCGAGCGACGCGGTCTTCGCCGCGCCGCCCACCACCGACGGCGGCCCCGCGGAGGCCGTCGTGGACGGCGCGGCCCGGCCGCCGTCGCCACCCCGGTTGCCACCCGTCTCGCCCGCCCGGCCGGGACGACCGGCCACGCCAGTGCCGCCGCTGCCGCCGCTGCGGCACCGCTGGGTGCCGGCAGCGGACGACACCCAGGTCTTCCCCATGCCGGTGCTGCCGCCGGTACCGCGCGCCGAGCAGGAGACCGACGAGGACGTCGAGCGGCGCGAGGGCGCGCCCGGCGCCAGCGGCGGCATCCTGCGGGCGGCCGGCACGATGGCGGTCGCGACGCTGGTCTCCCGGATCACCGGTCTGCTGCGCACGATGGTGCTCGCCGCCGCCCTGGGCGTCGGGTTGTTCGCCGACGCCTACAACACCGTCAACACGCTGCCCAACATCGTCTACGAGCTGCTCCTCGGCGGCGTCCTGACCTCGGTGATCGTCCCGCTGCTGGTGCACGCGCAGGAACGCGACCGGGACGACGGTGTCGCCTACGCGCAGCGACTGGCCACCATCGCCCTGACCGGCCTGCTGGTCATGACCGCGCTCGCCATGCTCGCCGCACCGCTGCTGACCTCGTTGCTGGGCCTCGACGAGAACCCGGCGCAGTACCGCGTGGCCAACTGGCTGGCCCGGATGCTGCTGATCGAGATCGTCTTCTACGGGCTCGGCGCGTTCGCCCAGGCGATCCTCAACTCGCGGGGCGTCTTCGGGCCACCCGCCTGGGCACCGGTGCTCAACAACCTCGTGGTGATCGCCACGGGTCTGGTGTTCCTCGCGGCGGCCGGCCCCGGCGAGCTCGAGCCGGCCACCATCGCCCCCGGGCTGGTGTGGCTCCTCGGCATCGGCACGGTGCTCGGCATCGCGGTGCAGGCCGTCGTGCTCGTCCCGCTGCTGCGCAAGGCCGGCATCCCGCTCCGGCCCCGGTGGGGGCTGCGGGAGACGGGCCTGCGCGAGGCCGGGACCCTGGGCCTGTGGGTCATCGGCTACGTGGCCGTGAGCCAGATCGGCGTCGTGGTGGCGCTGCGGATCGCCAACGCGGCGCAGCGCGCGGGCGGCCTGGGCTCCACCGCGTTCCAGTACGCCAGCCTCCTCTTCCAGATGCCCTACGGGATCATCGGTGTCGCGCTGCTCACCGCGCTGGTGCCCCGGATGAGCCGGGCCGCCGCGCGTCGGGACGTGCCGGGTGTGGTCGAGGACCTCTCGCTCGGCACCCGCCTCTCGGCCCTGGGCCTCCTGCCGGTCACCGCCGTCCTCACCGTGCTCGGCCCGCCGCTGGGCGTGCTCGCCTTCGCGCGCGGCAACACGTCGGTGGACGAGGCGCAGGCCATCGGCACCGCGCTCGCCGTCGGCGCGTTCGGGTTGCTGCCGATGGCGGTCACGCTCCTGCAGCTGCGGGTCTTCTACGCCATGAAGGACGCCCGCACCCCCACGCTCATCCAGATCGGCATGGTGGCCGTCCGGGTGCCGCTGCTCGTGCTGGTTCCCGTGGTGGTCGAGCCGGAGCTCGTCGTGGCCGGGCTGATGCTCGTCACGAGCCTCACCTACGTCGCCGGGTGGGTCATCGGCGACCTCGCGCTGCGCCGCCGGTTCGGCGGGCTGCGCACCCGCGAGACCTTCACCCCCCTCGCCCGGATCGCCGCCGTCTCGGTCGTGGCCGGTCTCGTCGGCGGTCTTGTCCGGATCGTGACCGGCGACCTGGGCGAACGCTCCATGGCAGGCTCGCTCGTCGAAGTCGTCCTCGGTACCGTGGTCGTCGGCGGCGTCGCACTGGTCGGTCTGGTGGTGGCCCGCGTTCCGGAGCTCCGAGAGCCCCTGGCTGCGGTCAGGGCCCGGCTGGGACGCAGGTGACCGAGGGCCGGCCGCTGGGGCCGACCGTGCCGGAGCGTCCGCCTCGGCGGCCGGAGCAGCACAGGGAGTCGACAGTGTCGATGGCGTCCACGACCACCGGCCTGCCCGAGCGTTACCGGCCCCTCGACCAGATCGGTCCGGACGAGACCACCCCCACCGGCGTCATCCAGAGCTGGCGCGCCAAGGACCGGGTGCTCAACCGCGACGTCGCCGTCCGGGTGCACGTGCCGGCCGGCCCCGCCGCCCACGCCTGGATCACCCGCGCGCTCACCGCGGGCGGGCTGGCCACCCCGGCGCTGGCGATGGTCTACGACGCCTCCGAGGGCAGCGGCGACCCGCAGGCACCGGGCGGCGCGGCGTACGTCGTCAACGAGTGGATCGACGGCGAGACCCTCGCCGACCGGTTGCGCTCGGGCCCGATGCCGGAGCGGGAGGTGCGGCTGGTCCTCCGCCGGCTCGCCGAGGGCGTGGCCGAGGCGCACCGGGTCGGGCTGGCGGTCGGCGGCCTGACGCTGGAGAACGTCGTCCTCCGGCCCAACGGGCTGGTCGGGCTGCGGGCCGTGCCCGCGGCCTCGGGCACCGTCCAGGGCGACATCACCGCGCTCGGCGAGCTGCTGGAGGCCTGCCTCACCGGCATCGGCCCCGGCGCTCGACCGGCGTCCGGCCCGTCCGACCTGGTGGCGCTCGCCCGCCGGGCGCGCTCGACCGAGCCGGGCCAGGGGATGTCCAGCGTCGCCGCCATGGCCGCGCTGCTCGCCGAGCGGCCCCGCACCGGCCCCAACCAGGCGCTGGCGTCGTACCGAGGCGAGGACGCCGACGGCGGACGGCTCCGCCGCTCGCGGGACCGCGGCGGCGACAACGCGGCGCCGGTGCGGCTGGAGCCCGGCACCCTGCCCCCCGTGCCCCCGGTGCGCCCGACCGGCGAGGACGAGCCGGTGCGGGCGGTCAACCCGAGCCGGGACACCATCGTGGCCGGCCGGGCCCTGCCTCCCGCCCCGTCGGCCGGTGCCGACGAGCCCTTCGGGGTGCTGGACCCGGACGTGATGTCGGGCCAGGACCCGTACGCCGACCCGGTCGACCTCGACGACGACGAGGACGACGCCCGCAAGCACCGGCTGGTCGTCGTGGGCCTGCCGCTGCTCGCCCTGCTGGTGGTCATCGCCCTGGCGTGGTGGTTCGGGTCGAGCGTCCTGTCGGTGACCGACTCGGTGGAGTCCGAGATCGACGGGACCACGCCCCCGGCCAGCGCCCCTGTCGCGGACGGCGGTGCGGAGGGCGACGACCCGGGGAGCGCACCCGGCCCGGTGGCCACCATCGCCGCCGCCCAGGTGTTCGACCCCTTCGGCGACGGCGAGCCGGAGAACGACCGCGCGGTCCCGCTGTCCTACGACGGCGACCCCGCCACCAACTGGTCCACCCTCAACTACCGCGGCTCCCCGGCGTTCGGGAACCTCAAGCCCGGCGTCGGCGTGCTCTACGACCTCGGGGGCGCCGAGGACCTCTCCGGCGTCACCATCCAGACGGCACTGCCCGGTGCCACCGTCGAGGTCCGCACCGCGGAGACGGCCGGGGGCGCTCTCGACGACTTCGCCGTGGCTGCGAACGGCACCCTGGAGCAGACCACCGACCTCGCGTTCGACGACCCGGTGACCGCCCGCTACGTACTCGTGTGGCTCACCGGCCTGGTCGACAGCCCGGACGGCTTCTCCGCACAGCTGGCCGAGGTGGAGATCCGCACCGCCGGCTGAGGACGGACGCCGTCCCCCACCCCACCGGGGCACGGGACGGGCCCGGCCGGGAATGGGCCCCCTAGGATCGTCGTTGTGGCGACCGTGAGCGCGAGCACCGAGAACCAGCCGACGCCGGGGCCCGCCGTGACCACCGGCGAGATCGAGCAGCCGGTCATCCCCCCGGCGGAGCACGACGGCATCCGCGACCTGATCATCATCGGATCCGGGCCCGCCGGCTACACCGCGGCCACCTACGCCGCCCGGGCGAACCTGCACCCCCTGGTGTTCGAGGGCTCGCAGTTCGGCGGCGCCCTCATGACCACCACCGAGGTCGAGAACTTCCCCGGCTTCCCCGAGGGCATCCAGGGGCCCCAGCTGATGGACGACATGCGCACCCAGGCCGAGCGCTTCGGCGCGGAGCTCGTGCCGTCGGACGTGACCGAGGTCGACCTCACCGCCGAGCCGAAGATCGTGAAGGTCGGCGACCAGGTACACCGGGCCCACGCGGTCATCGTGGCCACCGGGTCGAAGTACCGGTACCTGGGCCTGGACAACGAGCAGCGGCTGCTCGGCCGCGGCGTCTCGGCCTGCGCCACCTGCGACGGGTTCTTCTTCCGCGACCAGGACATCGTGGTCGTCGGCGGCGGCGACTCGGCGATGGAGGAGGCCACCTTCCTCACCCGGTTCGCCAAGAGCGTCACCGTGGTCCACCGCCGCGAGGAGCTGCGCGCCTCGAAGATCATGCAGAAGCGGGCGCAGGACAACGAGAAGATCCGCTGGGCCCTCGGCAAGCAGGTCACCGACGTCCTGGGCGAGAGCACCGTCTCCGCCGTCCAGCTGACCGACCTCGCCACCGGGGCCACCGAGACGATGCCGGTGACCGGCATGTTCCTCGCCATCGGGCACGACCCGCGCAGCGAGCTGTTCGTCGGCCAGCTGAAGCTCGACGACGAGGGCTACATCCAGGTGGACCACCCGACCACCCGCACCAACATCGACGGCGTCTTCGCCTGCGGCGACGTCGTCGACCACATCTACCGCCAGGCGATCACGTCGGCCGGCACGGGTGCCGCCGCCGCCATCGACGCCGAGCGGTGGCTCGCCGAGACCTTCGACGAGCGCTGACCGCGGGCCTGCCGGGCAACGGCCGGATCCGGGCATAACCGACCCGTCCGGCCGGTTGTCCGGGCAGGCACACCTCGTCAGCGCATGCAACGAGCCAGTCGACCGAGAGGGAGAACGACCATGGCAGGCAACACCGTGACGGTGACCGACTCCAGCTTCGCCACCGATGTGCTGGGCAGCGACAAGCCCGTGCTCGTCGACTTCTGGGCGGAGTGGTGCGGCCCGTGCAAGATGGTCGCCCCCGTGCTGGAGGAGATCGCCGCCGAGCACGGCGACAAGCTCACCATCGCGAAGCTGAACATCGACGAGAACCCGCAGATCGCCCGCGACTACCAGGTCATGTCGATCCCGACCATGACGGTCTTCCAGGGCGGCAAGCCGGTCAAGAGCATCATCGGCGCCAAGCCCAAGGGCGCCATCCTGAGCGACCTCGCCGACTACCTGTAGAAGGACCACCCTTCCCCCCACGCCTCGCACGCTCGGCGCGGGACCCTGAAGGGCGGCCGTTCCAGCACGTCACCGGGCCCACCCGTCCCTCCGGACGGGTGGGCCTGCGTCGTACGGGGGGGAGGCTGGTCCGCCCCCGGTGCGCCGTCCCCGGCGGGAGGGACCACAATCGGTCACACCATGGGAACCGACAGCCGCATGCAGCCTCTGGGGCGGGGGGACCGCGGGCCGGCCGTCGCCGACGTGCACGCCGCCCTCCGCAGCCTGGGCCTCCTCCCCGCTGCCGAGAACGGGAACGAACCGGGTCTGGAGTCGGCGGAGTACGACGCCGGCACCGAGCTGGCCGTCCGCCACTTCCAGCAGGTCCGCGGCCTCTCGGTCGACGGGCGGGTCGGGGAGGAGACCTACCGGGCCCTCACCGAGGCCCGCTGGTCGCTGGGTGACCGGCTGCTGCGCTACGACCCGGAACGGCCGATGCGCGGCGACGACGTGACGAACCTGCAGGAACGCCTGCTGGAGCTCGGCTACGACGCCGGCCGGGCCGACGGCATCCTCGGCCCGGAGACCGAGGTCGGCCTGCGCGCCTTCCAGCGCGACTACGGGCTGACCTCGGACGGCACCTGCGGCCCGGCGACGCTGCGCGCCCTGCGCCAGCTGGGACGCAAGGTGACCGGTGGCCGTCCCCAGCTGCTGCGGCAGAGCGCCTCCTTCGTGGAGAGCGGCCCGCACCTGATCGGACGCCGGATCGTCGTCGACGCCGGCCACGGCGGTCCGGACACCGGCTTCACCGTGGGCGAGACGACCGAGGCGGACCTGGCCTTCGACCTGGCGTCCCGGATCGAGGGCGGGCTGGCCGCCGCCGGCGCCACCGTGTACCTCACCCGCGGCCGCGAGCAGAACCCGACGCCCGCCGAGCGCACCGCCTTCGCCAACGACGCCCGGGCCGACCTCTTCATCGCCCTGCACCTGGATGCACACCCGTCCGAGCACGCCCGGGGGGTCGCCGCCTACTACTACGGCACCGGATCGGGTGCCTCGTCCACGGTGGGGGAGCAGTTCGCCAACCTCGCCCGCCGCGAGGTCGTCGCCCGCACCGGGATGCTCGACCTCGGCTCGCACCCCAAGACGTGGGAGCTGCTGCGCATGACGCGCATGCCGGCGGTCCGGCTGGACTGCGGCTACCTCTCCCACCCGGTCGACCGGCAGCTGCTGCTCGACGCGCGGGTGCGCAGCTCCATCGCCCACGGCGTCCTGGCCGCTGTGCAGCGGCTCTACCTCCCGGCCGAGTCCGACCCACCGACCGGCACCTTCGTCCTCCCCGGGAAGGCGTAGCCGGCCACTCGCCCCCAGGCCCCGGCCGGGCCCGAACGGTCCACCTGGCACCGGTGGTCCCACCAGGCGTCCATCCGACCGCGCCTACACTCCTGAGGTGGCCACCATCCCGCCCGGCACGCCTGCCGGTTCCGGACAGCAGGGGGCGCACCTGGGTGCGCACCCCCATCCCGCGCCGCGTCATCCGCGGCTCGACCCGCTGGCCGACCGCTACGCAGCCCGCACCCACGGGATGAAGAGCTCGGAGATCCGGGCGCTCTTCTCCGTGGTCAGCCGGCCCGAGGTGGTCTCCCTGGCCGGTGGCATGCCTGCCGTCACCGCGCTCCCGCTGGACGCGGTGGGCTCGATGATCGGTGACCTGGTCTCGGGCATGGGCGCGCAGACGCTCCAGTACGGATCGGGTCAGGGCGACCCGCGGCTGCGGGAGCGGATCTGCGACGTCATGGCGCTCGAGGGCATCACCGACGCCTCGCCGAGCGAGGTCGTGGTCACGGTCGGCTCGCAGCAGGGGCTGGACCTGGTCACCCGCGTCTTCGTCGACCCCGGTGACGTGATCCTCGCCGAGGCGCCGTCCTACGTCGGCGCGCTCGGCGTCTTCCAGTCCGCCCAGGCCCGGGTGCGGCACGTCGCCATGGACGACGACGGGCTGATCCCGGAGGCGCTGGAGCAGGCCCTGGCCGCGTGCCGCGCCGACGGCGACCGGGTGAAGTTCCTCTACACCGTGCCGAACTTCCACAACCCGGCCGGCGTGACCCTCTCCGAGCCGCGCCGCGAGGAGATCATGGCGATCGCCGAGCGCTGGGACCTGCTGATCATCGAGGACAACCCCTACGGCCTGCTGGGCTTCGACCGCGAGCCGATGCGGGCACTGCGCGCCCGGGACGCCCACCGGGTGATCTACCTGGGCTCCTTCTCCAAGACGTTCTCCCCGGGCCTGCGGGTGGGCTGGGTGCTCGCGCCGCTGGCGGTCCGGGAGAAGCTCGTGCTGGCCACCGAGGCGCAGGTGCTCTGCCCGCCGTCGCTCACCCAGTACGCCGTCGCCCGGTACCTGGACACCCAGCCCTGGCGCGAGCAGATCAAGCTGTTCACCGAGCTCTACCGGGAGCGCCGCGACGCCACGCTGGAGTCCCTGCAGGCGCTCATGCCGGCGGGCACCACCTGGACCCGCCCCGACGGCGGCTTCTACGTGTGGCTCAAGCTGCCCGCCGGGCTGGACGCGAAGCTCATGCAGCCCCGCGCCGTCGGCGCGCACGTCGCCTACGTCCCGGGCATCGGCTTCTACGCCGACGGCAGCGGCCAGGAGTACATGCGCCTGTCGTACTGCTACCCCGAGCCGGATCAGATCCGGGAGGGGGTCCGCCGGCTGTCCCGCGTCGTCGAGGCGGAACTGGACCTGCACTCCACCTTCGACAAGGTCGACACCGGTACCTTCCGGGCGATCCGGCCGGGCTCCGGCCACGACGCCGAGTCGATGGTGGGGCCGGCGAACAGCGACACGTACGAGGACGGCCGATGAGCGAGACCGCGCCCGCCGCAGTGCCCGCCGCGCCCGAGGAGCGACACCCGCTGCGGGCCGTCGTCCTCGCCGGCGGGCTCACCTTCGAACGCGAGGTCAGCCTCTCCTCCGGCACCCAGGTGGTCGAGGAGCTCACCCGCGCCGGCCTGGACGCCGAGCTGCGCGACGCCGATGCCGAGCTGCTGCCCGGCCTGGCCGCGGCCCCGGCCGACGCGGTCTTCATCGCGCTGCACGGCGCCACCGGCGAGGACGGTGCCCTCCGTGCGGTCCTCGACCTGGCCGGGGTGCCGTACGTGGGGTCGCCCGCGGCCGCGTGCCGGCTGGCCTGGGACAAGCCGGCCGCGAAGTCCGTGGTCCGCACCGCCGGGCTGACCACGCCGGACTGGGTGGCGCTCCCGCACAGCACCTTCCGCGAACTGGGTGCCGGTGCGGTGCTGGACCTGATGGTGGCCCGGCTGGGGCTGCCCCTGATGGTCAAGCCGGCGTCGGGCGGCTCGGCCCTGGGCGTGCAGAAGATCAGCCGGGTCGAGGACCTCCCGGCCGCGATGGTCAGCTGCTTCGCCTACGGCGACACCGTGATGGTGGAGCGCTACGTCGAGGGGGTCGAGGTCGCGCTCGCCGTCGTCGACCTGGGCGACGGGCCGGTCGCCCTGCCGGCCGTTGAGATCGAGCCCGAATCCGGGGTCTTCGACTACGCGTCCCGCTACTCACCGGGGCTCACCGAGTACCACGCGCCCGCCCGCATCCCGGACGAGGCGGCGGCCCGCGCCGCCGAGGTCGCCGTCCGGGTGCACGAGGTGCTGGGGCTGGCCGACCTCTCCCGGACCGACGCGATCGTGACCCCCGACGGCGAGGTGCACTTCCTCGAGGTGAACGTCTCCCCGGGGCTGACCGAGACCTCCATGTTCCCCATGGCGGTCGAGGCGGCCGGCTACGACCTGGGCGCGGTGCTGGCCCGCCTGCTCGCCCGGTGCGCGGAGAACCCGCGCTGAACGTGGCGCAGCCGACAGAGGCCGCCTTCCGTCAGTGACGGAAGGCGGCCTCTGTCGTTCCCGGTGGTGGATCAGGCGTCGGGACGACGCCCGGTGATGTCCGGGGCCATGACACCGATGATCCGCTGCAGGTCGTCCACCGAACCGAACTCGACGACGATCTTGCCCTTCGACCGGCCGATCTGGATCTTCACCTTGGTCTCGAACATGTCCGACAGCCGGGAGCCCAGCTCCTCCACCCCGGGTGCGGAGATCCGCCGGGTACGTCGCTTGGCCACGGGCTCCTCGGCGGCCGCCAGCGCGACGGCCTCCTCGGTGGCCCGCACCGAGAGGCCCTCGGCGACGATCCGGGTGGCCAGCGCGTCCTGGGCCACCGGATCCTGCAGTCCGAGCAGCGCGCGGGCGTGCCCGGCGGAGATGACGCCGGCGGCGACCCGGGTCTGCACCTTCACCGGCAGCTTCATCAGCCGGATGGTGTTGGTGACCTGCGAGCGGCTGCGCCCGATCCGCTGCGCGAGTTCCTCGTGCGTGGCCCCGAACTCCTCCAGCAGCTGCTGGTAGGCGGCGGCCTCCTCCAGCGGGTTCAGCTGGACCCGGTGGATGTTCTCGAGCAGCGCGTCGCGCAGCATCGCGTCGTCGGTGGTGTCGCGCACGATCGCCGGCACGGTGCCGAGCCCGGCCGCTCGCGCGGCGCGCAGCCGCCGCTCGCCCATGATGAGCTCGTAGCGCCCACCGTCGGACTCGCGCACGACGATCGGCTGGAGGAGCCCGAACTCCCTGACGCTGTGGGTCAGCTCCTCCAGGGCCTCGTCGTCGAAGACCTGCCGCGGCTGCTTCGGGTTCGGCACGACGTCCTCGACCCCGACCTCGCGCAGCTGCGCGCCCGGGACGCCCACCGCGTCGGTCTCCGCGGCCGGGGACGGCGCCGGGGAGGGCACCAGGCTGACCGGCGCACGCGACGGCTCGGTCGCCTCCGCGACCGGCGAGGCGCCGTCCGGTCCGGTCCCGGAGCGCGGAGCCGACTGCTCGTCCCGCTCCGTGCCCGGCGCCGGGGTGGTGGGCGCGACCGGGGGAGGCGTGGGCGCCGGCCCGGTCGGGATGAGCGCCGCCAGCCCGCGTCCGAGGCCGCCTCGCTTCGTCATGACAGCTCCTCGCTGGCAGGGGTGGTCACTGGGAGTCCTGGCCGCCGAACGGCACCGACGTCTCCCCGAAGGCGAGCGCGCCGACCGGGGTGGCCCCGTTGCTGCCGGTGGACGCATCGAGGGGCTCGAGGGCCACCCCGCGCTGGGCCAGCTCGCGGGCGGCCTCCACGTAGCTGGTCGAGCCGCGCGAGCCCGGGTCGTAGGTCAGCACCGACTGCCCGTAGCCCGGCGCCTCGGAGACCCGCACGTTGCGGGGGATCACGGCGTTCAGCACGAGGTCCCCGAAGTGGTTGCGGACCTCGTCGGCGACCTGGTCGGCGAGCTTCGTCCGCCCGTCGTACATGGTGAGCAGGATGGTCCGCACGGCGATCCCCGGGTTGAGGTGCTGGCGGACCAGGTCGATGTTGTTGAGCAGCTGCCCCAACCCCTCCAGCGCGTAGTACTCGCACTGGATGGGGATGAGCACCTCGTCGCCGGCCACCAGCGCGTTCAACGTCAGCAGGCCGAGCGAGGGCGGGCAGTCGATGAGCACGTAGTGCGGGCGCCGTTCCCGCGGCAGCGCCGCCACGTACGCCTCGATGGCCCGGCGCAGCCGGTGCTCCCGGGCGACGACGGAGACCAGCTCGATCTCGGCGCCGGCCAGGTCGATGGTCGCCGGGACGCAGAGCAGGTTCGGGCTGGCGGTCGTCGCGTGCACCACCTCGGAGAGGGTGCTGTCACCGACGAGGGCGTCGTAGATCGACGGCGTGCCGACCGTGTGCTCGACGCCGAGGGCCGTGCTCGCGTTGCCCTGCGGGTCGAGGTCGATCACCAGGGTGCGCAGCCCGTAGAGGGCGAGCGCGACGCCGAGGTTCACCGTCGACGTCGTCTTCCCGACCCCACCCTTCTGGTTCGCGATCGTGATGACCCGGATGCGCCCGGGCGCCGGGAAGGGCTCCTGCTCGGCGGCGTGCAGGACACGCGTGGCACGCAGGGCCTCCATGGCGATGGGGCTGTCGAAGTCCGCGAGCCCACCGGAGGACGATGCGGTCGACGACTGGTCAGCGGCGAGGCTGCTGCGCAGCCGCTCGCCCGGGTCGGTCATCGCAGGTCCTTCCTCTGGCGCCGTTTCACGTGGAACGGATCGGGTAGCAGTGCCTGTTCCACGTGGAACAGGACGCGGGAGCGCCGACCGGCAGCCTCACCGGTCTCCCCGCGTCATGACCACCACGGTAGTGGCAGCGTCTCCCAGGGATGCACCGACGGCACGCGGTTCGATGTCGCGCATGCCGGCGGCGTGGAGTTCGGGCAGGAAGGCCGGCAGCTCGGCCAGCGCGCGGGCGCCGACCAGGGCCACCAGCTGGGTGCCTGGCCGGAGCAGGCCGCGGCACCAGCCGACGAGCCGGGGGAGTGGGGCGACCGCCCGTGCGGTGACCACGTCGACCCGGCCGACGGCGGTCACCACCGACCGGTCCTCGGCCCGTCCGCGCACCACGCGCCAGGTGGCGGACGGACCCGCCAGGTCGGCGACCGCCTCCTCCAGGAACTCGACCCGCCGGGCCATCGGCTCGACCAGGGTGAGGGCGATGTCCGGGCGGGCCAGCCCGAGCGGGATGCCGGGGAGGCCCGCGCCGCTGCCGACGTCGACCACCCGGGCGTCCCGGGGGACGGCCTCGGCCACTGCCGCGCTGTTGAGGACGTGCCGCTCCCACAGCCGCGGGACCTCGCGGGGGCCGATCAGGCCGCGCGTCACCCCATCGGAGGCCAGCTTGGCCACGTACCGCTGCGCCGCGGGCAGGGCGTCGCCGAAGACGGCGACGGCCGCCGGCGGCGCGGGCACCTCGGGGGCGGCCGGGGCGTCGGGCCCGGGACCTCCGTCGCTCACCTGTCGGGCAGGACCACGACGCGGCGGCGGGGCTCCTCGCCCTCCGACTCGCTGTGCACGCCGGCCACCGAGGCGATGACGTCGTGCACGACCTTGCGCTCGAAGGGGTTCATCGGGCTGAGCCGCTCCGGCTGGCCGCTGGCGGAGACCCGGCGCGCGGTCTCGCCGGCCAGCGAGGTGAGGTCCGCCCGGCGCTTGGCCCGGTAGCCACCCACGTCGAGCATCAGCCGGCTGCGCACACCCGTGGACTGGGCGACGGCGAGGCGGGTGAGCTCCTGGAGCGCCTCCAGCGTGGCGCCGTCGGGACCGATCAGGTCGTCCAGCCGGCCGCCGACGATCGCGACCGACGCCCGGTCCCCTTCCACGTCGAGGTCGATGTCGCCGTCCACGTCGAGGATGTCGAGGAGCCGCTCGAGGTAGTCCCCGGCGACGTCGCCCTCGCGGACCAGCAGGTCGTCAGCGGTCCCACCGGCCCCACCCGTCTCGGCGGTCTCGACATCGACGGGCTCCACGACGGCGTCGTCGCTGGCGGCGTCCGCGTCGGGCAGAGCGGGCGGGTTGTCTGTCACGGGCTGCTGCGGAGCACTCACGGGTGTTCCTCCCAGTTCGGTGCGGCGGCCGGGTGGCCCCGGTGGACTGTGTGCCGGGCGGGCCGGCTGGAAAGCGGTCGGGCGAGGGTCAGCGACGCTTCCGCTTCCCGCGGTTGGCCGGCCCCTGGCCCGCTCCGGAGCGGGAGTTCCGGCCGGCGCCGGACCCCGCGCTGCGCGAGCCGGTGGACCCGGTGGCCGTGGACCCGGTGGCCGTGGACCCGTTCCCCGTGGACCCGTTCCCCGTGGACCCGTTCCCTGTGGACCCGTCGGACGTCGGGTCGTCGCCGACGCGACCGTCGCCGTCCACGGTGCTCGACGGCGCGGCCGTGGTGGAGGCGGGGCGCCCCTGCTTGGGTCGCACCGGCTTCGCGCCCGGCTTCGGGGCGAGCGTCTTCGGGTCGACGGCCGGCTTGTCCGCATCCGCCTTCGCCTTCCCGGCGTCGGAGCCGGGCGGCGGCAGCTTGCGGAGGATGAAGAACTGCTGGCCCATCGTCCACAGGTTGTTCGTCATCCAGTAGATGAGGACACCGATGGGGAAGATGAAGCCGGAGACGAAGAGGCTCAGCGGCACGCCGTAGAGCATCAGCTTCTGCACCATCGCTGCCTGACCCTCGACGGGGCCCGAGCGCGCCATGATCTGCTTCTGCGTGAAGTACGTCGTGAAGCACATCACGACGATCAGCGCGAAGGCGACGATCCGGATGGTGGTGTAGCTGGCGATGTCCAGGATCGCCTGCTCCTTGGCGCCGCTCATGTTGAACGACGCGGAGATCGGCGCACCGAAGAGCTTGGCGCGTGCCGCCTGGTCGGTGAGCTCGTCGGTCCACGAGTAGAGGCCCTGCTTGTCCGGGGCCAGCCGGCGCAGGACGTGGAACAGCGACAGGAAGACCGGGATCTGCGGCAGGATCGGCAGGCACCCGGCCAGCGGGTTGACCCCGCGCTCCTTGAACAGCTTCTGCTGCGCCTGGGCCATGCCCTGGCGGTCGCTGCCGTACTGCTTGCGCAGCTTCGCCATCTCCGGCTGCAGCTCCTGCATCGCCCGCTGCGACTTCACCTGCTTGACGAACAGCGGGAAGAGGATCAGCCGGATGGTGACGACCAGGAAGACGATCGCCAGGACCCAGCTGAGGCCGGAGAGACCGGACTCGGCGGGCGGGTCGCCGAAGATCCAGTTCCAGAGCGAGTGCCACCGGGCCATGACCCAGGAGATGGCGGTGTACAGCCAGTCAAGCAACGGAGGACTCCTCCTGCGGGGTCCGGCACGCGGCCGGCGGGGTGGCCTCGCGGCCGGGGTCATCGGACGGCGCGCCGGGAGGACGTGCCGCTGTGCTGGACGAGCGGGCACCCGTCCCGGTTCCACGCGCCGGCGGGACGAGATCCACGCCGCCCGGGTGCCACGGCGCGCACTTGGCCAGCCGGACCAGCGCCAGCCAGCTGCCGCGAGCCGCTCCGTGCGTGCCGACCGCCTCGGCGGCGTACGCGCTGCAGGTCGGGTGGAACCGGCAGCGCGGCGGCAGCGCCGGGCTGATCGCCCGGGAGTAGAAGCCGACGGCGCGCAGCAGCAGCCGCGCGACGGCGGAGCGCCGCGGGCTCGCCCCGGCCGGCGCGCTCATCGCCGGGAGGCCCGGTCGCCGAGGAGCCGGTCCAGGCCCGAGACCAGGTCCCGGTGCAGCACCGCCGAGTCGGCGTCGGCTGCTTCGGGGCGGGCGCGGACCACCAGATCCGCACCGGCGGGCAGGCGGTCGAGCTCGGCTCGCACGACCGCACGCAGGCGACGGGTCACCCGGTGTCGGACCACCGAGTTGCCCACGCTCTTCCCCACCACGAAACCGGCCCGCGCGGCCGGCGGCGACGCGGGGTCGCCGGCCGGCTGCTCGGGCCGTTCGGGGAGGTAGTGCAGCACCATGGTCGGCCGCCCGGCGCGCCGGCCGGATCGGACGACCGCGCTGAACTCCGGGCGCCGGCGCAGGCGTGCCTGCGCAGGCAGCACGTCAGGCGGAGAGCTTCTCGCGGCCCTTGCGCCGACGGGTGGCGAGGATCGCCCGGCCCGCGCGGGTCCGCATCCGCAGCCGGAAGCCGTGGGTCTTGGACCGGCGGCGGTTGTTCGGCTGGAAGGTGCGCTTGCTCACGAGGTACTCCCACTACACGACATCGGCGGTGCGCTCCCGTCGGTGGACGGACGCGCGCAGGGCGTCGGAGCGGCACGGTGACCGTCCCCGGAGCCCTGGAAGCTGGCACTGCGGACCGGCGCACCCAGGCCCGACCGCGCAGACTGGCGTGGCCGGGACACGGGCAGACCCGTCCACAGACTCCGGCCAGCATAGCCGAGGACCGGCGGGTGCCGGTGACCGACCGCCCATGGTGGCCCGAGCGGCCCGGGCGGAAGTCCGCGGCGCGCCGGGGAGCTCCGCCCGGGCCCGACACGCTCGCGCCGCGGGGAACCGGCGGTTCCGGCCCCGCAGCGTTGCCGGGCTGTGGACGGGGCTGTTAGCGTCGCCGTCGCTCCGCGTCGGGCGTCAGGGTCACGACGCGCGGGCCGACCCCGTCGGTCGACCGACCGCCGAGCCACTCCTCCAGCCGCCCGATCCGGGCCGTGACCAGCGAATATGCTGCACCGGCCGTCGTCCCGTGCGGAGCCGGCGCAGCACCTCTGCCGGCCGTGCACAGCCTGTGGACACCGATGTGGACCACATGCGTTCGGATGTCCACAACCGGGGCACCCCACCGGTGGACGGTCCGCGGTTCGCGGAGGCCAGGTGGGCCGGGACGGACGCAACCGGGGACGGCCGCGGGGTGGACAGCAGGGGAGGACGAGACGGCATGGCCGATGCCACGCTGGACCTGGCGACGGTCTGGGACCAGATCCGGGAGCGACTGGCGACCAGCCTCTCCCCGCAGCAGAACGCGATGCTGAACCTGACGCGACCCGTCGGGCTGTTCGAGGACACCGCCGTCCTGGAGGCCCCGAACGAATTCACCCAGACGGTGCTCGAGTCCCGCATGCGCCGGGTGCTCGCCGAGGCGCTGTCCCAGACCTACGGCCGCGACATCCGCGTCGCCGTCCAGGTGGAGGACTCCCCGGCTCCTCCTCCGCCGCCCGCCGAGCCCGAGCCGACCCGGCGACCGTGGTCGGCCGTGGAGGCACAGCGGGCCGAGGAGGACCAGGCGACCCGCGACCGTGCCGACGACGGACGCAGCGCGTTCGGCGTACGGACCGACGTCGTCGGCACCGCCGCCCCCTGGGACCGGTCCGCATCCGCCGACCGGTCGGCCACCCCCGAGTTCCCCGAGGTCCGCGAGCTCCACCCGGCCGACGGCCCGCAGCGTCCGCCGGCCGACCGTGGCGCTCCGGAGGACTGGAGCACCACGACGTGGGGCCCGACCGGGCCCGCCCCCGACTCCGGCAGCCGGGACTGGGGCGGCGAGGACGAGCGGACCGCCGACGTGCTCCCCTTCGACGTCGACGCACCGGCGGGGGAGCCGCGCCGTTCCGGTGGCGGCTCGGCAGCCCGCCCCCGGCGCGCCGAGTCGGGCCGACCGGGCGGGCTGGATCCCGGCCTCAACCCGAAGTACGTCTTCGACTCCTTCGTCATCGGGAACAGCAACCGCTTCGCGCACGCCGCCGCGGTCGCCGTCGCCGAGGCCCCCGCCCGGGCGTACAACCCGCTGTTCATCTACGGCGAGTCGGGGCTGGGCAAGACCCACCTGCTGCACGCCATCGGCCACTACGCCGCCCGGATGTTCCCCAACGTCCGCGTCCGGTACGTGAGCACCGAGGAGTTCACCAACGAGTTCATCAACCTGGTGCACTCCGGCCGGGCCGAGGAGTTCCGGCGCCGCTTCCGGGACATCGACTTCCTGCTGATCGACGACATCCAGTTCCTCGAGCGGGCCGAGCGCACGCAGGAGGAGTTCTTCCACACCTTCAACACGCTGCACAACGCCAGCAAGCAGATCGTGATCACCTCCGACCGGCCGCCGAAGAAGCTGACCACGCTGGAGGACCGGCTGCGCACCCGCTTCGAGTGGGGGCTGATCACCGACGTCCAGGCGCCGGACCTCGAGACCCGTATCGCGATCCTCCGCAAGAAGGCGTGGGGCGAGCGGCTCCAGGTGCCCGACCAGGTGCTGGAGTTCATCGCGAGCAAGGTGCAGACCAACATCCGCGAGCTCGAGGGCGCGCTCATCCGGGTCACCGCGTTCGCGTCGCTGAACAAGCAGCAGGTCGACCTGCCGTTGGCCGAGCTGGTGCTCAAGGACCTGATCAGCGACGAGCAGGGCCCGCAGATCACCGCGGCGATCATCATGGCCGCCACGGCGGAGTACTTCTCCGTGACGATGGAGGAGCTGCAGGGCACCAACCGCAGCCGCACGCTGGTCAACGCCCGGCAGATCGCGATGTACCTCTGCCGTGAGCTGACCGAGCTCTCCCTGCCGCGGATCGGTGCCTCGTTCGGCGGCAAGGACCACACCACGGTCATGCACGCCGTCAAGAAGATCACCAACCTGATGAGCGAGCGGCGGGCCACCTACACCCAGGTCACCGAGCTCACCGCCCGCATCAAGAGCCGCGCCCGGCAGTAAGAGGACCCCTCCCTCTCCCGACTCGCTCGCTCGTGGCGAGCCTTCGGAGGGGCCGGACGGACCGCACCGCGCCCACAACCGGCTCCCCGGAGCACTCCGCGCCCGCCAGCCGCTCGCCGGTTGCGCGCGGTCCGTCCACCTCGGGGACCCCTCACGCGCCCGCTCGTGGCCTTCCCCGGCTCACCTGGCGGGGGTCCTGGCTCACCTGGTGGGGTCCTGGCTCACCACCGATCGTGAGCCAGGACCCAGAACGATCAGGTCACCTGATCAACATCGTGGAGGCCTGGTCCGGGGACGCCGGCGGTGACGGCGCGCGGCCGGAACGGTCACCGTCCGGACAGCTACCGGCCACCGTCCCGTGGTGGTCGACAAGTGGTTGTCCACACCTGTGTGGATCCCTGGGGACGACGGATCCGCAGGTTCTGGGCGCGATGACCCGCGCAAGGGCGCCGGAGGACGTCGACTCGTCGAGAAGTTGTCCCCAGGAATGTGCACAGACTGGGGGAAACCGCGACGACGTCGTTCCCCGCCGTCACGGGACACCGCCGCCGGCGCCCGGTCCCGCCGGCTCCGCCCGCTCAGCGAGCGCCTGACCTGGGAGAACACCGTGCCGGGCGACGCCGGGCTCACTCCGCCCCGGACGCCCACCGCACGCCCCGCACAGGACCTGGGGACGGACCGGGGAGACGCAGGGGACAGCAGGTGGACCGCCGCGGGTCACGGTGCACAACCGTCGATCTGTCCACGTGTCGACAACAGGAGGACGCCGACCACCCACAGTCGGCCAACACCCCCGATCGGCCGCTGACCTGCGGGAAGGGCCTCGATCCCCAGCTTCCACACCAGTGATGACGAGGATGAAGGAGTTATCCCGGAGAATTCTCGAACCACACTCTGGGTGGGGACGCTGCGCTGCGAGGCTCCCCGGAGCGCAGCGGCAGGATCCGGATCAGCAGCCCATCGAGGGACCGGGGTTTCCCCACCGGGGGCTGCAACAGGCACGATGAGCACCGCAGCGGAGCCCTGGCCTCGCAGCAGTACGAACGACGAGCTCCGTGCCCGTGCCGTCCGCCCTCCCGGTGGCCGCAGGGCCGGACCGAACATGGGTGGGTCGAGAGATGAAGTTCCGGGTGGCACGTGAGGTGCTCGCCGACGCCGTCGCCTGGACGGCGCGCAGCCTGCCGCCGCGGCCGTCGGTACCGGTGCTGGCGGGCATCCTGCTCGAGGCCGAGGGGAACCAGCTGTCGGTCTCCGGCTTCGACTACGAGGTGTCGGCCCGCTCCGAGGTCGACGTGCAGACCAGTGAGAGCGGCCGCGTCCTCGTCCCGGGGCGGCTGCTCGCCGAGATCACCCGCGCGCTGCCCCCGCACCCGGTCGAGATCAGCGCCGAGGGCCCGCGCCTGGCGATCACCTGCAGCAACGCCCGGTTCAGCCTGCCGACGCTGCCGGTCGAGGACTACCCGTCGCTGCCCTCCATGCCCTCGGCCGCCGGGAACGTCGACAGCGACGTCTTCGCCGAGGCCGTCGCCCAGGTCGCGGTCGCAGCCGGGCGGGACGACACGCTGCCGATGCTCACCGGTGTCCGGCTGGAGATCGACGACGACCAGATCACCCTCGCCGCCACCGACCGCTACCGCCTCGCCGTGCGCGAGTTCGCCTGGCGCCCGCAGACCTCCGGGCTCTCGGCCGCGGTGCTGGTTCCGGCGCGCACGCTCGCCGAGGCGGCCAAGACGCTGACCAGCGGCCCGGAGATCACGCTCTCGCTGTCCTCGGGCAGCTCGGGCGAGGGCATCCTCGGCCTCTCGGGCAAGGACCGGCAGACCACCACCCGGCTGCTCGACGCCGAGTTCGTGAAGTACCGCGCGATCATGCCCAACGAGTCGCTGGCCAACGCCACCCTGCCGGTGGGCCTGTTCACCGACGCAGCGAAGCGGGTGGCCCTGGTCGCCGAGCGGGGGACGCCGCTGCGCTGCGAGTTCACGCCGGGGCAGGTCACCCTGCGGGCCGGGGGCAGCGACGACGAGGGGCAGGCGGAGGAGCGCTGTGACGTCGAGTTCGACGGCGAGCCGCTGACCATCGGGTTCAACCCGACGTTCCTGCTCGATGGCCTGGCCGCCGTGCACACCGAGCGCGCGCGGATGGACTTCACCAGCCCGCTGAAGCCGGCCGTGCTGTCCGGCGTCGAGGAGCCGGCGGCCGACGACGACAAGCCGGCGCCGGTCGAGCGTCCCGGGAGCTACCGGTACCTGATCATGCCGGTGCGGCTGCCGGGCTGAGCCACTTCCGCCCTGGGCCCCTGCGCGGGCCCGGGGTCGGCCGCCGGGCGGGAGCCGCCCGGCACGAGCACGATGGATCGCGACCACGACGGCGAAGAGAGGCGGGACCGTGCAGCTGGGGCTGATCGGGCTGGGCAAGATGGGCGGCAACATGGCCGAGCGGCTGCGACGCGCCGGGCACGAGGTCGTGGGATACGACCGTGCTCCCGGCAAGCGCGACGTCGACAGCCTGCCCGCACTGGTGGAGGCGCTCACAACGCCTCGCGTGGTGTGGGTGATGGTGCCCGCGGGTGAGCCGACGAAGGCGACGATCAAGGAGCTGGGCGAGCTGCTCAGCCCCGGCGACGTCGTGATCGACGGCGGAAACTCGAAGTACACCGACGACCAGGTGCACGACGTCATGATGCGCGAGAAGGGCATCGGCTACATCGACGCCGGCGTCTCCGGTGGCGTCTGGGGCCTGGAGAACGGCTACGCGCTGATGGTCGGTGGCACCAAGGAGGACGTCGCCAAGGCGCAGCCGATCTTCGACGCGCTCAAGCCGCCGGCACCGCACGACGAGTCCGGGCAGGAAATGCCCGGCGCCGGGTTCGTGCACGCCGGCCCGGTGGGCGCCGGCCACTTCAGCAAGATGGTCCACAACGGCATCGAGTACGCGCTGATGCAGGCCTACGGCGAGGGCTACGAGCTGCTGGCCGCCGTCGACCTCGTCGAGGACGTCCCGGGCGTCATCGCGTCCTGGACGCAGGGCACCGTCATCCGCTCCTGGCTGCTGGACCTGCTGGTCCGCGCGCTGGAGGAGGACCCGGCGCTCGAGGAGATCAGCGGCTACGCCGAGGACTCCGGCGAGGGTCGCTGGACCGTCGAGCAGGCGATCGAGAACGCCGTCCCCGTGCCGACGATCGCGGCCTCGCTGTTCGCCCGCTTCTCCTCCCGCCAGGAGGACTCGCCGACCATGAAGGCGGTCGCCGCGCTGCGCAACCAGTTCGGCGGGCACTCGGTGCGCGCCGTCCAGGCGCAGGAGGCCGAGCGGCCCGCGTGACCGGGGAGGGCCTGAGGTGTACCTGAGGCACCTGCAGGTCGGCTCCTTCCGCAGCTGGGACCGGGTGGACCTGGCCCTGGGGCCGGGGCCGACCGTGTTCGTCGGGCGCAACGGCGAGGGCAAGACCAACCTCGTCGAGGCGGTGGGCTACCTCGCGACCATGAGCAGCCACCGGGTCTCCGGTGACGCTCCGCTGGTCGGTCACGGAGCGGCCCAGGCGGTGGTCCGCGCGGCGCTGCGCCGCGGTGACCGGGAGCTGCTCGTCGAGATCGAGATCAACCCGGGCAAGGCGAACCGGGTGCGGGTGAACCGGGCCGCCCTGCCCCGCCCCCGCGAGGTGCTGGGCCTGGTGCGCACGGTGCTGTTCGCGCCCGAGGACCTCTTGCTGATCCGTGGCGACCCCACCGAGCGGCGTCGCTTCCTCGACGAGCTGCTCGCCACCCGGACGCCCCGCCTGGCCGGCGTGCGCAGCGACTACGAGCGCGTGCTCAAGCAGCGCAACGCACTGCTGAAGACCGCCCGCCTGGCGCGCGGCAAGGCGATGGAGACCCTCGACGTCTGGGACGGGCACCTCACCGACCTCGGCGGTCAGCTGCTGGCCGCCCGCCTACGGCTGGTCGCCGACCTGGCGCCGCACGTCGCCGAGTCCTACGCCGGCGTCGCCGGGGACGGCGCCGCGACCGCGGGCCTGGGCTACAGCTCGACGGTGCCGCTGGCCGGGGACGGCGCCGCCCTGCGGGCCGACGACGAGCTGCCCTCCGGGGCGGAGCTCACCGAGGCGATGCGGGCGCGGGTCGCCGAGCGCCGCGGCGACGAGCTCGACCGCGGCATGACGCTGGTGGGGCCGCACCGCGACGACCTGGTGATCCACCTCGGCCCCGCCCCCGCGAAGGGCTTCGCCAGCCACGGGGAGAGCTGGTCGCTGGCCCTGGCGCTCAAGCTGGCCACCTTCGCCGTGCTCCGGAGCGAGGGCGAGGACCCCATCCTGATCCTCGACGACGTGTTCGCCACGCTCGACGCCGAGCGGCGGGCGGCCCTCGCCCAGGTCGCACGGTCGGCCGAGCAGACGCTGATCACCGCGGCCGTCGTCGACGACGTGCCCACGGAGCTGCGCGGCACCCGGGTCGAGGTGGGCGGTGGCCTGGCGCTCGTGGTGAAGGACGCCGTCCCGGCCGGTGAGGGAGGAGCCCGGTGAGCGAGGACCGGCCGGCGCGGCCCAGCGACATCGCGCGAGCCGCGCTCGAGGCGGCGCGGGCCGCCTCGGCGGCCCGGCCGCGGCCCACCCGTCGCCGGATCGCCGGGCCGCGCCGCACCTGGACCGGGCCGCGCCCGGGCGCCGACGACCCCCAGCCGCTCGGCAACCTGGTCGACGCCCTGGTCAACCAGCAGGACTGGTCGGCCCGGACGAAGGTGGGCTCGGTGTTCGGCCGGTGGGACGCGATCGTCGGCCCCGACATCGCCGCGCACTGCCGGCCGCAGACCCTCAGCGAGGGCGAGCTGCTGGTCGTCGCCGAGTCCACGGCGTGGGCCACGCAGCTGCGGCTGCTGGCGCCGTCCATCCTCGGCAAGCTGCGCGCGCAGGTGGGCGGGGACGTCGTGACCCGGTTGCGCGTTGTCGGACCGACAGCCCCGAGCTGGAAGAAGGGTCCGCGCTCGGTGCGCGGCCGGGGGCCGCGCGACACCTACGGATGAGGCGCCCGCCCGACGGGCCGGCGCCGGGGAGGACGATGCAGGTATGAGCACCCCCCGCGACGGTGACCGGGACGGCTTCGACGACGGCGACGGCCGCGGCTGGCGCGAGCCGCCGCACCTCGGCGGCGGCGGGGCCGAGGACGAGGACCGCCCCAACTTCGCCGACCGGCGGAGGACGCCCCGCGACGAGCCGCCCGCGAACCAGCCCTGGCAGCCCCCGGGGTGGGACCTGCCCGCCGCGGAGCCCGAGCGCCCGGCGCCGCCCCGGGAGGACGTGCCGCCGGCGGGCTACCCGCCGCCGCAGGGCCCGCAGTACCCGCAGGCACAGCCCCCGCAGGAGCAGCACCCCCAGCAGCAGTTCCCGCCCCAGGAGTTCCCGCCGCCGGAGCAGCCGGCGCGACGGGGGCTGTTCGGCCGCCGCCGGCGCACGCCGGGCGCCGTCGAGCAGGTGTTCCGCTACGAGGGCGACCTGGTGGGCGCCCAGGGATGGGCGCTGCAGAACGGCTGGACGGTGTCCGACGGCACCGCTCCGGAGGACGCCCCCCTCGCCGACCTGATCGCCAGCGCTCCCGTGCGCGCCACCAAGGACCACCGGGCGGGGAACGTGCTGCGCGGCCGGGCGGGCACGCTCGAGCTGGTCGCGTTCGACGTCGTCTACGCGTCGGGCCGCTACCTCGTGCCGGAGTACGCGGTCACCGCCGTCCCGATGCTGGGCAGCGTGCCGGGCTTCCGGCTGAGCCCGGCCCGCTTCTGGCGGCACCGGACCGGCGGCCTCGTGCCGATGCCCAGCGGCGACGAGGCCTTCGACGCCCGCTGGCTGCTGCTGGCCGCCGAGGACGACCCGCGGCTGCGCCGCCTGGCCCAGGACCCGGCCGTGCACGCGCTGCTGCTCGGCAGCGACGACGGCGACGAGTTCTGGTCGGCTGCGGGGCACGTGGCGGCGGTCCGGCCCGACGGGCACCGGCCGCAGTTGCTGGAGCACCACACGCGGCTGCTGACGGCGATCACCGCCGGCCTCACCGCCGGCGCCTGACGGCGTCGCCCGCGGTGACAGCTCCGGCGGACGGCCCTGCCCCGGCCGCGCGGCTGGCCGACCTGCTGCCGCTCCTGCGCCCGCACCGCCGCCAGCTCCTGCTGGCCGCCGGGCTGTCGCTGGTCGGCGCGGCCGCTGCGCTCGCCCAGCCGGCTCTCGTGGCGCGGGTCATCGACGTGGTGGGTGCCGGCGACCCGCTGCTTCCCGCGGTCGGGCTGCTCGTGGTCGTGCTGGTGGCCGCGTCGGCCCTCTCGGCGGTGCAGCAGTTCGTCCTGCAGCGCACGGCCGAGGGGTTCGTGCTCACCACCCGGCTGACCCTGGTCGACCGGTTGCTGCGGCTCCCCGTGGCGGAGTACGACCGCCGCCGCACCGGCGACCTGATGTCCCGGGTGGGCTCGGACACCACGCTGCTGCGCGCCACCGTGACCGCCGGCGTGGTCGAGGTCGCCGGCTCGGTGGTCGTCGGGGTGGGCGCCCTGGTGGCCATGGCCGTGGTCGACGTCTGGCTGCTGCTCGTCACGGTGCTGGCCGTCGCCGTCGGTGCGGTCGCCGCCGTCCTCGCCTCCCGCGGCGTGCGCCGGCTGTCGCAGCGCGCCCAGGAGGAGGTCGGGGCGATGACGGCGGCGGTCGAGCGGGCGCTGTCGGCGGTCCGCACCATCCGGGCCAGCGGGGCCACGACGCGGGAGGTCGCGGCCGTGGGCGCCAGTGCCCGCCGCGCCTACGCGGCCGGCGTGCAGGTGGCCCGGCTGGAGGCGCTGGTCTCGCCGGCCGGCTCGATCGCCGTCCAGGGGGCCTTCCTGGCGGTGCTCGGCGTCGGCGGCTACCGGGTGGCGAGCGGCTCGATCACCGTGGCGTCCCTGGTCGCCTTCATCCTGTACCTGTTCCTGCTGGTCATGCCCCTGGGGCAGGCGATCAGCGCGTGGACCCAGCTGCAGACCGGCCTGGGCGCGCTCGCCCGGATCCAGGAGGTGCTCGCCCTCGCGCCGGAGGACGACGAGCGCCCGCAGCGCACCGGGTCGGGATCAGTGGCGCCGGTCGCCGGCGCACCGCTGCTGGAGCTCGACGACGTGTCGTTCGCCTACCCCGACGGCACCCCCGTGCTGCACGGGGTGTCCCTCCAGGTCCCGGCCGGCAGCCGGGTCGCGCTGGTCGGCCCGTCGGGTGCGGGCAAGTCGACGGTCCTGGCGCTGATCGAGGGCTTCTACCCGCTCTCCGGCGGGGCGATCCGGTGGGCGGGCACCGACGTCCGCGACCTGCCCCGGGCGGCCCTGCGCGCCCGGCTCGGCTACGTGGAGCAGGAGGCGCCGGTCCTGGCGGGGTCGGTGCGCGACAACCTGCTGCTCACCCGGCCCGACGCGACCGATCCCGAGCTGTGGGCGGTGCTCGCCGACGTGGGCCTGACCGAGGTGGTGCGCCGGTCCCCGCGCGGCCTGGACGTGCTGGTCGGCGACGAGGGCGTGCTGCTCTCCGGGGGTGAGCGGCAGCGCCTGGCCATCGCCCGCTCCCTGCTCGCCCGGCCGGAGCTGCTGCTGCTCGACGAGCCGACGGCGAGCCTGGACGCGCGGAACGAGGGCCTGCTGCGCACGACGCTGGCGGCGGCGTCGGCGGGCCGGGCGCTGCTCGTCGTCGCCCACCGGCTGTCCACCGTCCTCGACAGCGACCAGATCGTGGTGCTCGACGAGGGCCGGGTGGTCGCCCGCGGCACCCACGACGAGCTGGTCGGCACGAGCCCGCTCTACCGGGAGCTCGCCGCCGCCCAGCTGCTCGTCTGAGTCCGCTGATGATCAGGTCACCTGATCGTCAGGGGTCCTGGCTCACCGTCGACGCTGAGCCAGGACCCCGCGTGGTGAGCCAGGACGGCGCGTCTGCCCGTCCGCTGCGTTGCTCGGCCGCCCGGGTGATGCCGCGCAGCATGCCGCCGAAGACGAAGCCGTGGAAGAGGGCGACCGCCCACCAGTACAGGTGCCCGGCCAGCCCGCGCGGGGCGAAGGTCGCCCGCTGGCGCAGGGTCGTACCGCCCGCGGCCGGGTCGTGTTCCACGTGGAACTCCAGCCAGGCGAGCCCGGGCAGCCGCATCTCGGCGCGCAGCCGGAGCAGCCGGCCCTCCTCGCGCTCCTCGACCCGCCAGAAGTCCAGCGCATCGCCGACGTAGAGCTCGTCGGGGTCGCGCCGTCCCCGCCGCAGACCCACCCCACCGACCGCCCGGTCCAGCCAGCCGCGGACCCGCCAGGCCAGCGGCCAGGAGTACCAGCCGGCGTCCCCGCCGATGCCCTCCACCACCTGCCACACGGTCTCGGCCGGAGCGGTCGTGGGCCGCACCCGCTCGTCGACGTAGAGGCTGCCCCCCGCCCAGTCCGGGTCGGTCGGCAGCGGGTCGGAGGGCGCGCCGGGACCGACGCCGACGCCCAGCGGGTCACGACGTCGGAGTCGTGCACCCGCTGGATGGCCAGCCGCACCGCCTCGTCGAAGCCGAGCAGCCCCTCCGGCGGATCGGGCACGTAGCGGGCGATGTCGTGCTCGGTCGCGACGACGGTGTTGCGCAGCGACTCGACCAGCGGGCGCGCGATGGACGCGGGCACCGGCGTGATGAGGCCGACCCAGTGGCTGGACAGCGACGGGGTGAAGATCGGCACCGGCAGGATGCGCCGCCGCGGCAGCCCCGCGACCCGGGCGTAGCGACGCATCATCATGGCGTAGTCCATGACGTCGGGGCCGCCGATGTCGAAGCAGCGGTGCACGTCGGCCGGCAGCCGGGCGCAGGCGACGAGGTACCGCAGCACGTCGCGGATCGCGATCGGCTGGATCCGGCTGTGCACCCACCGGGGCGTGACCATCACCGGCAACCGCTCGGTCAGGTGCCGCAGCATCTCGAAGGACGCCGACCCCGAGCCCAGGACGACGGCGGCGCGCAGCACCACCGTCGGCACGCCGGAACCGAGCAGGATCGCCGCGACCTCGGCCCGGGAGCGCAGGTGCGGGGAGAGCTCCTCGTCAGCCGGCGCCATCCCGCCCAGGTAGACCAGCCGGCCGGCGCCGGCCGCCCGCACCGCCGCGGCCATCACCGTCGCGGTGTGCCGGTCGGCCGCCTCGAACTCCGGCCCGGTCCCCAGCGCGTGGATCAGGTAGTAGACGACGTCGACCCCGGCGCACGCCGCTGCGACCGACGGCGCGTCCCCCGCGTCGGCGCGCACGATCTCCACGTCCCCCGCCCACGGGTGGTCCTGCAGCCGCTCCGGCGAGCGGCTCATGACCCGCACGCGGTGGCCGGCGGCGAGGAGCGCGGGCACGAGACGACCCCCCACGTAGCCCGTGGCTCCGGTGACGAGGCAGGTGAGGGGCGGGCCGGACTGGTCGTTGCCGGGGGCGGCGGCCGGGGGTGCCATACGGCCGAGTCTGCGGCCCCTCCGACGGCCGCGCGCGCCGCGGAACCGGCCAGCGTCGCCCTGACGGCGTGTCGGGGTGGGGGCCAAGCAGGATGGTGGCGGAGCTCCCGCGAGAGGCGCAGACACGGCGTGAGGGCGTGCACGACGCTGTTCCTGTCACACCTCGCGGTATCGTGGGAGACGAAAACCGCCAGCAACCGGCTGAGCGCCCGCCTGCGCCGTCGAGCCCCCCGCACCGGCTGGGGCCGCGATGCGCCGGTTGCTCGAGAGGAAGGCCCCACGTGGTCGCAGCACCCCAGACCGAGTCCGCATACTCGGGCAGCTCCATCACCGTCCTCGAGGGTCTCGAGGCGGTGCGCAAGCGCCCCGGCATGTACATCGGCTCGACCGGCGAGCGCGGCCTGCACCACATGGTGTGGGAGGTCGTGGACAACGCCGTCGACGAGGCCCTGGCCGGCTACTGCGACACCGTCCGGGTGACCCTGCTGGCCGACGGCGGCGTCCGGGTCGAGGACAACGGCCGCGGCATCCCGGTGGACATGCACCCGGTCGAGAAGCGGCCCACCGTCGAGGTGATCATGACCGTCCTGCACGCGGGCGGGAAGTTCGACGGGAAGAGCTACGGCGTCTCCGGTGGTCTGCACGGCGTCGGCGTCACCGTCGTCAACGCGCTGTCCACGAGGCTCGACGTGCGTGTCTGGACCCACGGCAAGGAGTGGTTCCAGGAGTACGCGGAGGCCAAGCCCGGTCCGCTGCAGGAGATCGGTCCCACCAAGAAGCGCGGCACCGCGATCACCTTCTGGGCCGACCCGACGATCTTCGAGACGACGACGTACTCGTTCGACACGATCAGCCGGCGCCTGCAGGAGATGGCCTTCCTGAACAAGGGCCTGACCATCGTGGTGCGCGACGAGCGCCCCGGTCACGGCAAGGCCGAGACCGGCATCGGCGAGGAGTCGCTGGCCGAGGCGGCCGCGCCGGTCGCGGGCGAGGAGGAGGCGTTCGAGCCGACCGAGGTCACCTACCGGTACGACGGCGGCCTGGTCGACTACGTGGCCTACATCAACCGGCGCAAGACGCCGATCCACAAGTCGGTCATCGGCTTCTCCGCCGACGGCGTGGGCAAGAACGACACCGCGATGTCGGTGGAGATCGCGATGCAGTGGTCCGACGCCTACTCCGAGTCGGTGCACACCTTCGCGAACATCATCAACACCCACGAGGGCGGCACCCACGAGGAGGGTTTCCGCGCGGCGCTCACCTCCATCGTGAACCGGTACGCGGTGGAGAAGAAGCTCCTCAAGGAGAAGGACGACAAGCTCACCGGGGACGACATCCGCGAGGGCCTGGCGGCGATCGTCTCGGTCAAGCTCGGCGACCCGCAGTTCGAGGGCCAGACGAAGACCAAGCTCGGGAACACCGAGGTCAAGGGCTTCGTGCAGCGGGTGTGCAACGAGCAGATCGGCCACTGGTTCGAGGCCAACCCGACCGAGGCCAAGACGATCATCACCAAGGCGGCCTCCGCGGCTCGCGCCCGCCGCGCGGCGCAGGACGCCCGCAAGCTGGCTCGCAAGAGCCTGCTGTCGGTGAGCGGGCTGCCCGGCAAGCTGGCCGACTGCCGCTCCACCGACCCGCGCAACTCCGAGGTCTACATCGTCGAGGGCGACTCCGCCGGCGGCTCGGCGAAGTCCGGCCGCGACTCGATGTACCAGGCGATCCTGCCCATCCGCGGCAAGATCATCAACGTCGAGAAGGCGCGCATCGACCGGGTGCTGAAGAACACCGAGGTCCAGTCGATGATCACCGCGTTCGGCACCGGCATCCACGACGAGTTCGACATCTCGAAGCTGCGCTACCACAAGATCGTGCTGATGGCCGACGCCGACGTCGACGGCCAGCACATCAGCACCCTGCTGCTGACGCTGCTGTTCCGCTTCATGCGGCCGCTGGTCGAGGGCCAGTACGTCTACCTGGCCAAGCCCCCGCTCTACAAGATCAAGTGGGGCGGCAAGATCGGCGACGAGTACGCCTACAGCGACAAGGAGCGCGACGCGGTCGTGAAGGCCGGCGTCGAGAGCGGCCGCAAGATCAAGGACGAGATGATCCAGCGGTTCAAGGGGCTCGGTGAGATGAACGCCAGCGAGCTCTGGGAGACCACGATGAACCCCGAGACCCGGATCCTCCGCCAGGTCACCCTCGAGGACGCCGCAGCCGCGGACGAGATCTTCAGCGTGCTCATGGGCGAGGACGTCGAGGCGCGGCGCAGCTTCATCACCCGCAACGCCAAGGACGTCCGCTTCCTCGACGTCTGAGGCCCCGTCCCGGGTCCCGCCCTGAGCTCGCGAAGGGTGGGAGGACGGGGTCCTTTAACGGTCGACTTGGCCTTTTGTCCACCCCTGTGCACCGACCTGTGGAGATCTGAACCGTGACGGAGACCCCACCCCGCGACCGCGTCGAAGCGGTCGACCTCCAGCAGGAGATGCAGCGCAGCTACATCGACTACGCGATGAGCGTGATCGTGGGCCGCGCACTGCCCGAGGTGCGCGACGGCCTCAAGCCGGTGCACCGGCGCGTGCTGTTCGCCATGTACGACCAGGGCTTCCGCCCCGACCGCGGGTACGTCAAGTGCGCCCGCCCCGTCGCCGAGGTGATGGGTAACTACCACCCGCACGGTGACTCGGCGATCTACGACGCCCTCGTGCGGCTGGCCCAGCCCTGGTCGATGCGCTACCCGCTGATCGACGGGCAGGGCAACTTCGGCTCCCCGGGCAACGACCCGGCGGCCGCGATGCGGTACACCGAGTGCCGGCTCACGCCGCTGGCGATGGAGATGCTGGCCGGCATCGACGAGGAGACCGTCGACTTCCAGGGCAACTACGACGGCCGCACCGAAGAGCCCGTCGTCCTGCCCTCGCGCATCCCGAACCTGCTGATCAACGGCTCGGCCGGGATCGCGGTCGGCATGGCCACCAACATGCCCCCGCACAACCTGCGCGAGGTGGCCCAGGCGGTCTTCTGGATGCTCGACCACCCCGAGGCGGAGGCCGAGGAGGCCCTGACCGCGTGCATGGAGCGGATCAAGGGCCCCGACTTCCCGACCCACGGCCTGATCGTCGGCCGCGAGGGCATCGAGGACGCGTACCGCACCGGCCGCGGCTCCGTGCGGATGCGCGCCGTCGTCACCGTCGAGGAGGACAGCCGCGGGCGGGTGCAGCTGGTCGTCACCGAGCTGCCCTACCAGGTCAACCCCGACAACCTCGCCGAGGCGATCGCCGAGGGCGTCCGCGAAGGCCGCCTGCAGGGCATCAGCGAGATCGCCGACGAGTCCAGCGACCGGGTCGGCCGCCGGCTCGTCATCACGCTGCGCCGCGACGCCGTCGCCAAGGTCGTGCTGAACAACCTCTACAAGCACACCCAGCTGCAGACGTCCTTCGGCTGCAACATGCTCTCCATCGTCGACGGCGTCCCGCGCACGCTGCGCCTCGACGAGCTGGTGCGCAACTGGGTGCTGCACCAGATCGAGGTCATCCAGCGGCGCACCCGCTACCGGCTGCGCAAGGCCGAGGAGCGCGCGCACATCCTGCGCGGTTACGCCAAGGCGCTGGACCAGCTGGACGCCGTCATCGCCCTCATCCGGAGCAGCGAGTCGGCCGACGCCGCGCGCACCGGCCTGATGGAGCTGCTCGACGTCGACGAGATCCAGGCCGTCTCGATCCTCGACCTGCAGCTGCGCCGGCTCGCCGCGCTGGAGCGGCAGCGGATCCTCGACGAGCTCGCCGAGATCGAGGCCCGGATCGCCGACCTGCAGGCCATCCTCGAGTCCCCCGAGCGGCAGCGGCAGATCGTCCGTGACGAGCTGGCCGAGATCGTCGAGAAGTACGGCGACGACCGGCGCACCCAGTTCGTCGCCAACGAGGGTGACGTCTCGATGGAGGACCTCATCGCCGAGGAGGAGGTCGTCGTCACCATCACCCGCACCGGGTACGCCAAGCGCACGAAGAGCGACCTCTACCGGTCGCAGCGCCGGGGCGGCAAGGGCGTCATGGGAGCGCAGCTGAAGCAGGACGACATCGTCGACCACTTCTTCGTCGGCTCCACCCACGACTGGATCCTGTTCTTCACGAACAAGGGCCGGGTCTACCGGGCGAAGGCCTACGAGCTGCCGGAGGCCAACCGGACCGCCCGCGGTGCGCACGTGGCGAACATCCTCGCGTTCCAGCCGGACGAGAAGATCGCCCAGGTCATGCAGATCAAGGACTACACGGTCGCGCCGTACCTGGTGCTCGCCACCGCGAAGGGCCAGGTCAAGAAGACCCGGCTGACCGACTTCGACTCCCCGCGCCAGGGTGGCGTGATCGCCATCAACCTGCGCGACGGCGACGAACTGGTCGGCGCCGCGCTGATCGGCCCCGACCAGGACCTGCTGCTGGTCACCCGCAAGGCGATGTCGATCCGCTTCAAGGCCGACGACGCCGCGCTGCGTCCGATGGGCCGGGCGACCGAGGGCGTGCGCGGCATCTCGCTGGCCGACGACGACCGGCTGCTGTCGATGATCGTCGCGCAGGAGGGGGTGGACGTCCTCGTCGCCACGGAGCGCGGCTTCGCCAAGCGCACCGGCATCGAGAACTACCCGAACCAGGGCCGGGGCGGCAAGGGCGTGCTCACCGCCGACCCGAAGGCCCGCAAGGGGGCCCTGGTGGGGGCGCTGGCCGTGACCCTCGGCGACGAGCTGTACGCGATCACCTCCGGGGGTGGCGTGATCCGGACGCCGGTCAACGGCGTGCGCCACAACAAGGATCGGGCCACGATGGGTGTCAAGCTGATGAACTTGCCGGAGGACGTCTCCATCGTGGCGATCGCGCGTACGACGGACAACGACGAGCCCTCCGCCTAGGGTGAGTAGCTAGGCACGCAGGAGACTGCGGCTCCGCGGCGGTCACGAGCCGTCGCGGAGCCCGGGACCGAAGGAGCGGCACAGCCGCTGCGGAACGGGAGACAGGCATGAGCGACCGGACGGACGGTTCGGTGCGCACCGACTCCCGGGCCGGGGACGGAAGCGCGGCGGAGGGCACGCCCACCCACGGCAACCCCGCCCCCACGCAGTCCATCCCCGCGACCGGCAGTCAGCGGGTCCAGTCCCCTGGCACCGGGGCGGCCCCGGTGGTCCCGCAGCCGCTGGCCCCGGACACCGGTTCCTCCCCGGCGCAGCCCGGTTCGACTCAGCAGGGCTCGGCGCCGCAGGCCTCGACGCAGCAGGCTGCGACACAGCAGGGTCCGGCGCCGCAGGGCTCGACGCCGCAGGCGCAGGCTCCCGGCGCGGAGCAGTCCGCGGGCACCCCGGACGGCGCAGCCGGTCCGGTCGGCGTCAGCGTCGGGGGTGCCCGCTCCGGTCGGGGCAAGGCCGGCCGTGGCCCCCGCCGGGCCCGGCTGCAGATCCGCCACATCGACACCTGGTCGGCGCTGAAGATCTCGCTGATGCTGTCGATCGCCCTCTTCTTCATCTGGATGGTGGCGGTCGGCCTGCTCTACATGGTGCTCGGCGGGCTCGGCGTCTTCGACGCGGTGAACGACCTCTTCGGGCAGATCGGCAGCGCCTCGGGGAACGCGTCCTCCGGGGACGTCGTGACGATCGGAGTCGTGTTCTGGGGCGCGGCGCTCATCGGCGCCATCAACGTCGTCCTGCTCACTGCGCTGTGCACCGTCGGCACGTTCATCTACAACCTCTGCTCCGACCTGGTCGGGGGGCTCGAGGTCACGCTCTCCGAGCGCGACTGAGCACTCCGTCCTCCTCCGGAGGACGCGGCGGCCAGGTGCCGTCCCCGGTCGGGCGGAGCGTGTCCGTCGTCCCTGCGCGGACCCTCCGGGCCTATTCGGGACGACCGGGCAGGCGCTGTAGGGGTTCATCTTGCGCTCTGGTGGGCCTGCAGGGTCCCGGGAGCACGGACAACACCCCCAGAGCGCGGGCCGGCGCGGGGGAAGCGGGGGTCCAGGGGCCGGCGCAGGGCCCGAGTTCGCCGAAGGCGGACCCGTGAGCCGGCGCGGACGGGGGAGCACTCCGTGCGAGTGGGCCCCCTGCAGGGAGCGCTCCAGGGGTCAGGTACGCTTTTCGAGGTTCACGGGCCTGTAGCTCAGGCGGTTAGAGCGCATCCCTGATAAGGATGAGGCCGGAGGTTCAAGTCCTCCCAGGCCCACCCGTGCACCGGAGCCTCACGGTTCCGAGTGACCCGCACGTCGCCCCCGCGGCGAGCGAAGCGCCCGAGGAGGTTCTCCGCGTGCTGAAGAAGCTGGCGCTCGCCGCCGCTGCGGCCGGTGCACTCGTCGCCGTCCGGAAGCGGTCGGCCGGCCGCACCGAGGCCGACCTCTGGCGCGAAGCGACGAGCGGTCCGGGCGCGGTCAGCACGCCCACCCGCTGAACCACCGGCCGACCACGGCCGCCCGGGGACGTAGCTCAATTGGCAGAGCACCGCCTTTGCAAGGCGGGGGTTAGGGGTTCGATTCCCCTCGTCTCCACCCCCGGCGCCCGCCCGGCGTCCCGGCTCCACGTGAAACCGGCCCCGCGACGCCCGGTCGGCACGGCGGTGGGAGAGTGGAGCCGTGACTGAATCGACTCCCGCCCGCCGCGCGGTCCTGCACACCAACCACGGCGACATCACCGTGGACCTGTTCCCCGACCACGCGCCCAAGACGGTCGCCAACTTCGCCGACCTCGCCGAGGGCGCCCGCGAGTGGACGCACCCCGCGACCCGCGAGAAGACGACGGACAAGCTCTACGACGGCACGATCTTCCACCGGATCATCCCCGGCTTCATGATCCAGGGCGGCGACCCGCTCGGTCAGGGCATCGGCGGTCCGGGCTACCAGTTCGGCGACGAGATCCACCCCGACCTGGCCTTCACCAAGCCCTACCTGCTGGCCATGGCCAACGCGGGCCCGGGCACGAACGGCTCGCAGTTCTTCATCACCGTCGCCCCCACCACGTGGCTGACCGGCAAGCACACGATCTTCGGTGAGGTCGCCGACCAGCCCAGCCGCGAGGTCGTCGACCGGATCGCCGCCGTGCCCACCGGCCGCAACGACCGCCCCGTCGAGGACGTGGTGATCCAGTCCGTCGAGGTGCAGCGCAGCTGAGCACGGAACCGCACGGCGGGGGGGCGGCCGACCAGCCGCCGCCCCCGCCGCCGGCCTGCTACCGCCATCCCGAGCGGCCCACGGGCATCTCGTGCGCGCGGTGCGGCCGGCCCATCTGCCCCGACTGCATGATCCCGGCGTCGGTGGGCTTCCAGTGCCCGGAGTGCGTGCGCGCGGGCGCTGCCTCGGTCCGCGCCCCCCGGCGCACCTCCGGCGTCTCCGCCGCGGCGTCGCGCTGGGGCAGCGTCACGCTGACGCTGATCGCGGTCAACGTCGTCATGTTCCTGGTGACGGCGGTCTCGGCCGGCCTGGTCGGCAACGCCCCGCTGGAGAACTACCGCTCCCCGGTGTTCACCGCCCTGTCCCAGTACCCGCTGCTGGTGGAGCTCGGGGAGCCGTGGCGGCTGCTGACGGCCACCTTCCTGCACATCGGCCTGGTGCACCTGGTGCTCAACATGCTGGCCCTGCTGATCTTCGGCTCCGAGCTGGAGCGCCAGCTCGGCCGCCTGCGGTTCCTGGCGCTCTATTTCGTGTCGGCGCTGGGCGGCTCCACGGCCATCCAGCTGTTCGGGGACTTCACCCGGCCGGTCGCAGGCGCCTCGACGGCCATCTACGGCCTCCTGGGGGCCCTGGGCGTCCTCATGGTGCTGCGTCGGCAGGACGTGCGCGGCATCCTCGTGCTGCTGGGGATCAACATCTTCATCAGCTTCCTGCCCGGGGTCTCGCTCCTGGGCCACCTGGGCGGCCTCGTCACCGGCGCGGCCGTCGCCGCCCTGTTCGTCGGCACACGGCGGAGGACGGCGGTCCAGGCGATCGGCATCGGGCTGCTGGCGGTGCTCCTGGTCGCGCTGGCCCTCGGCGTCTCCCACGTCGGGGCGGCCTGACCACGACGGTGCCGGCGCAGCGGCGGCCCGGCGGCCCGGCGGTCCGCGAGATCACGTCGCCGGGCCGCTCCGCGGGTGCAGCTGCGCCAGCTCGCCGGCCACCGTCGCGGGGTCCGCGCCCAGGTCCCACCGGCCCAGGATGACGAGCACCCCGTCGTCGTCGCCCGCGGCAGGCGCCTCCAGCTCCAGGGTGCGCACCGTCGTCCCCCAGCGGCGGGCGCTGCGCACGTGCACGCGCAGCAGCCCCCACGGGAGCACGCGGGTGCCGGTCAGCGTGCGCACCGTCACGCCGTCGGGGCCGGTGGCCAGCCGAGGCCGCAGCAGCGCCTCGCGAGCGGCGAGCCCGAGCAGCAGCAGGGCCGCGCCGCCCACCAGCAGCCGGCCGGGCGCATCCAGCAGCAGGGTGGCCGCCCCGAGCAGCGCGGCGCATGCCGCGAGGACCGCCGGGACGTAGGCCGGAGGGGACCAGTGCACGCCGCCAGCCTGCCAGGGGTGACGTGGAACATACGATCGCGACGGGGTGGCCGGTCCCGGCCGCGCCGGATCGTCGTCGACGAGGAGTGGGTCCATGCGTGATGCCGTCATCTGTGCCGCCGTCCGTACACCGGTGGGGAAGCGCGGGGGAGGGCTGTCCGGCGTGCACGCGGTCGACCTCTCCGCGCACGTGCTCAACGCACTCGCCGAGCGCTCGGGGATCGACCCGGCCGTCGTCGAGGACGTCTTCTGGGGCTGCGTGAGCCAGGTCGGGGAGCAGACGTTCAACATCGGCCGCAACGCACCCCTGGCCGCCGGCTGGCCCGAGTCGGTGCCCGGCACCACGATCGACCGGCAGTGCGGGTCCTCGCAGCAGGCCGTCGCCTTCGCCGCGGCCACGGTCATCAGCGGCCAGGCCGACGTCGTCGTCGCCGGCGGCGTGGAGTCGATGAGCCGGGTGCCCATGGGGTCGGCCCGGGCGGACGGCATCGCTGGCAAGCCACTGGGCCCGCGCTTCCTCGAGCGGTACGACGGCGTCTACCCCAACCAGGGCATCGGCGCCGAGATGATCGCCGAGCGCTGGGGCTTCTCCCGCACCCAGCTCGACGAGTTCGCCCTGGCCTCCCACGAGAAGGCGGCGAAGGCGCAGGCCGACGGCGCCTTCGACGAGGAGATCGCCCCGGTCACCCTCGACGACGGCACGGTGGTCAGCGCCGACGAGGGCATCCGGCCCGGCGGCACCCTGGAGAAGCTGGCCTCGCTGAAGACCCCGTTCAAGGAGGACGGGGTGATCAGCGCCGGCAACGCCAGCCAGATCTCCGACGGCTCGGCGGCACTGCTGGTGACCACCAGCGAGAAGGCGCGCGAGCTGGGGCTGCGGCCCCTTGTGCGCATCCACACGACGGTGATGGCCGGTGACGACCCGGTGATCATGCTGACCGCGCCGATCCCGGCGACGCAGAAGGTGCTGGCGCGCTCCGGCCTGTCGGTCGACGACATCGGCGTGTTCGAGGTCAACGAGGCGTTCGCCCCGGTCCCCCTGGCCTGGATGGCCGACACCGGGGCCGACGCCGGCCGGCTGAACCCCCTCGGTGGTGCGATCGCGCTGGGCCACCCGCTGGGTGGCTCGGGCGCCCGCATCATGACCACGCTCGTCCACCACATGCAGGCCACGGGCACCCGCTACGGCCTGCAGACGATGTGCGAGGGCGGCGGCACGGCCAACGCGACGATCCTGGAGCTGCTCGACGCCTGACCGGTCCCACCTCTGCACCGATCCCGGTGCCTCCGCGCCAGCCCCCGGCCCTCCGGCTGGGGGCTGGCGTCGTCCCGGGCTGGTGGTCGTCCACCGCCGGGACCGCTGTCCGTGCTCGGCCGGTGACGTCCGGTGACCCGGACGGGTCCGTCCAGAGAGCGCCCCGACCGGGTGTATGCGCAGGTCAGGGCGGGTACGACCGCCGCACGGTCGGCGTCGGTGACGCACGGACATGTCGACTCGTCCACAGCTGAGTACACAGCTGGGGACAGACTCACACGTCTGTAGTTACGCCGTTGGACGTCCTGTCACAGGAGCACCATCGGCAGAGAAACCGCAGGCCAGGCGCGTTCCCGCCCGCGCGCTCCCTCCACACTCGGTGGACAACCCTGGGGGCGGGGCGCCATGTCGACCTGTGGACGGAGCCGATGGCTGTGCACAGCGTCCACATGGCGGCCGGAAGTGCTCCACGACGACCGAGGCCCCCGTCCCTGGTGGGGGACGGGGGCCTCGAACGGGGCCTCGCGGGCGCGGGACCGGTCGGTCCGCTATCGCCAGCGCATCGACATGATCAGACCGGCCACCATGACGCCGAAGCCGATGGCGAAGTTCCACGCCGACAGCGAGACCATCAGGGGGATCCGGTCGCCGGCCACGTAGTAGACGACGATCCAGAGCAGCCCCAGCAGCATGAGGGTCACCATCACCGGCGCGTACCAGCGCGGGCTGGGCTGCAACGCCTTCGACTGCGTGCCCCGGGAACGGAGCACGTCCTCCGGCGGCGTGTACACCGACTTCTTGCGCACCTTCGACTTGGGCACGTGCCTACTCCCTCCCGGGGGCCGGGCTCGTCCTCCCCGACCGGAAACTGTCACCCAGACTAAACTTCGGAACGACGTCGGCACCGGTGCCTCACCCGTACGCGCCGACGTCGGTCCCGGCTGGAGGAGGTGCCCGTGGCCCGCTGGTCGTCGTCCGGACACCGCGTGTCGCCCTGGGGCGCGCTCGTGCCCGTGGTCGCTCTCGCGGCCGGGCTGCTCTTCGCCACGTCGGGCCGGACCGCTCAGGGCAACGACCTGCGCGCCGGTGAGGTCACCCAGCTCTCCCAGCTGGTGGAGGAGCGCGACGCCGCGGTGGCCCGGCAGGAACGCCAGCTGGCCGAGCTGCAGGAGCAGGTGCAGCGGCTCACCGAGCAGGTCGCGAGCCGGGACGGCGCCGTCGCCGAGGCTCAGGCCCGCGGCGAGGCCGGCGCCGAGGCCGCGGGCCTGACACCGGTCGCGGGCGCGGGGGTGGTCATCACCCTCGACGACGCGCCGCAGCGGTCCGACGGCACCCTGCCCAGCGGCGCCCGCCCCGACGACCTGGTCATCCACCAGAGCGACGTGCAGGCGGTCGTGAACGCCGTCTGGGCGGCCGGCGCCGACGGGGTGGCGATCATGGACCAGCGGCTCATCTCCACGAGCGCCGTGCGCTGCGTGGGGAACACCCTGCTGCTGCGCGGACGCACCTACTCCCCGCCGTTCGTGGTCACCGCCGTCGTCGACGCCACCGCCGTGGAGTCGGCGCTGGACGCCTCGCCGCAGGTCGCGGTCTTCGAGCAGGCGGTCGCGGCCTTCGGCCTCACGTTCGAGGTACGCGAGCGGCCCCAGGTGACGGTGCCCGCCTACGATGGCGGCCTCACGCTGCAGTACGCCACCGCCGACTGAACCGGCTGCCGTACTGCCGCTGTCCCGTGCCGCCGACCGCCCAGCGAGGAGCCCGACCGCGATGACCGCCGCCGACCGTCCGGTCCTCGTCGTCGACAACTTCGACAGTTTCGTCTACAACCTCGTGCAGTACCTCGGGCAGCTCGGTGTGCGCTGCGTGGTGCGGCGCAACGACGCGGTGACCGTCGACGAGCTGCCCGACCTGGACATCGCGGGTGTGCTCCTCTCCCCAGGCCCCGGCGCCCCGGTCGATGCCGGCGTGACCGTGCCGATGGTTCGGGCCGCCGCCGAGCAGGGCACCCCCGTCCTCGGGGTCTGTCTCGGGCACCAGGCCATCGCCGAGGCGTTCGGTGCGGAGATCGTGCGGGCCCCGGAGCTGCTGCACGGCAAGACCAGCCAGGTGGTGCACGAGGGCCACGGCGTCCTCGCCGGTCTGCCGTCGCCGTTCACCGCGACCCGGTACCACTCCCTGGCCGTCGACCCCGCCACGGTGCCGGACGAGCTGGAGGTCACCGGGCACACGCCGTCGGGCCTGGTGATGGCGCTGCGGCACCGGGAGCTGCCCATCGAGGGCGTCCAGTTCCACCCCGAGTCGGTGCTCACCGAGGGGGGGCACCGGATGCTCGCGACATGGCTCGCCGCCTGCGGTCTGGCGCCCGAGGAGGACGTGGTGGCCGCCGCCACGGCGCGCGCCGAGCGGCTGAGCTCCGCCACCGCCTGAGCCACGTACGCGAGCAGGGCCCCTCCCGGTGGGAGGGGCCCTGCTCGGCGTCCGGGAGGCTGGTCGCGCTAGCCGCCGGTCTCGTCGTCCTCCGGGTCCTGCGTGTCCGGCGTCTCCGGCTGTGTGGGCGGAACGGACGGGGTGGTCGTGGTGGGCGTGGCCGGCTGCTCCGGCGGCGTGGGGACGGCCACGCGGAGCGTGATGGTGTCCCCCGAGCCGACGTCCTGCCCGGCCGACGGGTCGGTCTCGACGACGGTGCCCTGCGGGACGTCGTCGCGCTCGACGTTCTGGATCTCGATCTGCCCGGCGCTGAAGCCGGCCTCCTGCAGGAGGGCCCGCGCCTGCGTCTCGGTCCGGTTGACGACGTCGGGCAGCTCGATGGTGCCGGTGGAGACGCTCAGCGTGATGACGGCATCCGGGTTCGCCTGGCTGGACTCGGCGGGGCTCACCGCGGCCACCCGGCCCTCGTCGTACTCGATGGAGTCGACCTGCCGGCTGGAGATGTTGGTGAACCCGGCCTGCTCCAGGTTGGCGCGCGCCTGGTCCTCGGTGAGGCCGACGACGTTCGGCACGAGGATGGTGTCGGGCCCGGCGCTGACGACCAGGTTGACCGGGGTCTCCGCATCCACCCGCGCACCGCTGGGCGGGGTGCTCGACACGACCTGCCCTTCGGGAACGGTGGCGCTCGCCTCGGTCGTGACGTCGCCGACGGCGAGCCCGGCCTCGGTGATCCGCTGTTCGGCCGTGACCTGGTCCAGCCCGGCGAACGCGGGCACGGTCACCTGCGCGACCGGCGGCGCCTCGTCGTCCTGGGTCAGGGCCACGGCCGCGGCGATCACGCCACCGAGAAGGAGCACGGCGAGCACCGAGACGATCGCGATGATCCGGCGCTTGCGGCGCCGATCGCCGTCGTCGTCCCAGTCGTCGTCGCCGTGGCCGCTGGCGTAGGCGCCCACGGGTGCGCCGATGATGGCGGTCTTCTCGGCGTCGCCCATGACCGGCGTCGCCTCGACCCGCTGTCCGGCGAGCGCCCGGAGCAGGTCGTTGCGCATCTCGGCGGCCGACTGGTACCGGTTGGCCGGGTTCTTGCTCATCGCCTTGAGCAGGATCGCGTCCAGCTCCGGGGGCACGTCGGGGTTGATCGACGACGGCAGGCGGGGGTCCTCGCGCACGTGCTGGTAGGCCACCGACACCGGCGAGTCACCGGTGAACGGCGGTGCCCCGGTGACGAGCTCGTAGAGGAGGCAGCCCAGCGAGTAGACGTCGGACCGGGCGTCCACGCCCTCGCCGCGCGCCTGCTCGGGGGAGAGGTACTGGGCGGTCCCTATCACCGCAGCCGTGGAGGTCATCGTGGCCGCGGAGTCCGACACCGCCCGGGCGATGCCGAAGTCCATGACCTTGACCGTGCCCTGCGGGGTGATCATGACGTTCCCGGGTTTCACGTCCCGGTGCACGATGCCGTTGCGGTGGCTGAAGTCCAGTGCGCCGCTGATGTCCGCGGCGAGGCTCATGGCCCGCTCGATCGGCAGCCGGCCCTCCCGCCGGAGGACGTCGCGCAGGGTCTCGCCCTCCACGTACTCCATGACGATGTACGGGGTGGCGCCGCTGGGCGTGCGGTCCTCGCCGGTGTCGTAGACGGCGACGATCGCCGGGTGGTTGAGGGAGGCCGAGGCCTGGGCCTCGCGGCGGAAACGCACCTGGAACGAGGGGTCGCGGGCCAGGTCGTGGCGCAGCACCTTGACCGCCACCTCGCGGCCGAGGCGCAGGTCGCGGCCGTGGTGCACCTCGGCCATGCCACCGCGGCCCAGGACTCCGCCGATCTCGTAGCGCTCACCGAGCACCTGCGGCGTGGTCATCGACGGTCCTCTCGGGCGGTTCCGTGCGGCCTGCGCGGCCCGGTGGTGCGGAGCGTGCCCGCGGCGATCTGCGCCGCGGACTGCTGGCCGTCGGCGAGCCTAACCGCAGAACGCCCCGCGATCCGGGATCCGAGTGCCGAGCTGGTCACTGTCCGTCACCCTGGGTCGGCGCGGCGCTCGCTCCGGCGTCGGTCTCCGGCGCGGGCGGTTCGGTGGTCGTCGGCGGCGGGGGTGCCGTGGTCGTCGGAGCAGGCGTGCCGCCGGCGGGGGGCGTCGTGGTCGTCGACGAGCTCGTCGCGCTCGTCGATGTCTCCTCCGCAGGATCGGTCGTCCCCGTCGGGGCCGTGGTGGTCGGCGGCGCCGTGGTCGTCGGGGTCGCCGTCTCCTCGCCCTCGTCGCCCTCGTCGCCCTCGTCGGCCTCGTCGCCCTCGTTGCCCTCCCCGGCGGCGGGGTCGTACTCGTCGGGGGAGTAGTAGAGCGTGACCGGGGTGTCCGGGGTCGCCTCGACGCCGGACGGATCGATGGCCGCGACGTCGCCCTCGTCCAGGGCCTGGCCGAGGGCGGCCAGCAGCCCCGCGCTGGCCTCCTGCTGCGAGACCGACGTGAATCCGGCCTCCCGCAGCTCCTCCTCCACCTCGTCGGCGTCCCGGCCGATGTACCGGGCCGGGTCCAGCAGGATCCCGGCGGGCTCGGCGCTGGTGGTCGGTGCGCCGGTGGTGGGGGCGGCGTCCTCGTTGCCGGGATCGGCTCCCGTACGGGACAGCAGCACGAACGTGGTGCCGGCCACCAGCAGCAGGGCCACGACGGCCGCGGCCAGCCAGGCCCAGCGCCGATTGCCGCCCCGGGCGGGAGGTCCGTCGCCGGCCGTCCAGTCGTCGTCGTCGTCCGGAGCAGCGTGCAGGGGCGGCATCGGACGGCCAGCGGTGGCCGGCGACACCGCGGGCATGCCGGCGGCCGGCGTGGCGAAGACCTGGGTGTGTCCGTCGCCGACGTCCACGATCTGCGTCGGGGCGGTCGCCGGGGCGACCACGGAGGCGGCGAGGGAGTCGCCGGCGGCGACGCGGCGGACCGCCTCGGCGAACGCGCCGCCGTCGGTGAACCGGTCGGCCGGGTCCTTCGCCAGGGCCCGCTCGACGAGCAGGCGGACCGCCGGGGGGATGTCCCCCGGCAGCGGGGGCGGCGGCCGGTTGATGTGCGCCAGCGCGATCGCCACCTGGGAGGCGCCGTCGAACGGCCGGGCGCCGGAGAGGCACTCGAAGCCGACGACGCCGAGCGAGTAGACGTCGGAGGCGGCGGTCACCTCCATGCCCTGGGCCTGCTCGGGGGAGAGGTACTGCGCGGTGCCGACCACCATGCCGGTGCGGGTGAGCGGTGCGGCGTCCCGGGCCTGGGCGATGCCGAAGTCGGTCAGCTTCACCACGCCGTCGGGCCGGACGATCAGGTTGCCGGGCTTGATGTCGCGGTGCACCACGCCGGCCCGGTGGGCGGCGGAGAGGCCGTCCGCGGCCTGGCCGAGCACGTGCAGCGTCCAGTCGACGGGCAGCCGGCCCTCCTCGTGGAGGATCGTCACCAGGGGCTGGCCCTCGACGTACTCCATGACCAGGAACGCCAGGGTCTGCACGCCGCTGTCGTCGGTGGTCTCGCCGTAGTCGTAGACCGAGGCGATGTTGGGGTGGGACAGGGCCGCGGTGTGCCGAGCCTCGTTGCGGAAGCGGGCCAGGAAGCTCGGGTCGTTGGTGTACTCGCTCTTGAGCACCTTGGCGGCCACGATGCGGTCGAGCACCTGGTCGCGGGCCTTCCACACCTCCCCCATGCCGCCGGTGGCGATGGGCGCGGTGATCTCGTAGCGACCGGCCAGCAGGCTCCCGATGCCGAGTGCCATCAGCCCCGCCCCTCGAACCAGGCGGCCATGACGTCGCGGGCGATGGGGGCGGAGACGTCGCCGCCGGTACCGCCGCCGTTGGCCACGAACACGGCGACGGCGATCTGCGGGTCGTCGGCGGGCGCGAAGCCCATGAACCAGTTGTGGTCGGGCACGCCCTCGCGCACCTGCGCGGTGCCGGTCTTGCCGGCGACCTCGATGCCGGAGAGGCGGGCGGCCCGCCCCGAGCCGCGGGCGACGACGCTGACCATCATCTCGGTGAGCTGGTCGGCGACGGTCGCCGAGATGGGCTCGCGGAGCTCCTCCGGGTCGGTCGAGTCGATGACGGTGAGGTCGGGCGCGCGCAGCTCGTCGATCAGGTAGGGCTTCATCTGCACGCCGTCGTTGGCCACGGTCGCTGCCAGCATGGCCGCCTGGAGCACGGTCATGCGCACGTTGCGCTGGCCGATGGACGCCTGGGCCAGGGCGGCGTCGTCGGGGATCTCACCGACGGTGCTCGCCGCGACCTCCAGGGGGATCTGCAGGCCCTGGTCGTCCAGCCCGAACGCCTCCGCCATCTCGCGCACCTGCTCCTCGCCGAGATCGAGGCCGAGCTGGGCGAAGGCGGTGTTGCAGGAGATCGTCAGCGCATCGGTGAGCGACTGCTCGCCACTGGGGCTGCACGCCGAGCCGCCGAAGTTGGGGATCACCCGGGTGCTGTTCGGGAGGGGCAGCTCGCGGGGGGCCGGCACGACGGACTCGGGGGCCAGCCCCTCCTGCAGGGCGGCCGCCGCGACGATCACCTTGAACAGCGACCCGGGCGGGTAGTTGTCCGCGATCGAGCGGTTCACCCGGGGGTCCGGATCCTGCGAGGTGATGGCCTCCATGTTCTCGCGGATGGCCTGGGGATCGTGGCCGGACACCAGGCCGGGGTCGTAGGTGGGCGTGCTCGCCATCCCGAGGATCGCGCCGGTCCGCGGGTCGAGGGCGACGACACCACCGGTGACACCCTCCAGGCCTGCCATGGCAGCCGCCTGGACGGCGGGGTCGAGGGTGAGGACGACGTCGCCGCCGGCCGGGTCGCGCCCGGTGAACAGGTCGGCGATGCGCCGGACGAACAGCCGGTCGTCCTCCCCGGAGAGCACGTCGTTCATGACCTTCTCCAGGTACCGGTTGCCGTACACCAGCGAGTGGTACCCGGTGACCGGCGCGTACATCGGCCCCTGCGGATAGGTGCGCAGGTACTCCAGCCGGCCGTCGGTGGGCACGGACATCGCGACCTCGGTGCCCGCCACGATGATCGAACCGCGTTCCCGGTCGTAGGACTCGGCGATCACCCGGGTGTTGCGGGTGTCGCTCCGGAGATCGTCCGAGCGGACCACCTGGATGACGTTGACGTTGACGATCAGCAGCGTGAACAGCACCAGCACGCTGATCGCCACCCGCCGCAGCGGCGCGTTCACGGGGTCACCACCTCGGTCGGGGCGTCCCCGAGCCGCACCGGGGCGGCGTGCTGCGTCGCCGGGCGGCGCGCGGCGTCGCTGATCCGGACCAGCAGCGCGACGAGCACGAAGTTCGCCACGAGCGACGATCCGCCGTAGGCCAGGAACGGCGTGGTGAGCCCGGTCAGCGGGAGCAGCCCGGTGACCCCGCCCAGCACGACGAACACCTGCCAGGCGATGGCGAACGCCAGCCCGGTGGCCAGCAGCTTGCCGAAGGCGTCGCGGACGACGAGCGAGGTGCGCAGGCCGCGCTCGACCAGGATCAGGTACACCACGATGACGGCGACCAGCCCGAAGAGGCCGAGCTCCTCGCCGACGGCGGCGGCGATGAAGTCGCTCTTGGCCACCGGCACCTGGTCGGGGCGCCCGCCGCCGAGGCCGGCGCCGAACAGCCCCCCCGTGCCGAGGCCGAACAACGACTGCATCAGCTGGTACCCGGCGCCGTCGTAGTGGGCGGACGGGTCCAGCCAGGTGTTCACGCGGGCCTGCACGTGGCTGAAGATCTGGTAGGCGATGAACGCGCCGCCGGCGAACAGGCCCAGGCCGATGAACAGCCAGCTGGCGCGCTCGGTGGCGACGTAGAGCATCACCACGAAGATGCCGAACAGCAGCAGCGAGCTGCCCAGGTCGCGCTCGAAGACGAGCACCAGGATGGAGACGATCCAGGCGAGCAGCACCGGGCCCAGGTCGCGGCCGCGGGGCAGTTCGATACCGGCGACCTTGCGGCTGGCCAGCGCCAGCACGTCGCGCTTGTCCACCAGGTAGGCGGCGAAGAAGACGACGAGGCAGATCTTGGCGAACTCGCCCGGCTGGATGGAGAAGCCGGCCACCCGGATCCAGATCTTGGCGCCGTTGACCTCCGAGATCGACGCCGGCAGCACGGCCGGGATGGCCAGCAGCACCAGTCCGATCAGCGCCAGCGTGTAGGCGAACCGGGAGAGGATCCGGTGGTCGCGGACGACGACGAGGACGGCCACGAAGAGCGCGACGCCCAGGGTCGCCCACACCAGCTGCACGGGTGCGTCCTCGCGGGTGATCGTGCTGCCGACCTGTCCGGCCGCCAGGTCGAGGCGGTGGATCACGGCCAGGCCGAGGCCCACGAGCAGGGCGACGGCCGGGAGCAGCAGCGGATCGGCGTAGGCCGCCCACCGGCGGACGACGAGGTGCGCGACCACCCACAGCGCGGTGATCCACACGCTGAAGCCGGCCATCTCCGGGCGCAGTTCGCCGGTGACCGTGAGGTCGACGATCGCCTGCGCCGCGACGGTGATGAGGACGGCGAAGGCGAGCAGCAACGCCTCGGTGCCCCGCCGGGTGGGCGTCTCGGCCGCGGCGGTACGCGGGTCGGTGACGGGTCCGGGCATCAGTCGGCCTCCCGGCAGTCCACCCCCGGCACGGGCGACGTCGTCGTCCGCGCCGGCGACGGCACGCTCGTCGGCTCCTCCGCGGGTGCCTCGGGGAGGGCGGGCTCCCCGGGCGCCGGTTCCTGGGCGGTCGTCGGTGCGGCGGCCGGCGGCACCGCCGGCTCCTCCGTGGGCGAGGCGGTGCCGCTGTCGGCGGTGCGGCACAGCGGCAGCCGCTGGTCGGTCAGCGCGGAGACGATCCGCTCGGCGTCCTCGGAGTCGTCGGCGGTGATGGTGTCGAGGACGCGGTTGCGCGCGGCCGGGGTCAGGTCGCTGAGCGCGAGGTCGGTGCCCCGGTCCAGGCGGGAGAGATCCATCCCGAGCAGCGAGGCGTCCAGCCCGCGGAAGACGGCCACCTGCCGGTCGTCACCGGAGCCGTTCACGCCCACGAACCAGTGGTTGAGCGCCCACACGTACGTACCGATCGCCCCGGCCACCAGCACGGTGAGAAGGGCCCCCGCCACCAGGAGGATGCGCATCGGGCGGCGGCGGGCGGAGGGGCCGCCGCCCGTCGGCAGTGTGGGCGGCGGCGGGGGAGCAGCGGCCTGGTCGGCGAGCGCGGCCCGGCCGGCGGCCGAGCGCGGGTCCACCTCGCGCTGGCCGATGTTGTCGCCGGCCGCGCCGTCCACGACCGGGTCGAACCGGCCGTTGCCACCGGTGTCCTCGAGGACGTCGGCGACGATCACGGTGATGTTGTCCGGGCCGCCGCTGCGCAGGGCCAGCTCGATCAGCCGGTCGGCGGTGGCCTCCGGGTCGGGGTCCTTGAGCGCCTCGGCCAGGGTCTCCTCGCTGACGACGCCGGACAGGCCGTCGGAGCACAGCAGGTAGCGGTCACCCGCGCGCGCCTCGCGCATCGAGAGGTCGGGCTCGACCTCCTGGCCGTTGAGGGCGCGCAGCAGGAGGGACCGCTGCGGGTGCGTGCTCGCCTCCTCCTCGGTGATCCGGCCGTCGTCGATCAGGCTCTGCACGAAGGTGTCGTCGTGGGTGATCTGGGTGAACTCACCGTCGCGCAGCAGGTAGGCCCGGGTGTCACCGACGTGGCACAGGGCGAGCCGGCCGCCGGCGAACAGGATGGCGGTGAGCGTGGTGCCCATGCCCTCGAGCTGCGGCGACTCGCGGATGACCTCGCGCAGGTGCTCGCTGCCCTCGTGCACGGCGGACCGCATCGACTGCAGCATGTCGCCGCTCGGCGTGTCCTCGTCGAGGTGCTCGAGGGCGGCGATCACCACCTTGCTGGCGACGTCGCCGGCGGCGTGGCCGCCCATGCCGTCGGCCACGGCCAGCAGCCGGGGCCCGGCGTAGACCGAGTCCTGGTTGTTGCCGCGGATGAGGCCGCGGTCGGAGCGCGCGGCGTAGCGGAGGACCAACGTCACGAACGCAGCTCCAGTGCGGTCTGGCCGATGCGGATCGGCTGGCCGGGGGCGACCTGCAGCGGGCCCTGCACGCGCTGCTGGTCCAGGTAGGTGCCGTTGGTCGAACCCAGGTCCTCGACGTACCACTGGCCGCCCCGGTTGGTCAGGCGGGCGTGCCGGGAGCTGGCGAAGTCGTCGGTGAGGACCAGGGTCGAGTCGTCGGCCCGGCCGATGAGGATGGGTTGGTCACCGAGGGTGATCTTGGTGCCGGTGAGCGGCCCGGCGGTGACCACCAGGGACTTGGGACCGCGGTGGCCGCGCTTCTTCGGCGTGGCCGAGCGGGGCGGCACGGTGGCGACGCGACCCGGACGCCCGCCGAACAGGTCGGCGCGCACCACGCGGAACGCGGCGAAGATGAACAGCCACAGCAGCAGGAGGAAGCCGAAGCGGAAGATCTGCACGACGAGTTCAGTCACGGCCGCACCCCGGCAGACACCTGCCCGGCATCGCGGCGGGAGGTCTGTTCCCGGATGCCGGATTCTCCTGACCGCACGGAGCCGGTCACGCCCCGTCCTGCCGGTAGACGAGGACGGAGTGACCGATACGGATGACGTCGCCGTCGCTGAGCGGCTGGCGGCTGACGCGCCGGCCGTTGACCAGCGTGCCGTTGGTCGACCCGAGGTCCTCCACCGTGGCGACGTCGCCGTCGAGGACGACGTCGACGTGCTTGCGGCTGACGCCGGTGTCGGGGATGCGAATGTCTGCCTCGGTGCCCCGGCCGATGACGTTGCGGCCGGTGGAGAGCTCGTGCCGCGTGCCCGGGCCGTCGACGACCAGCACGTGGGTCATCGTCGTCCGGGAGCCCGCGCGGCCGAGTACCGAGGGGTTCTGCTTCCCGGTGTCGGTGGCCATCCGCCCGCGCAGCGGCGGGAGCGGAGGCAGCGGGGGGTGGCCGGCGACCGGGGCGGAGGCCAGCGGCGGCGCGTCGGCCCGGACCGGTGGGCGCGCGGGGTCGGCGACCTGCGAGCTGACCTCGAAGACGCCGGTGGTCAGCTCGTCGTCCCGCTCCAGCGCGACGGTGACCTTGTCGAAGACCTGGTAGCCCTCGTCCTCGATGTGCTCGGTGACCATGTCGGCAAGCTCGCCGGCCAGCTGGTCGGACCACTGGCCCAGGTGCTCGAAGTCGGTCTCCCCGAGGCGGACGACGTAGACGTTGGGCGCCAGCACCCGGCCCTCGCCGAGGATGGAGCGCTGCTCGTCGGCCTCGCGCTGGAGCGCCTTGGCGATCTCGGCGGGGTGGACCTTGCCCTTGAAGAGGCGCGCGAAGGCGAGGCCGACCATCCCCTCGAGCCGGCGCTCGAAGCGCTGCAGCACACCCACAGTCGCTCCCTTGCGCTCGCCGGACGTCCCACTCTGCCACCCGTGATCGTAGCCGGGCCGGGCGCGCATGACCGCCCAGGAAGACGCGACGCCCCGCACGTCGTCCGCGGGGCGAGCGGTCTCGGAACCCCCCGGCGGCGGTGGGCGTGCCAGCTGATACTGTCTTGCCTCGCCAGGGCAAGTGGCGGAATGGCAGACGCGCACGGTTCAGGTCCGTGTGTCCGAAAGGACGTGGGGGTTCAACTCCCCCCTTGCCCACCAGCACTCCGACGTCCCGGGTCACCTCAGGTGGCCCGGGACGTCGTCGTTCCGACGACTGCAGGCGCCGCCCGGCGGAGCTTGCCTCGTACCGTGGCGGGCGGCCCGTCACCGACGGTGGCCACCGGTGCGCGACCTCGGGTCGTGCCGGACGGATGCGGAGGTGGCGGTGCGCTGGTCCGGACGGGTCCGAGCGGGGAGCCGGTGGGTGGCGCTGGCCGCCGTGCCGGCGCTCCTCGCCGGCTGTGGCAGCGACGGCGGGACCGGTGACCAGGAGGCCCCGGCCGGCGCGCCGCACGGTCATGCGGACGGTGCCCACGGCGCCGGCGCGGAGGTCGTCCTCGAGCACGTGCACGGCCTCGGTGTCGACCCGGCCGACGACTCGCTCTACGCGGGGACCCACCACGGGCTGGTGCGGATCTCCGCCGACGGCGAGCCGGTCCGCATCGCCGACCGGGTGCAGGACTTCATGGGCTTCACCGTCGTGGGGCCCGGCCACTACCTGGCCAGCGGCCACCCGGGGCCGGGCCAGGACGGTCCCGGCGACCTCGGCCTGCTCGAGACCACCGACGGCGGGGAGTCCTGGACGACGCTGTCGCTGGCGGGCGAGGCCGACTTCCACGCCCTCGACGCCGCGGGCGGCACGATCTACGGCTACAGCGGTGGTCGGCTCCTGGTCAGCCAGGACGGCGTCGAGTGGGCCGACCGGGGCGCGATGCGGGTTGCCGACCTGGCCGTCGACCCGGCCGACCCGCAGCGGGTCCTGGCCACCACGCAGGACGGCCTCCGGGTGTCGGAGGACGGCGGATCGCGCTTCGGCGCGGTCCCCGACGCGCCGCAGCTCGTGCTGGTCGACGTCGCCGACAACGGGTCGGGGGTCGGCGTCGCGCCCGACGGCACGGTGTTCACCAGTGCCGACGGTGGCCGGACCTGGTCGCAGCGCGGGCACGTCGGCGGCCCTCCGGAGGCGCTGACCGGCGAGGGAGGGCGCATCCACGTGGCCGTGCCGGGCGCGGTCCTCGTCTCCACCGACGGCGGGACGACCTTCACGGAGCTGTACCGCGAGGTGTGACGGCCGCCGGTCAGCCGGGGAGCCGACGGCGTCCCCGCTCCCCCAGGTGGCCCATCAGCAGGAAGGCACCCCAGGGGACGATCACCCAGAACGGCCAGAAGTACAGGAACTCGCCTGCGGCGATCGAGGTCACCGCCCAGATCGCCAGCACGAGCAGCGCCGTGCTCGACCACGATCCCCAGGCCTGCCGGCCGTGTGAGAACCCGTGGCGCGTGGCGCCGGGCGTGCAGGGGCTCGTGCCCGCGGGAACCGGTGCCGGTGCGGGCCGGGCGGGCGCGGCCGGCAGGTCGGCGGTGAGCTCGGCCAGCTCACCGAAGGTGCGAGCGGTGTAGGCGCGGGCGAGGCGCTCGTCGTACTCGGCGACGGTGAGCCGGCCCTCCGACATGGCGTGCCCGAGCGCGGTAGCGACGGCGGCGCGGTCGGAGTCGGCGGCGCGCAGGTGGGGCTCGGGCACGGTGCTCTCCTCGCTCGGGGACACCAGTCTGGTCCGGCGGGGCGGCCGCGGACCACTGACAGCTGTCACCGGTTCCACGTGGAACCCGTCAGCTGCGTGGACGCGCGGGTCAGCCCGCCGGCGGGGCCGCCTGGGCGGTGAGGTGGCGACCGATGACCATGCGCTGGATCTGGTTGGTGCCCTCGAAGATCTGCATGACCTTCGCCTCGCGCATGTACCGCTCGGCCGGGTGGTCACGGGTGTAGCCGGCTCCGCCCAGCACCTGGACGGCGTCGGTGGTCACCTTCATCGCGGCGTCGGTGGCGACCAGCTTGGCGATGCTGGCCTGCCGGGAGAACGGCTTGCCGGCGTCCTTGCGGCGGGCGGCGACCAGGTAGGTGGCGCGGGCGGACTCCACGGCCGCCGCCATGTCGGCCAGCAGGAAGGCCACGCCCTGGTGCTCGGCGATCGGCCGGCCGAACGCTTCCCGCTCGACCGCGTAGGCGACGGCGACGTCGAGGGCCGACTGCGCCAGCCCGACGGCGACGGCGCTGATGCCCAGCCGGCCGGAGTCCAGCGCCCCGAGGGCGATCGCCATGCCCCGCCCGGGCTCGCCGACCAGCCGGTCGGCGGGGATCGGCACGTCGTCCAGGCGGATCGCCGCGGTGGTGGAGCCGGTCAGGCCCATCTTCTCCTCGGGCTTCGCGGCGCTGAACCCGGGCAGGTCGGGCGTCAGGTGGAAGCAGGAGATGCCCCGGGGCCCGTCCGCGGGCGTGCGCAGGAACGTCGAGTAGAAGTCGGCGTGCCCGCCGTGGGTGACCCACGCCTTCTCGCCGCGGGCGACCCAGCCGTCGTCGGTGGCGGTGGCGGTGGCGCGCATCGCGGCGACGTCGGAGCCGGCGTGCGCCTCCGAGAGCGAGTAGGCGCCCAGCAGGCCGCCGCCGACCATCTCGGGCAGCAGGTCCCGGCGCTGCGCCTCGGTGCCGAAGTTCGCGATGGGGGAGCAGGCGAGCGTGTGCACGCTGATGCCGAGGGCGACGCTCGCCCAGCGGGCCGCCAGCTCCTCGAGCACCTGCAGGTAGACGGCGTAGGGCTGTCCGCCGCCCCCGACCTCCTCGGGGAACGGCAGGCCCATCAGGCCGGCGTCACCCAGCAGCCGGAAGACCTCGCGGGGGAAGCGCTCCTCCCGCTCGTAGGCCGCCGCCTTCGGCGCGAGCTCCGCGTCGGCGATCTCCCGGGTGAGGGCCAGCAGGTCCTCGGCCTCGGGCGTGGGCAGCTCGCGCTCGACGGCCACGGATCTCCTCCGGAAGGTCGGGGAACAGTACTGCTGACCGTACCGCAGTACTGTTCTGCGACCAGGTCCATGCTGGCCCGCCGGGAGGAGGTGGCATGGAGACCGCTGAGGGGCGGCTGACCCGTCGCCAGGCCGAGCTGCTCGACCAGCTCGAGGAGGTGTTCCTCGCCGAGGGCTTCGCCGGGTTCACGCTCGAGGACCTCGCCGTCCGGCTGCGCTGCTCGAAGAGCACGCTCTACGCGCTGGCCGGGAGCAAGGAGCAGCTGGCGCTCCGGGTGATCCGGCACTTCTTCCGCAAGGCGACGGCGGCGGTCGAGGCGCGCACCGTCACCGAGGCCGACCCCGCCCGGCGGGTGACCGCCTACCTGACCGCGGTCGCCGCCGCCCTCGCCCCCGCGGGGCCGGCCTTCCACCGCGACCTGGACACCTTTCCCCCGGGGCGGGAGATCTACGAGCGCAACACCGCCCTGGCGGCCGGGCGGGTGCGCGAGCTGATCGCCGAGGGTGTCGCCCAGGGCCGGTTCCGCGAGGTGCACCCGGCGCTGGTTGCCGACACGGTGACCACGCTGATGCTGCGCATCGGCCGCGGCGACACCGGGCGCGCGACCGGCCTGGACGACGCGACGGCCTACCGTGAGCTGGCCGCCCTGCTGCTGCACGGCATCACCCTGTGATGATCTCCGCCGTGCGGGTGGAGGAAGCGACGTGGGACGACGCCGACGTGCGACGGCTGACCACCGACCAGCAGACGGAGGTCCGCGCCCGCTACGGCGGCAAGGAGGAGCCGGGCACCCACCCCTCCGCGGCCGACGTCGCCGTGGTGCTGCTCGCCCGCGACGACGACGGGACGCCGCTGGGTTGCGGGGCGCTCCGGGCACTCGGCGACGGCGTGGCCGAGGTGAAGCGCATGTACGTGGTGCCGGCGGCACGGGGCCGCGGGGTGTCGAAGGCGGTGCTCGCCGGGCTGGAGGACGCCGCACGCGCCCGGGGGTGGACCAGCCTGCGGCTGGAGACGGGCCCGCTCCAGCCGGAGGCGATCGGCCTCTACTCGGGCGCCGGGTACCGACCGATCGGCGCGTTCGGGGACTACGTGGGCGACCCGGACGCGGTGGACTCGCTGTTCTTCGCCAAGGAGCTCGACGCGACCTGAGGCCGTTCGGATACCGGCCGGTCCCCTTCCTCGTGGCCGCGCTGTGTGAGGGTGGAGCCATGCGCATCCGGGAGCTCGTCCTGCTCGCCGCCGTGGCGACCGCTCCGCTCGGCCTCACCGCCTGCGGTGGCTCCAGCGTCGAGGACTTCTGCGACCAGTACCGGGCGACCGCCGAGATCGAGCCGGAGGACGGGGAGGAGGCCCGGGAGGTGCTCGAGGACCTGGCCGACAGCGTTCCCGACGAGGTGGACGAGGTGCAGGAGGCCGCCCGGTACATGGCCGAGAACTTCCCTGCCGCTGGCGACCTGGACAGCGCGGTCGTGGAGGGGCAGCTGGGCGAGGAGGAGCTGACGGAGTTCCTCGCCGCGGCGGACACCGTCAGCGCCTACGGCGACGAGTACTGCCAGGGCTGAGCGTCGGCGACGTTCCCGCGGGATCGCCGGCGTTCCCGGCGGCGGGGAGGCGACCGCGGTCTCCCGGGAGGAAGCCGTGAACCGGATCCGCCGCTCCGGACATCAAGGGATGTGACCACTTCACCGATCGCGGCCGGATCACCACCGGCCGTGACCCCGACGGCGCTGCACCGGTCCGCCGGTCCACCCGCCGAACCCCCGCGGCTGCGCGCCCTGCCCGACTCGCTCCCCAGCGACGCGGAGCTGATCGCCCGGTCGGTCGACGACCCGGCGGAGTTCGCCCCGCTGTTCGACCGGCACGCTGCCACGGTGCACCGCTACCTGGGCCGCCGGGTGGGGGAGCTGGCCGACGACCTGCTCAGCGAGACGTTCCTCATCGCCTTCCGGCGCCGGGCGGCCTACCGGGCCGACCACGTCGAGGTCCGGCCGTGGCTGCTGGGCATCGCGACGAACGTCGTCCACGGGCACGTGCGCACCGAGCAGCGCCGCTACAAGGCGCTGGCCCGCGCGGCCGCCGAGCCCGAGCGGCCCGGCGACGACCCAGGGGACACCGCCGGCCGGCTCGACGCCCAGGCGCTGCGCGGCCCGCTCGCCGCGGCGCTCGCCGGCCTGAAGCCCCGCGACCGCGACGCCCTGCTGCTGCTCGCCTGGGGCCAGCTCGGCTACGAGGAGATCGCCGCCGTCCTCGACGTCCCCGTCGGCACGGTGCGCTCCCGGCTGCACCGCGCTCGCCGCCAGACCCGCGCCGCGCTCGGCGGCGTCCTCCCGCTCGACCCGACCTCCGAGGAGGGGGACCGATGAACGACCTCACGCTGCTCCGCGAGGCGGGCCCCGCGGCGCCGCCGCTCTCCCCCGCCGCCCGCTCGGCCGCCCGCGCCGCGCTGCTCGCCGAGATCGAGGGCCCGGCTCCCCGGCGGGCGCGCCGGCCGAGCCGTAAGGCCACCCTGCGCATCGGGCTGGCCGCCGTCACGGTGGCGGCGGCCTGGGCCGCCGCCGTCGTCATCGCCGCGCCCGACGGGCCGGGGACCCCGGCAGAGAGCGTGACCCTGGTGGACTTCCGGATGCCGACCTTCCCGCTGTCGCTGGAGCCCGAGCCCGTGGGGATGCGGCCCGGGTTCACCGGGGACGGGGAGTCCGCCGGCTTCGCCGAGTACGACTCCGCGGACGGGGCCGACCGGTTCACCGTGGGCGTGCACGGGGACGAGCCCGACGGGTGGGAGGACTCCTTCGAGCACGTCGACGTCACGGAGCGCTCGCAAATCAGCGTCGACGGGGTGTCCGCCGACCTGGTCCACGGGACCCGGGACGTGTACTGCGACGACGGCCTGACGGTCTGTGGGCGGGAGCGCTTCGCCGAGCTCCTCTGGGAACGCAGGGACGACCAGTGGGTGACGATGACCGGCGAGGGCCGGTACAGCGCGACCGCCGACCTGGTCGCGGTCGCCGAGTCGCTGGTCGATCGGCCGCAGCGGGCCACGCTCGCCGCCGAGCTCGCACCGCTGGGCTGGTCGGTGCAGTTCTACAAGATGGGGCGGGTCCTCACCCTGGTGAACGACGCCTACGAGCAGCAGACGATCACGGTGCACGTGCCGCTGCCGGAGGACGTGTCGCCGCTCGCCGAGGTGCGCGCGAACCTCATGGGTCCGGTGGGGCCGCAGCTGGAGGTGGTGGTGCAGGGCCGGCCGGCAGCTCTGGTCCGGGTCGACAACGGGCCCAGGGACCGGGGCTGGTTCCTGCAGGCGCAGTTCGAGGACGGGACGACCTTCACCCTCCAGGTGCCCGACGCGTTCACCCAGGAGCAGGTGCTGGAGTTCGCCGAGCAGGTCACCTACCACCCCTGAGCCCGCGAGATCTGCACACCGGCCCCCGTCGACGGCCCGATGGGGGCGAGTGTGCAGATCTCGCCGGGGCAGCGGGGCGGCGATGTGGTGAGCTGAGCGCATGCCCGACACCTGGCCCACCAGCGACCGCACCGAGGTGGAGCTCACCGCCGGCGACGCCCGCCTCGCCCTGGACCTCCGCGGCGGGACCCTTCGCCGGCTCGCGGTCGGGGACTGGGAGGTCCTCGACGGCTACCCGGCCGGGCAGGTGCTGCCCGGCTGGCGCGGCGCGACCCTCGTGCCCTGGCCGAACCGGCTGCGGCACGGCCGGTGGAGCTGGCGCGGCGAGGAGCTCCAGCTCGACGTCCGCTCCCCCGATGAGCCGCACGCCATCCACGGCCTGGTTGCCTGGCAGCCGTGGACGGTGCTGGCGGAAGCGGACCGGTCCGTCACGGTCGGGACGACGGTGGAGCCGCACCCCGGCTATCCGTTCCGCCTCGCCGTCGCGGTGGACCACGCGCTCGACGCCGACCGGCTCACCTGCACGCTCCGCGTCCGCAACACCGGCGACCGGCCGGCGCCGTTCGGCGCCGGTTTCCACCCCTACCTCTCCGTCGGGGTTACCCAGGACGGCGGCATCGGCGACGCGGAGGTGGAGCTCCCGGCCCGCACCGAGCTGGTGCTGGACGGCGGCCTGCCGACGGGCGAGCGGCGGCCGTTCGACGGCGCCGTCGGCCGGATCGGCGACCGGGCGCTCGACGTCCCGCTCACCGACCTCGACCGGGACGACCAGGGGTGGTGGCACGTGCGGCTGCGCGGCGGCGCGGGGGAGCTGGTGCTCTCGGCCGACGCCGCCTGGCCGTGGCTGCAGGTCTACAGCGGCGACACCCTGCCCGAGGGCCAGTGGCGGCGCAGCCTCGCCGTCGAGCCGATGACCTGCCCGCCCAACGCGCTCGCCGACGACGTCGACCTGCACGTGCTCGAGCCGGGCGCGGAGTGGGCCGGCACCTGGTCCCTCGCCTGGACGCCGGCGGGCTGAGATGCGCGTCGCGGAGCTCTGGCGCTACCCGGTGAAGTCGCTGCAGGGCGAGCGGCTGGCCGAGGCGGAGCTCGGCCCGCTCGGCATCATCGGTGACCGGCGGTGGGCGCTGTTCGACCGCGACACCGGCTTCGGGCTCACCGCCCGCCGGGTCCCCGAGCTGCTGTTCGGCGCGGCCCGCGTGCGCCCGGACGGCGGGGTCGAGGTGGTGCTCCCCGACGGAACGGTCACCACGGACGAGGCCGTGCTCTCGGACTGGCTCGGCCGCCGGGTGGAGCTGCGGGCAGCCGGGGACGACGACACCGTCCCGACCTACGAGTCGGCCGTGGGCGACGACGAGCCCGATCCGAACGAGTGGCGGCAGTGGGAGGGCGCCCCCGGCCCGTTCCACGACAGCCCGCGCATCCGGCTCTCCCTGGTCTCCACCGGCACGCTGGGCACCTGGGACCGCCGCCGCTTCCGGGCCAACGTCGTGCTGGACGGCGCCGGGGAGGACGCGCTGCGCGGCACGGAGGCCGACCTGGGCAGCGCGCGGTTGCGGTTCGGCACCGGCATCCCGCGGTGCGTGATGACCACCCGCCCGCAGCCCGGCGGCATCCCGCGCGACACCTCGGTGCTCAAGACGGTGCACCGCGAGCGGGAGGGGCTGCTCGCCGTGCGGGCCGCTGTCCTCGCACCCGGGCAGGTCCGGGTCGGCGACGAGCTGCGCCGGGCGGCAGACTGACGACCGTGCGCACCGTCGATCTGCGTCCCGGCGAGGACAGCATCCGGCTCGGCCAGCTGCTCAAGCTGGTCGACGCCGTCCCCACCGGCGCCCAGGTCAAGGACGTGCTGCTCTCCGGCGCGGTGACGGTGAACGGTGAGCCGGAGGACCGGCGCGGCCGGCAGCTGCGCTCCGGCGACGTGGTGGCGATCGAAGGCCACGAGGACGTCCGCATCGCCTGAAGAAGGACCCCCTGCCCCCGCGACTCGCAGGCTCGCCGCGGGACCCTGCAGGGGGCCGCGTGGAACCGACCCGGGAAAGGAGCCGCATGACCGCACCGCTGGCGTCCCGGCTGCGCGGTTTCGGGACGACGATCTTCGCCGAGATGAGCGCGCTCGCCGTCGCCACCGGATCGATCAACCTGGGCCAGGGCTTCCCCGACTACCCCGGACCGCCGGAGGTGCTCGACGCCGCCCGCGCCGCCATCGGCACCGGCGCCGACCAGTACCCGCCCGGCCCGGGCATCCCCGAGCTGCGCTCCGCCGTCGCCGAGCACCGGCAGCGGTTCTCGGGTGGCACCTACGATCCCGACACCGAGGTGCTGGTCACCGCCGGCGCGACCGAGGCGCTGGCGGCGGCGATGCTCGCCCTGCTGGAGCCCGGCGACGAGGTGGTCCTCTTCGAGCCCATCTACGACAGCTACAGCGCCTCGGTCGCCATGGCCGGCGGCGTGGTGCGCCCCGTCCCGCTGCACCCGCCCGCGGACGGCTCGGGCCCCTGGGGGTTCGACGAGGCGGAGCTGCGCGCCGCGATCACGCCGCGCACCCGGCTGCTGCTGGTCAACTCCCCGCACAACCCGACCGGCACGGTGCTCACCCGCGACGAGCTGGCCGTGCTGGCCGAGCTCGCCACCACGCACGACCTCACGGTCGTCACCGACGAGGTCTACGAGCACCTGGTGTTCGACGGCGCGGAGCACGTCTCCCTCGCCACGCTGCCCGGCATGCGCGAGCGGACGCTCGTCGTCTCCAGCGGCGGCAAGACGTTCAACGTGACCGGCTGGAAGGTCGGGTGGGTCTGCGGCCCGGCTTCGCTGGTGGCCGCCGTCCGCACCGCCAAGCAGTTCCTCACCTACGTCAACGGCGGGCCGTTCCAGCCCGCGGTCGCCGCGGGGCTGCGGCTGCCGGAGGCGTACTTCACCGGTATCGCCCGCGACCTGCAGTACCGCCGCGACGTCCTGGTGGCGGGGCTGCGCGAGGCCGGGCTGCCGGTGATCAGCCCGCAGGCGACCTACTTCGCCACCGTCGACGTCCGCGGGGTGCAGCCCGACGGCGACGGGCTCGCCTTCTGCCGGGCGCTGCCGGAGCGGGCGGGCGTGGTCGCCGTCCCGACCGTGGTCTTCTACACGCCCGAGCACGCCGCCCTCGGGCGGCACCTGGTGCGGTTCGCGTTCTGCAAGAGGGATGACGTGCTCGGCGAGGCGGTCGAGCGGTTGAGGAGGCTGGCATGAGGGTCGCAGCGGTGCAGCACGACATCGCCTGGGAGGACCGGGAGGCGAACTTCGCCCGGCTCGCCCCGCAGGTGGCCCGGGCGGCCGCCGCCGGCGCCGAGCTGGTGCTGCTCACCGAGACCTTCTCCACCGGGTTCTCGATGACGCCGGGCATCGGGGAGCCCGAGGACGGGCCGTCGGCGGCGTTCCTCGCCGCGCAGGCCGCCGAGCACGGCGTGTGGGTGGGCGGCAGCTGCCCGGAGATCGCCCCGGGGGAGCAGCTGCCCTACAACTCCTTCGTCCTGGCCGGGCCGGACGGCGGGACGCACCGCTACCGCAAGCTGCACCCGTTCACCCACGGCGGCGAGCACGAGCGGTTCCGCGCCGGCGACGGGCCGCTCACGGTGACCATCGGGGGGCTCAGGATCACCCCGTTCATCTGCTACGACCTGCGCTTCGCCGACGTCTTCTGGCGCGCCGCCCTGGAGACCGACCTCTACGTGGTGGTGGCCAACTGGCCGGCCGCCCGGCGCCTGCACTGGCAGACGCTGCTGCAGGCCCGGGCGATCGAGAACCAGGCCTACGTCGTGGGGTGCAACCGGGTGGGCACCGCCGGGGACGGCACCGAGCACACGGGCGACAGCCGGATCGTGAACCCCATGGGCGAGCTGCTGGCCACCGCCGCCGGGACCGAGACCCTCGTGCTCGCCGACGTCGACGCCGCCGAGGTGGCGGCCACCCGCGACCGGCTGCGCTTCCTCCCCGACCGGCGCGGCTGAGAGGCCGGCGGCCGTCAGCTCCGGGGCGTGCCGTCCTGGTCGACGGTGATCTGCTCGCGCAGCACCTGCTCGGTGACCGTCTCCCGGCCCTCCACCACCTCCGTGCGCAGCCGCACCCGCTCCACGGGCACCACCTCGACACCGAACACAGGACGCTCGGCGTGCAGCACGATCTCGTCCGGCAGGCCCGTCGCGGCGGTGTCCTCGGGCACCAGCGACTCACCGGAGTGCGACTCACCGGAGTGCGACTCACCGGAGTGGGCGGCGTCCCCGGCCGCCGCGGTGCCGTCCAGCGGGATCTCCTCCAGGCGGATCTCCTCGCGCCGGATGGGCACCGTCACCTGCACCTCCTCGGTGACGACGTACTTGACCAGGCGGACCCGCCGGGCAGCGACCCGCTCGGTGTCGACCCGCAGCCGTTCCTCGCTCCGCGTCATGGCGCCGTCGGTCGGGGTCGCGGCGTCGTCGGGTTCCCGGTGGCGCCCACCGCCGCTTCCTGCGCCCCGCGCCTCGTCGATGCCGTAGTGGCGCCGCAGCTCGGCCTCCTCGCCCGGGTCGAGGTGGTTCCCGCCGACGGCCGGGGCGCTCGTCACCGCCTCCGCGGTGACCGGCAGCCGCAGCCGGCCGTCTTCCCAGGAGGCCTCGCGGGCGGGCACGATCGAGTGCCGGGTGCCGAACAGGCCGGTGGTCACCGCCACCCAGGTCGGCTCACCGGTCCGGTCGTCGACGAAGAAGTGTTCGACGGTGCCCAGTTTGTCGCCACCGTCGCCGTAGGCGGTGCTGCCGATCGCTTCCGCGACCTGGTGCTCGCTCAACATGGGTCGGCTCCCTCCATGCGGCGCGCCCGGTCGCGCGTCCCGCCGTACAAGGCTGCCCACCGGGCGGGGTCGGTGAACATCGGCTGCCGCGCCTCAGCCGCCCGGCACCACCAGGTCGACCACCACGGACCGGTGATCGCTGCCCCGCACCGGGACGAAGCCGCAGCCGGCGACGGCGAGCCGCGGATCGACCAGCACGTGGTCGAGGCCCAGCCGGGGGGCCGGGAGCCGCAGCGGCCGCCAGGTCCAGGCGTGCCCCACGCCGACGGCGCGGGCGGCGTGCAGGTAGCCCAGGCGCAGGACCGCGCGCAGCGCCGCGTGGTCGAGCGTGGCGTTGAAGTCACCGGCCAGCACCCGCAGCACCGCCGGATCGGGCGCCGGCAGGGCGGCGAGGTCGGCGGTCCAGGCGCGGACGGCGGCCGGTGACGTCGCCGGGGGGAAGGCGTGCACCGCGGTGACCTCGAGCGCGGGCCCGGCGCGGAGCGGCAGCCGCACCGTCGGCTGCTCGAAGCCGCCCGGCACGGCTCCGCGGCCGTCGATCGGCAACCGGCTCCAGATGCCACCGGACGCCGAGGCGACGCTGCCCGGCCGGGCGGGGACGACGTGGGCGTGCGGCAGCAGGTCCGCCAGCCCGGCGGCGGTCAGCCGCCCCTCTGCCTCCGGGGTGAGCTCCTGCACCGCCAGGACGTCGACCCCGTGCCGGCGGACGAGCTCGACGACCGGCTCGGCGGGGACCAGCCCCCGGCGCAGGCTCACCGTGGCGATGCGCACCCGCCGCCCCGTCGGCGGGGCGCCGGCGGGCGGCCTGCCCCGGTGCGAGCGCACGGCGGCACCGAGCGTGGCGCCCGCCGCCGCGGCGAGCAGGGTGCCCGCCCGTGACCGGGCCCGCACGGCCGCGACCAGGGGGACGACGGCGGCGGCGGCCGCGTAGGGGGTGAACGCCAGCGCGGGCACCAGCGGGAAGCCCCGCTCGGCGCCGGTGCGGCGCAGCACCGCCCACACCGCCCACGGCGTGGCGGCCGCGACGGCCCACCGGGGATCGGGGTCGGTCCGGGCCATGGCGGTCACGCTAGCCAGGGCGCCGGTGGGCCGCCCCCGGTCGGTGCCCTACGGTCGGGCCGTGGTCGCCGAGCAGCTCGAGATCGAGCGGAAGTTCGACGTGGACGAGGCGTTCGTGCCGCCGTCCCTGGACGCGGTCCCCGGCGTCGCGGTGGTGGACGCCCCGGTGCTCCACCAGCTGGCGGCGGTCTACCACGACACCCCGGACCTCCGGCTCGTGCGCGCCCGGGTGACGCTGCGCCGCCGCACCGGGGGGCCGGACGAGGGCTGGCACCTCAAGCTCCCGGCGGACGGGGCCCGCCGGGAGCTGCACGCGCCGCTGGCGCACGGCACCGACGTGGCACCGGCCGAGCTCCTGGAGGTGATCACCGGGCTCCTGGCCGGGGAGGTGCCCGGGCCGGTCGTGACGATGCGCACCCGGCGGGTGGTCACCGCGCTGCGGGACGCGGCCGGCCGGGTGCTGGCCGAGCTCGCCGACGACACGGTGACCGCGACGGTGGCCGCGACCGCTCCCGGCGACGTCCCCGAGGTGCGCAGCTGGCGCGAGCTGGAGGTCGAGCTCGTCGACGGCTCCGAGCCGATCCTGGCCGCGGTGGGCGACGTGCTCGTCGCCGCCGGCGCCCGCCCCTCCCCGCGGGCGTCGAAGCTGGCCTCCGCGCTCTCCTCCCGGCTCGACGGCACCGGCTGATCCCGCTCCGGGAACACCCCGGCGCCCTCCGTCGTCCATCCTCTGCACCGGCGTGCATCGACCCGGTCCCGCCGTGCTCCCCGATCCCGCCGGAGGTCCGCCCTGTCCCTCATCGGTCTGCTGGGCTTCGGGACGGTCGTCCTGCTGGCCGTGGGGTTGCTGCACGCCTACCTGTGGCTCCGGCTGGTCCGGAGCACCACCGAGCCCGGCCGCCTGCGCCGCCGGCTCACCCTGCTCACCGTCCTCCTGGCGGTGTTGCCGGTGGCGGCGCTGCTGTCGCGCGGCGTGCTGCCGCTGGACGCCGGCACCCCGCTGAGCTGGATCGGCTACAGCTGGCTCGGCATCGCCCTCTACGCCGTGCTCGCGCTGCTCGTCCTCGAACCGGTGCGGCTGGTCGGGAACGCGCTGATCAGCAGGCGTAGCGGGGGAGTTGTGCGCCAGGTCGTCCCGAGTGGGGCGCGGAGCGCTCCGCAGAGGGACGACGCAGCGGCTCCGTCCGACCGGGGGACGCCACCTGGCCGCGGTGCCGTCCGGGCGGACGGCGACCTCCTCGCCGACGCCCCCGCCGATGCTCCGGCCGACGCCCCCGCCGATGCTCCGGCCGACGCCCCTGCCGACGGCATGGGGCGGCGGCTCTTCCTGGCCCGCGGCCTCGCGGTGACCGCCGGAGCGGTCGCGCTGGGCACCGCCGGCACGGGCGCCTGGTTCGCCAACTCCGCGCCGGTGGTGCGGCGGGTCCCGGTCACCCTGCGGGGGCTGGACCCGGCGCTCGACGGGCTGCGGATCGTCACCTTCTCCGACGGCCACCTGTCGGCCACCTACGGCGGACGGCGGTTCGAACGGGTCGTGGAGCTGGTCAACGAGCAGCGGCCCGACGTGGTGGCCATCGTCGGCGACCTGGTCGACGGCGACGTCGACGAGCTGCGGGAGGACGTGGCCCCGCTGGCGGACCTGGTCAGCGAGCAGGGCGTCTACTTCGTCACCGGGAACCACGAGTACTTCGTCGACATCCGGGCCTGGATGCGGCACCTGCCGACCCTGGGCGTGGACGTGCTGCGCAACGAGCGGGTGGCGATCCGCCGGGGCGGCGCCTCCTTCGACCTGGCCGGGATCGACGACCGCATCGCGGCGGCGTCAGGTGTGCCCGGCCACGGCGCGGACCTGGACGCCGCGCTGGACGGGCGCGACGACGCCACCCCGGTGGTCCTGCTCGCGCACCAGCCGGTGATGGTGGAGCAGGCGGCCGCGGCCGGCGTCGACCTGCAGCTGTCCGGGCACACCCACGGCGGGCAGCTCTGGCCGTTCGACTACGCCGTGCGGCTCGACCAGCCCTCCGTGGAGGGCTGGTCCCGGCACGGCGACACCCAGCTGTACGTCTCCTCGGGGGCGGGCTACTGGGGCCCGCCGATGCGCATCGGCGCCCGGCCGGAGGTCACGGTCGTGGAGCTGCGGGCACCGGGCCGCTGAGCCGGCGCCGAGCCCCCGGTTCGGTGGGTGCGGCGGGCATGTCGAGCCGCGCCGTCGGGTGTCCAGCCGCGCCGTGACGCGGCGGAACGTCGGGTGCAGCGGCTCGACCCATGCCGAACGGGGTCAGGCCCCGGAGAGGGCGTCGAAGGCCTCGGTCAGGCACCCCCCGAGTTCCCGCTCCCCGTCGCTGTCGGCCCACACGAGCATCCCGGTGGTGAACGCGGCGAGGTGGGCACTGGCGATCACCAGGTCCGACGACCGGACGGGCTGATCGCCGGCGCTGGCCTCGGCGACCATCGTGGCCGTCATCCGGTCGAACTCCCCGGCCCGGTACCGCAGCGCGGGGCTGCCGGCGATGATCCGCCAGCGCGCGAGCAGCTGGGCCCGCTCCCCGTCGTCGAAGCTGGTCAGCGAGTTCACCGCCGCCTGCCGGATCCGCAGCCCCAGCGGCTGGTCGGCCGGCTGGGCGGCGATGAGCTCGGCCACCTGGTGCGGCGCGAGGAGGGCCATGATCAGGTGCTCCTTGCTCGGGTAGTGCGCGTAGAAGGTGGGCACCGACACGCCGGCGGCGGACGCGATGCGGGCGATCGGCACCTGGTCGTAGCCCTCGTCCTCGAACAGCCGGAGCGCCACCTCGTAGATGCGCAGGTGGGTGGCCCCCCACCTGCGCCTGCGCCAGTCGGGTGAGTCCGTCACGCGGTGATCATCGACCGGTCACCCGGTTGGCTGCCAGCCCCGCCGTACCGGGCGTCATCCGGCCGGCCACGTGACGCACGCCACGACACGATCGATGTGACGTCTCATACGACATGACGACCAGACGTCTCCTCGGGCAGTACCTTTGTCCCGTGGTCAGCCCCGTAGCAGGTCCCAAGTACCTGTCGGTCCGCGAGCACCTGCGCCGCCGGGTCGCCGCGCTGCCCGAGCTCACGCTGCTGCCCCCCGAGCCGGTCCTCTGCGCCGAGTACGGCGTCAGCCGCATCACGCTGCGGCGCGCGGTCGACGGGCTCGTGGCCGACGGCCACCTCGTGCGTGAGCAGGGCCGGGGCACCTACGTGACCCGCCCGGCCATCCGGCACGAGTACCGCGAGAGCTTCGTGCACCGCATCGCGGGCTTCAACTCGGTCATGACCGAGCAGGGGGCGCAGGTCGGCACGACCGTGCTCGTCCAGCGGGTCGTGCCGGTGCCCGTCCCCGTGGCGACCGAGCTGAAGCTGGAGCCGGGGTCGGAGGTGGTGGAGCTGGTGCGGCTGCGCAGCGTCGACGGCACGCCCAACCACGTCGCGCACAGCTTCCTGCCGGCCGCCGCGTACCCCGGCGCGGTGGACGCCGACTTCAGCGAGGGCTCCCTCTACGACTACCTGCGCCGGGAGTACGCGGCCGACCTCGCCCACGCCCGCATCGTCGTGGACGTCGGCACCGCCGCCCCCGACGAGGCCGAGGCGCTCGGCGTGGTCGCCGGCTCCCCGCTGCTGGTCGTCCGGACCACCGTGCGGGACGGCGAGGGGCGCCCGCAGGTGCACAGCTTCTCCCGACTGCGACCCGACGTCAGCCAGGTCGAGTTCGAGGTCTCCGTGGGCGGCCGCTGACGTGCCGACGACCGCGACGGGCACCCGGGAGGTGCCGCAGCCCCGCGCGGAGGTCTGGCGCGCGCTGGCGGTGCTGGAGCCCTACTGCGCCGTCTGCGACGTCTCCTACGTGCTCGCCGGCACCGGGTCCCCCGGGGTCGGCACGACGTTCGTCTGCTCGCCCGGGCAGCTCGACGGCGACGCTCCGCGATCGGGCGCGCCACGCGGGGAGATCGTCGTGTGGGAGCCGCTCCGCCGGGTGACCACGCGCCTGGAGCTCACCCCGGAGACGTGGACGACGGAGATCGAGCTCTCCGACACCGCCGCCGGCGGCACGCGTGTCTCGATCACGATCGGTCACGAGCCCACCGGGGGCAGCCGGCTGGTCCGCCGGCTGACCCGCACCGCCGTGCGCCGGCTGGTGCAGCGGACGGTCGACGCCGAGCTGGCCAAAGTGCCCGCGCACGTGGCTCAGGCGGCCGCGGGCTCCTGACCGGGGAAGCCGTGCCGCTCGTTCGGGGGAATCACGCATCGTCGTGATCAACCGGGGTACAGGGCCTTGTCGTGCACCGGCGGCACGCTCGGCACCGTGCCGGGAGAACCGTGCTCGCCGGTCGAGCGAACTGAGGAGCTTGCTGTGGAAATCATCGGTCTGATCATCGCCGGGCTCATCATCGGCCTGCTGGGGAAGTTCGTCGCCCCCAGCACCCGGGACAACACGCCCATCTGGCTCACGCTGCTGTGCGGCGTCGGCGGTGTGCTCCTCGGCTACTGGGTGAGCGGTCTGCTGGGCGTCGAGGACACCGCCGGCATCGACTGGCTGCGGTGGATCATCTCCATCGTCCTGGCGGCGGTGCTGGTGGTGGCGGCGTCCACGCTCACCGGGCGCAACGACCGCGCCGTCCGCTGACCTGACCGCCGTCTCCGGCGGAGGCGGTCGGGTTCAGACCTCGACCGTCTCCCCGGGGGTCAGCCGGGCCACCGGCGTGGGGGTCCCCGGACCCCGCTCCCCGAGCAGCCCGCTCACCACACCGATCCCGGTGTCGTTGAGCAGCCCGTCGTGCACGGCGTAGGCCTGGTCGGCCCGCACCTCCCGCAGGTAGTCGATCACCTCGGCCGTGCGCGACCAGGGCGCGTGCAGCGGCAGGAGCAGCGTGGGGACGGCCGTGCCCGGCACGGTGAAGGCGTCGCCGGGGTGGAAGACCTGCCCGTCGACGAGGAATCCGACATTGGCCACCCGGGGCAGGTCCGGGTGGATCTCGGCGTGCAGCTCGCCGTGCACCTGCACCTCGAACCCGGCGACCGTGACCGCGTCGCCGGCCCCGACCACGTGCACGCGGTCGCCGGCGCCCTCGAGCGCGGCCGCCACCGCCCGGTTGGTCCACACCTCGAGCGACGGGGTGGCGTCCAAGGCCGCCCGCAGCCTGTCGGCGACGAAGTGGTCGGGGTGCTCGTGGGTGACCAGCACCGCCGTCGCACCGTCGAGGGCGACCGGGTCGGTGAAGGCACCCGGGTCGATGACCAGCCGCCGGTCGCCGTCGGAGAGGACCACGCAGGCATGCCCGTGCTTGGTGAGCTCCATGACCTGATCCTGCACCCGGCTCCTGCGGCTCACCCTTCGGGGTGAGGAACCGCGCCGCACCCGTCGCCCGCGCCCGCGCACCTGCCGACCTCCTCAGCATGATGCTGACGACCACCGCGTTCGCCGCCGCCCGCAGCCGCGCGCACGGTCCCACCGCCGCGCTGTGGCACGCCGTGGAGCTGCACCGGCCGCCGGCCGAGGTCGACAGCGCCTGCGAGCTCACCGTCTGCGGCTCGCTGGCCCGGGTCACCCCCGAGCAGCAGTGGCCGCTGCGGGCCTCCGACGTCTGCCCCGCCTGCGCCACGCTCGCCCGGTGACCCCGTCGCCGGGAACGGCGGCCCCCTGACGCCCTGCCGCCGGCCCGGCCCGCCCGCCCGGCGGCAGGTGCACTCCTCCCGCGGGCCGGCCGCCTCAGCGGCCGGTGAACCGCGGCGCCCGCTTGGCCAGGAACGCCTCGACGGCCTCGCGGTGGTCGGCGGACTGCCCCACCTCGTTCTGCAGCCGGCCCTCCAGGGCCAGCGTCTCCTCCAGCGAGTCGGTGGCGGCGGTGGCCAGCACCGTCTTCACCGCGCGGTAGGCCGCGGTCGGGCCGGCGGCCAGCCGGGCCGCCAGCTGCTGGGCCTCCGGCAGCACCTGCTCCGGTGCGACGACGCGGTGCACCAGCCCCCACTCCGCGGCGCTCTCGGCCAGGAACGGCTCCGGCAGCAGCAGCAGCTCCGCGGCGCGCGAGCCGCCCACGCTGTGCACCAGCCGCGCCGCCAGCGCCGAGTCGCTGGACAGCCCGATCCCCGTGAACGCGGTGGTGAACTTGGCGCCGGCAGCGGCCACCCGGAGGTCGCCGGCGAGGGCCAGGCCCAGGCCCGCCCCGGCGCAGGCGCCGTTGATCCCGACGACGACGGGCACGCGCAGGCCGGCCAGCGCCAGCACCAGCGGGTTGTACTCCCGCTCCACCACCGACAGCGGCGCCTCGGCGCCCCCCTGCATCTCCGCGAGGTGCTCCCCGAGGTCCTGCCCGACGCAGAACGCCCGTCCCGTGCCGGTGAGCAGCACGGCGCGCACCGAGTCGTCCGCCGCGACGTCCTGCACAGCGGCCAGGAGGTCGCGGCGGGAGGCGTGGGTCAGCCCCGGGCGGAGCAGGGTGAGGGTGGCGACGCCGTCGGCGTCCTCCCGGGTCACGGTGTCGGACATCGTCGCCCGCCTTCCGGTTCGCGGTCGGCCGCGGCGCGGCCCTGTCGCCGGTCACCTTGCCAGGCCGCGGGCAGCGGGAGGCAGTCCCCCGGCCCGGACCCGGCGCCGGGGGATGCGTGGTGCCTCGTGCACGCCATGCAACCGGCGCGCCGACGAGACGGGTGGTGCGGGAGGGGCGGATGCGGCGCCGCGGGTCGGGTGGTGGACGATGATGCGCGTTCCGCGACGCGCCAGGCGGGTCGTGGAGCGGACAGGCGGGCGCGGGCGGCGCGCCGGCCCCGTGCGGCGACGCCACGGCCCGTGCGCACGGGCCGGACGGACGAGGAGTGACCCCCGTGGTGGAACCAGGACGCCGGTGCCTGGGTGACCGCTACGAACTGCAGCAGCTGATCGCCACCGGTGGGATGGGCCAGGTCTGGCGGGGGCTCGACGTCGCCCTGCACCGCCCGGTCGCCGTGAAGGTCCTGCGCAGCGAGTACACCGGCGACCCCACCTTCGTCGCCCGGTTCCGCGCGGAGGCCCAGCACGCCGCCGCGCTGAACCACCCCAACATCGCCGCCGTCTTCGACTACGGCGAGGAGACCGCCCGGGACGGATCGGGGGAGACCCTCGCCTACCTGGTGATGGAGCTGGTGGAGGGGGAGCCGCTCTCGGCGTTGCTGCGCCGGGAGGGCGCGCTGGACGCCGAGACGACGCTGGCACTGCTCGGGCAGACCGCGGCGGCGCTGGCGGAGGCGCACCGTCGTGGCCTCGTGCACCGTGACGTCAAGCCCGGCAACATCCTCGTCCGCCCGGACGGGACGGTGAAGATCACCGACTTCGGCATCGCCTGGTCCGCGCGCAGCGTCGCGCTGACCCGCACCGGGCAGGTCATCGGCACGCCGCAGTACCTCTCCCCCGAGCAGGCCGAGGGCCGGCACGCGACCCCGGCCAGCGACGTCTACGCCCTCGGCCTGATCGGTTACGAGTGCCTGACCGGGCACCCGGCCTTCGACGGCGACAACGCCGTCACGATCGCCCTCAAGCAGGTGCAGCAGGAGCCGGAGCCCCTGTCCGGGGCGCTGCCCCCCGGCGTCCGGACGCTGATCGGCCGGGCGCTGGTCAAGGATCCCGAGGCGCGCTTCCCCGACGGCGCCAGCTTCGCCGCGGCCGTCGCCGAGGTCCGCGCCGGTCGGCAACCGGACCCGGGCACGGTCGAGGTCGGCGTGGTGCCGCGACGTCGCCGGGCGGCGCCGGCTCGCCGCGCCGGGGGGTCGACCACCGGCCCGCGGGCCACCCGCCCGGCGGTGGCGCGGCGGCGCGGCCGGCTGGCGGTCGTGCTGCTGCCGCTCATCGGGCTGCTGGCCGGCGCGGGGATCACCGCCACCCTGCTGCAGACGCTGACCCAGGGCAGCTCGCCGAGCACGGCCGCGGCGGCCGAGGAGCGCATCGCCGGCAGCATCGTGCTGGCCCTGGAGGACTACCTGGGCCGGCCGGTGGGCGAGGTCGCCGAGCGGCTGGCCGACCTCGGGCTGACGGTCACCGTCCGAGCCGAGACGCGCGACGACGTCCGCGCGGGCCGGGTGACCGGCGTGGAGCCCGCCGGCCGCCCGCTCCGTGCCGGCGACCAGGTGGTCGTGCGGTACGCCACCGCCCCGGAGCAGGGCGAGCGGCCGCGCGAGCCGGTGGTGACCGGCGCCGCCGTCGACCGCGTCGTCCCGCCGAGCACGTCGCGCACGGAGCCGACGACACCTCCGGCCAGCACCTCGGCGCCGACGGTGACGACGACGCCTCCGCTCCCGGCGTCGCCCACCACGACCACCGGACAGCCGGAGGAGACGAGCACCACGCCGACGACGACGCAGACGCCGACGCCGACGACGACGACGCCCACGACGTCGTCGCCCAGCCAGACGAGCGGGTCCCCCACCCCCACCTCGACGAGCCCGTCCCCGGAACCGTGACCCCGCAGCAGCGGCCGCTGTCCCCGCGCCTCCTCGGTGGCCGCTACGAGCTGCTCTCGCTGCTCGCGACCGGCGGCATGGGTCAGGTCTGGCGCGGGCGGGACGTCGTCCTCGACCGGCCCGTGGCGGTGAAGGTGCTGCGCAGCGAGTACACCGGCGACCCCACGTTCCTGGCCCGGTTCCGCGCGGAGGCCCGGCACAGCGCCCTGCTGACCCACCGCAACGTCGCGGCCCTGTTCGACTACGGGGAGTCCACCGACACCGACGGCGAGGCGCTGGCCTTCCTCGTCATGGAACTGGTCGAGGGCGAGTCGCTGGCCGCGGTGCTCGCGCGGGAGGGACGGCTCGCGGTCGACCGCACGCTCGACGTGCTGCGCCAGGCGGCGGCCGGCCTGGCCGCGGCGCACGCGGCAGGCCTGGTGCACCGGGACGTCAAACCGGGCAACGTGCTGGTCGGTGCCGACGGGATCGTGCGGATCACCGACTTCGGCATCGCCTGGTCCGCGGCCAGCGCACCGCTCACCCAGACCGGGCAGGTGGTCGGCACCGCCCACTACCTCTCCCCGGAGCAGGCCGGTGGCAGCCAGGCCGGCCCGCCCAGCGACGTCTACGCGCTGGGCATGATCGGGTACGAGTGCCTGGCCGGGCACCGCGCCTTCGACGGCGACAACCCGGTGCAGATCGCGCTACGCCAGCTCCGGGAGCCGCCGCCCCCGTTGCCCGCCGACGTGCCCGACGCGGTGCGCACGCTCATCGACCGTGCGCTGCTGAAGGACCCGGCCGAGCGGTTCCCCGACGGGGCCGCGTTCCGGGACGCCGTCGACGACGTGCGGGCCGGCCGGCCGCTGCCGCCGGTCGCTCCGCCGGTCGCTCCGCCGTCCGGCACGCGGCCCCTGGCCGCGCGGGCGGTCGCACCGCGGCCGCTGCGGCGCCTCCTCACGCCTCTGACCGCGCTGGTGCTCGGCGCCGGCCTGGCCATCGCCGCCCTGCAGGTGTGGGGTGACGCCCCGGCGGATCCCGGTACGGGTACCAGCGACGCCGCGGAGCCGGTCCTGCTCGCCGCCGCCGACTTCGTCGGCCGGCCGGTCGCCGAGGTGGAGGGGGAACTGGCCGCCGCGGGCCTGGGCGTCCACCTCGTCGGCCGGGAGAGCGCCGCCGTCCCCCCTGACCACGTGCTGGCCCTCGCGCCGGTGGGTGCGGTCGCCCCGGGCACCGTCGTCACGGTCACCTACGCGGTCGCGCCACCGGAACCCGAGCCGGGCCCCGAGCCACAGCCCGCCCCGGCACCGGCCGACCCGGGCCCCGTGGTCCCCGCCCCGGTGCCGGTCGGGGCCGGGGCCGACGGCGCGCCCGCCGAGGCCGGCGGGAACGGCAGCGCGGGCGGGAACGGCAATGCGGGCGGGAACGGCAACGCGAACGGCAACGGCAACGCGAACGGCAACGGCAACGCGGGCGGGAACGGCAACGCGGGCGGCAACGGCAATGCGGGCGGCAACGGCCGGGGCCGCGGCTAGCGGATCAGCCGCGGGCCGGCGCCGCGTCCTCGGTCGGCCGGTGCTCCTGGCCCGCGGCCAGCCACAGCGCCCCGCCGAGAGCGCCGAGCGCGGCCGTGTGCAGGAAACCCCGGTCGGTGCCCGCGTCGGGCAGCACCACCAGCACCCAGAAGACCGCCAGGCCGCCGAGGCCGCCGGCGGCCACCCGCCACCCGGTCCGGTGGTCCAGCCGCCGGCCGACGGGCAGCAGACCGGCGAACGCGGCCAGCCCCAGCACGACGCAGACCGTGGCGAAGGCCGACCACAGCGGGATGGCGGACCAGGCCGGCTCCGTGCCGAAGCGTAGGAACAGGGCGAGCTGGAGCAGCACCAGGGACAGCGCCACCAGCCCGGCGCCGACGAGCGCCGTCCGGTCACGGGGGGCACGGGGGAGCTCGGTGGCGGCGCCGGCCGCCGGGGGAGGCGGGGCGCCGACGCCGGGCAGACCGGGGACGAAGTCGACCGGGCCGGTGGGCTGGGCCTCCCCGGCCGGCGCGGCGGTCGGCGTGGTGGGCGGTCCGCTCGGCGCCGCGGGCGGGTGGACGGGAGCCGAGGGGGGCGGGAGCTGCTGCACCGTCGTCGGCGTGCCGGACGCCGGCGTGACCACCGGGATCTCCTGGGTCGACGACTGGGCGGGACCGGTGCCCGCGGTGGGGGACTGCGGTTCGGACGGCGTGCTCACGGGTGCCTCCAGGTCGGCTCCGGCGGGACCACCGGTCGGTGCGGTCGTCCCGCACGCTAGCGCCGCCCGGCCGGCCCGTCCGCGCGCCACCCGGGGAACGGGCCGCACCTGCCGGAGCGGTCCGGCGCGCCTAGGGTCGATCCGTGGTCACGCGCGCTGGGATCGTCGTCACGGGGACCGAGGTGCTCACCGGACGGGTGGCCGATCGCAACGGTCCCTGGCTGGCCGAGCAGCTGCGCCGGCTCGGCGTCGACGTCGGGCACGTCGTCGTGGTCGGCGACCGCTCCGAGGACCTCGTGGCCGCGCTGTCCTTCCTGGCCGGCACCGGCGCCGACCTGCTCATCACCACCGGCGGGCTGGGGCCCACCGCCGACGACCTGACCGCCCAGGTGGTGGGTGGCTTCCAGGGCCGCGCCTCGGCGGTGGACGCCGCGCTGGAGCAGCGGATCGGCCGGATCGTCGAGCGGCTGATGGCCCGCCGGGGCTGGCGCGCCGACCCGGCGTCCACCGCAGCGGGGGTGCGCAAGCAGGCCCTGGTCCCCGAAGGGGCCACCGTGCTGGAGCCGGTGGGAACCGCGCCGGGCCTGGTCGTCCCGCCCGCGCCGGGCCGGACCGGGCCGCCGGTGGTCGTGCTGCCCGGACCCCCGGGCGAGCTTCGGGGCATGTGGCCCGCGGCCGTCGCCGCGGCTCCGACCCGGGCGGCGCTGGCGGGCGCCGCGGAGCTGCGGCAGGAGACCCTGCGGCTGTGGGGCACGCTCGAGGCCCAGCTGGCCGCCACGCTGCGCGAGCTCGAAACCGAGCTGGGCGGCCTGGAGATCACCACGTGCCTCCGGGACGGGGAGCTGGAGATCGTCACCCGCTTCCCCGCCGCGGCGCAGCCGGCCTACGACCGGTTCGCGGCCCGGCTGGGCGAGCGCTACGCCGACACGCTGTTCTCCACCGGCCCCACCCTCGACGAGCTGGTGGCCACCGCGCTCACCGAGCGGGGCTTGACGATCGCCACCGCGGAGTCCTGCACCGGCGGGCTGCTCGTCGCCCGCCTCACCGAGCGGCCCGGCGCCTCCGCCGCCGTGCTGGGCGGGGTGACGGCCTACGCCGACGGGGCGAAGGAGGCGCTCCTCGGGGTTCCCGGCGCGCTGCTGGCCGAGCACGGCGCGGTCAGCCCGCAGGTGGCGCGTGCCCTCGCCGACGGAGCCCGCGGGCGCTTCGGCGCCGACATCGGGGTGGGCATCACCGGCATCGCCGGCCCCGGAGGTGGCACGGAGACCAAGCCCGTCGGGACGGTCCACCTGTGCGTCGTCGGCCCCGAGGGGGTGGAGGCGCGCTCCCTCGCGCTGCCGGGCGGCCGATCGGCCGTGCGGGAACGCTCCGTCACCATGGCGCTGCACCTGCTCCGCCGGCTGCTGCTGGGCGGCCCGGCGGTCTGACGCCGTACGCGCCGCCGGCCCGCCGCCTGCACGCTCGAGCAGCTCGCCGGCGGAACGGGGAGCACGATCCCGTGCCGGACCGGATCACGGTGCCGTCGCCCAGCCCGACGGCAGCTACCGGCTCACCGGGCACAAGTGGTTCACCAGCGCGCCGATGAGCGACCTGTTCCTCGTCCTCGCCCAGCTCGAGGAGGGGGTCTCCTGCTTCCTCGTCCCCCGCGTGCTCCCCGACGGCACCCGCAACGTCTTCCGGCTGCAGCGGCTCAAGGACAAGCTGGGCGACCGCGCCAACGCCTCCAGCGAGGTGGAGTTCGACGGGACGACCGGGTGGCTGGTCGGCGAGCCCGGGCGGGGTGTCCCGGCGATCATCGAGATGGTCAACATGACCCGGCTGGACTGCGTGCCCGGCTCGGCGGCCACGATCCGGGGGGCGCTGACGCAGGCGGGTCACCACGCCCGGCACCGGCACGCGTTCGGCGCGCTGCTGGCCGACCAGCCGCTGATGCAGAACGTGCTCGCCGACCTCGCGCTCGAGAGCGAGGCCGCCACGGCGCTGGCCATCCGGCTGGCCGCCGCGGTGGACGCCGGCGAGGCGGCCTTCCTGCGGCTGGCGGGGGCGGCCGCCAAGTACTGGGTGTGCAAGCGCACCCCGGGGGTGGTCGCGGAGGCGATGGAGGTGCTGGGCGGCAACGGCTACGTGGAGGAGTCCGGGTTGCCCCGCCTCTACCGGCAGGCGCCGCTGAACTCCATCTGGGAGGGCTCGGGCAACGTCATCGCCCTCGACGTCCTGCGGGCGCTGGGGCGCTCCTCGGAGTCGCTGGCCGCCGTCACCGCGGAGCTGGAGCTGGCCCGGGGAGCGGACCGCCGGTACGACGACGCGGTCAAGCGGCTGTCGGCCGAGCTGGGTGACCGGGACGGGCTGCCCTTCCGTGCCCGGCGGATCGCCGGGTCGCTGGCGCTCTGCCTGCAGGGCTCGCTGCTGCTGCGCCACGCACCGGCCCCGGTCGCGGACGCCTTCTGCGCCTCTCGCCTGGGCGGAGAGGCCGGCGCGGTCCTCGGCACCCTGCCCGCCGGTACCGCCGTCGCCGAGATCGTCCGGCGATCCGAGGTCGCGGCTCCCTGAGGCGGGCTCCGGGCTATTACCCTCGGGGACGGCTCACGTGCTGCCCGTGTTCTTCGCGAGCGGTCCGTGTCCCCGGCGTCTGCGGAAGCGGACCGGACGACCACTGGACGAGAGCGGGCAGCGTGCAACCAGGCGACGACCGGTCCCTCGGGATCCGGCCCGACCCGTTGAGCGGCGTGCCCGACGCGGTCTACCGCCTGGACACGCGGGGATGCTTCGCCTACCTCAACGAGGCGGCCGAGCGGCTCCTCGGGCGCCGGGCCGACGAACTGCTCGGCCAGGACGCCCGCGACGCCTTCCCGGCCCTGCGCGGCTCGCTCGCCGAGGAGCAGTACCGCCAGCTCCTCGCGGACGGCCGGCCACGGGAGTTCCACTTCTTCTACGAGCCGACGGGGCGCTGGTACGAGGTCCGGATGTTCCCCGATCCGGCCGGCGCCGCCGTCCTCTTCCGCGACATCGACGTCCGCCGCCGCACCGACCAGCAACGCGACGCCCAGATCCGCGGCCTCACCGCGGTGCTGGAGGCCCTGCCCTCGCCCACCGTCCTGATCGGGCCGGACGGGCGGATCCTGTCCACGAACAAGGCGTGGGCGCGCAGCAGCGAGGAGCTGCTCCCGGCGGTCTCGTGGCCGGGCCGGGAGGGCGAGGACTACCTGACGGTCATGACGCGCGGGCTGGGGCCCCGGGAGCACGCCGGGCTGGCCGAGGGGCTGCGGGCGCTGATGACCGACGCCGCGCGGTCGGACGGGCGCACGTTCTCCTACGACTACTCCTGCCAGACGCGGCGCGGTGACGCCTGGTTCCACCTGCAGGCGACGCGGGTCGACCGCGAGGGCCGGGTCGTCATCACCCACAACGACGTCACCGACCAGGTGCGCGCCCGGCAGGACCTGCTGTGGAAGGCGCAGCACGACGACCTCACCGGGCTGCCCAACCGCTCCCGGCTGCTCGAGCTCACCGGCGAGGCGCTGGCCGCCGACCACCAGGCCGGAGTCGCACTGCTCGTCATCGACCTCGACGCCTTCAAGACCGTCAACGACTCCCTGGGCCACCAGATCGGTGACGAGCTGCTGCGCCAGGTGGGCGGCCGGCTCTCCGAGCAGCTCCGCCCGGGCGACGCCGTGGCCCGCCTGGGCGCCGACCAGTTCGTGGTCCTGGCGCGCGGGTGCGACGCCTCGGAGGCCGCTGCCCTGGCCTTCCGGCTGCAGACCGCGTTCGGCCGGCCCTTCCTCGCCGGGGAGATCTCCGTGCCGCTCAGCGCCAGCGTCGGCGTGGCGGTGGCCCGGCAGGAGGTCCGCGACGCGCACCACCTGCTCAGCGATGCGGACGCCGCGATGTTCGCCGCCAAGAGCTCGGGGCGGGACCGGGTGCACCTGTTCTCCCCCGCGTTGCGGGAGGCGGCCCGGTGGCGGCTGGAGGTGGCCACCCGGCTGCGGGGTGACGCCATCGACCAGCTGGTGGTGCACTACCAGCCCGTCGTCCGGCTGGACACCGGGCAGATCGAGGGCGTCGAGGCGCTGGTCCGCTGGCAGCACCCCGAGCGCGGGCTGCTGTCGCCGGACACCTTCCTGTCCGTGGCCGAGGAGACCGGGCAGATCATCCCGATCACCCGCTGGCTGCTCCGCGAGACCACCCGCAAGGCGGCGGAGTGGGCCGCCGAGGGGCTCTCCCTGCGCATGTCGGTGAACGTCAGCGCCCGGCACTTCTCCGCCGAGACGCTGGTGCGCGACGTGCGGCTGGCCCTGCAGAGCTCCGGCCTCCCGGCCGACCAGCTGGTGCTGGAGCTCACCGAGACGAGCGTGGCCGAGGACCCGACGCGGGCGGAGGACCAGCTGTCGGTGCTGCGCGGCTTCGGCGTCCGCGTGGCGATCGACGACTTCGGCACCGGGTGGTCCTCCCTGGCCCAGCTGTTCGCGCTCCCCATCGGCACGCTCAAGATCGACCGCTCGCTGCTCGCCGCCGCCGAGCGGGTGGCGGCCGGCGACACCGGTGCGGTGCTCGCGGCCATCGTCGGGCTCACCCGCACGCTCGGCATCAGCTCCGTGGCCGAGGGGATCGAGACCCCCGAGCACCTGCGGATGGTGCGCGAGGCCGGCTGCGACCTGGCGCAGGGCTGGCTGCTGGGCCACCCGATGCCCGCCGACCGGCTGCCCGGCTGGGTGCGCGAGGTGCAGCAGGCCGGAGGGGACCTGTGCGCCCTGGCGATCGCCGGCCACGCCGTCCCCGCGCCCGGGTGAACCTCCGCCGTCCCGGCCGCCGGGCGACGGCGCCGGCCGGTCCGCCACCCGCCGCCGGAACGCTCCAGGCGCCGCCCCAGGCGACGCCCGTCGCCGGGCCCGGGCAGACTGTCCCCGTGCTGGACACCTCCGAGGCCGTGCCCGCGTCCGCCGAGCAGCCGGCCGGCCCCGTCGACGACGGCCGGTCGCGTCCCGCCCTGGACCTGCTGATCTGGGACGCCCCGAACATCGACATGACCCTGTCGACGGTGATCGGTGCCCGCCCGACGGCGGCCTCGCGGCCGCGGTTCGACGCGATCGCGGCCTGGTTCGTCGAGGGCGCCGGCGATCCGGGTGCGCCGGACTCCTCCGATGTCGAGGCGTGCGTCTTCGCCAACATCCCCCCGCAGCCGGGATCGCTGCAGCGCTGGGTGGAGGCGCTGCGCGGATTCGGCTACTCGGTGTTCGCCCGGCCGAAGACCCAGCCGGACGACGACATCGACCAGGACATGCTCGACCACATCGCCGTCCGCCGGCACAGCCACCAGCTGCGGCGGCTGGTGGTCTTCTCCGGTGACGGCCGGAACTTCGCCGAGCCGCTGGAGGACCTCGCCCGCCAGGGGACGCAGGTCGTCGTCGTCGCCTTCAGCGAGGTGGCCGGTTACGCGATCGGCTCGGACCTGCTGGAGTTCATCGACATCGAGGACGTGCCGGGGGCGTTCGTCGAGCCCCTCGACCGGGTCCGCCTGGACGCGCTCCCGCCGGACGGTGCCTGGCTGCGGCCGACCCGCAGCCTCCGGGACTTCGTCGCCGGGTTCACCGCGCGCCGCGGCTGACCGCCGCCCGGGCTCGCTGCCCCTGCCCGGTTCACCCGCGGGGGTGAACCGGGTGCGAGCCGTTCAGGAAACGGCTCGCCGTGCCGATCGCAGAACAGTGCCGTTCTCCCTGACCGAGCGCCTGGTGGCCATGCTCCGCCGAGGCGACGTGCTGCCCTCGCCGGCGTCCGCCGCCGGTGCCGAGGGCGGGGCGGGACGGCGCCGGGTGGCGTCGGCGTCGCAGCTGGCACGGGCGATCCCCGGACTGGCCGAGGAGCGCGCGGAACGGGCTCGCACCGCCGGGCTGCTCGTCGGCTGGGTGGCCGTGGTCGTCGTGCCCCTGTGGTCGCTGGTCGACCTGGTGACCGAGGGCAGCAGCGCCGGCACCTTCCTCACGGTCCGGCTGCTCTGCGAGATCCCGATGCTGCTCGCCCTGCTCGCGCTGTGGCGGCTCCCGCTGGGCCGCCGGCGTCCCGAGCTGCTGACGTTCCTCGTCCTGGCGGTCGTGCAGGCCGAGGTCGCCTGGATGGTCACGCGCTCGGACGACCCCCGGTACCACCTGCTCGGCTTCACCCTCGCGATCTACGGCAGCGGCTGCGTCCTGGTCGCCCGCCCGCGCTGGACCGTCGCGCTGGTCGCCGTCTCCTGGGCCGCCCTCGGGCTCGCCTCGGTCACCGTCGAGGACGGGCTGTCGCCCGGCGACCTGCTCGCGGTGACCGTCTACCTCGCCAGCGCCTCGCTGATCGCGGTGCTCGCCCACCTGCGGCGCTACGCGCTGGACAGCCGGGAGCTGCACACCCGGGTCCGGCTGGAGCGTGAGCAGCAGCGGACCGGGGTGCTGCTGGCCCAGCTGGAGCGGCTCAGCCACGAGGACCCCCTCACCGGCCTGGCCAACCGCCGCCGGTGGGACGCCGAGCTGGGGGAACTGTGCGCCCGCGCCCGCCAGCGGGGAGACGTGCTCAGCGTGGTGCTGGTCGACCTGGACCACTTCAAGGAGGTCAACGACCGGTACGGGCACGGCGGAGGGGACGACGCGCTGCGCGCGGTCGCCGGGCTGCTGTCGGCCCGCGTGCGCGGTGGGGACCTGGTCGCCCGGCTCGGTGGTGACGAGCTCGCCGTCCTCATGCCGGGGGCGGACCAGGCGCGCGCGACCGCGCTGGCCGAGCAGCTCCGGCGCGAGGCCCGGCTGCTGCAGCCCGCCGGCTTCGACGCCGCGGAGCTCAGCCTCTCCCTCGGGGTGGCCTCAGCGGCCGGCGACGACGCCTACCCCCTCGAGCTGATGTCCCGGGCGGACGAGCAGCTCTACCGGGCCAAGACCACCCGGAACGCCGTCGGGGCCGGGCTCGCGCCGCCCGGGGCGACCGAGCCGCAACCGGCCCGCTGAGCGGGACCGGTCCATCCCGGCGCGTCACGCTCCCCTGCCGCCCGGCGCCCCCCGTCGGCGGTTACCGTTCCCGCGCGGACGGGCGACCGGGAGGTCGCCGGCCGAGCACCGGATGATCGAAAGAGGACCATGACCAGCGTTCCCGGCGTCGACCACCCGGCGGAGCAGAGCGAGGCCGAGGTGCGGCTGGCCGGCACCAACGTCGCCGTCAGCGCCCGGGTGGAGGTGGTCCACGCCGGCGTGCTCTCCGTCCGGCCGTCGGCGAGCGAGTTCGTGGAGGGCACGGTCGTGAACCCCGGCGACGTCGTCGAGGTCTACTGGCGCACCGAGAGCGGCCACCGCATGCTGCCGGCCGAGGTGCTGGACGTCCAGACGGGCGCGGTCGTGCGCTGGCGGCTCACGACGACCGGGCCCGCCGAGCACAGCCAGCGGCGGGCGGCGGTGCGCGGCCGCGTGACGGTGCCGGTGGAGGGTGCTCTCGGCGGGCTGGACCTCACGGGCGAGACGCTGGACCTCAGCGAGGCCGGCATGCGCGTCCACTTCGAGGGCTTCGGCGTGGTGCCGGACGCCGGGACGACGATGGGGCTGACCGTCCGCCTCGAGGACGGTCCGCTGGTGTCGCGCGGCGAGATCATCCGCATCCAGGCCCGGGGGGCGCGCTGGGTGATGAGCATCCGGTTCGTCGACATCGCCGAGAAGGAGCAGGACCGGGTCCGGCGGCGGGTGTTCCAGGCGCTGCGCGAGGAGCGTGCGCGGATGGCGGAGTGACCCGGGGGGAAACCGGCGGGTAGCCGGCCGCCTCCCGGGGCAGAGCAGCAGGCGTGATCCCGTCGCCGCCGCGTCTGACCGAGGCCCTCACGGTGCTCCGCGACCGGGTGGCCGCCGCACCGCTGGCCCTGGCGACGGCGAGCCGCGACGAGGCCGTCCGGACCGCCCGGGGCATCACCGACCAGATCGACGACTACCTGCTGCCCCGGTTGCGCGACCTGGACGCCCCGCTGCTCGTCGTCGTCGGCGGCTCCACCGGCGCCGGCAAGTCCACGCTGGTCAACAGCCTGGTCGGCGCTCCGGTCACCACCGCCGGCGTGCTGCGCCCCACCACCCGCGCCCCGGTGCTCGTCTGCGCCCGCGCCGACGCCGGGAGCTTCTCCGGTGACCGGGTGTTGCCGGGGCTGGCGCGGGTCACCGGCGGGAGCGGCGGCCCCGGGACGCTGCAGCTGGTCCCCCGTGACGACGTGCCGGCGGGGCTGGCCGTGCTCGACGCCCCCGACGTCGACTCGGTGGTGGCGAGCAACCGCGACCTCGCCGGCCAGCTGCTGGCCGCCGCCGACCTCTGGGTCTTCGTGACCACCGCGGCCCGCTACGCCGACGCCGTGCCGTGGGACCTGCTGCGCACCGCCGAGCAGCGGGGGACGGCGCTGGCCGTCGTGCTGGACCGGGTGCCGCCGGAGGCCGCCACCGAGGTCGCCGACGACCTCGCGGCGATGCTGCGGGGCGCCGGCCTCGCCGCCGCCCGGCTGTTCGTGGTCGAGGAGCGGCCGCTGCAGGACGGCCGGCTGCCCGAGGAGCAGGTGGCGCCGCTGCGGAGCTGGCTGCACGGGCTGGCCGCCGACCAGGAGCAGCGGGCGGCCGTCGTCCGGCAGACCCTCGCCGGGGCGCTGGACAGCCTGCAGGAGCGCACCGCCACCGTGGCCCTGGCCGTGGAGGAGCAGCTGGCCGCGGCCGGGGCGCTGCACGGAGCGGCCACGGCCGCGTACGACGGGGCGCGCGACGGGATCGACCAGGGGGTCCGCAGCGGCAGCCTGCTGCGCGGCGAGGTGCTGGCCCGCTGGCAGGAGTTCGTCGGCACGGGGGAGTGGATGCGCACGCTGCAGAACCGCGTCGGCCGGGTGCGCGACCGCGTCACCGCGGCGCTGACCGGGCGCCCGGCCCCGGCCGAGAGCCTGCAGGGCGCGCTGGAGAGCAGCGTCGAGCACCTGCTGCGGGCCGAGGCGGACCGGGCCGCGGAGCGGACGGTCACGGCGTGGCGTGCGCTCCCGGCCGGACCAGGGCTGCTGGGCGACCGGGAGCAGGAGCTCGCCGCCGCGTCGCCCGACTTCCCGGAGGCCGCCGCGGCGCAGGTGCGCGACTGGCAGGGCACGGTGCTGGACCTGGTGCGCGACGAGGGCGCCGACAAGCGTTCGCGGGCCCGGCTGCTCTCCTGGGGCGTCAGCGGGACCGGCGCGGTGGTGATGGTGGCGGTCTTCGCCCAGACCGGTGGGCTCCTCGGCGGGGAGGTGGCGGTCGCCGGCGGCACCACCGCGGTCGGCCAGCGCGTGCTGGAGGCGGTGTTCGGCGACGCCGCGGTGCGGTCGCTGGCGGAGCGGGCGCGGGCCGACCTGGAGGAGCGGGCCGAGGCGCTGCTGCGGTACGAGCAGGACCGCTTCGACGGCCTCCTGGACGCGGCGGCGCCGGCGCCGCAGGCCGCCGACGACCTGCGGCTGGCTGCCGGTGCCCTCGTCGAGGCACGCCGGGCATGAGGGGTGCGGGAGGAGCGCTGGCCGACCGGCTGGCCGCGCTGCGTGAGGCGGTCGAGGTGGCCGACGGGCAGCTGGCGGTGCCGGAGGTGGCGCGGGCCAGGGCGGTGCTGGCCAAGGCCGGGGCGCGCGAGGCGCTCGGGGACGCCACCGTGGTCGCGCTGGCCGGGGCGACGGGCAGCGGCAAGTCCACCCTGTTCAACGCGCTGTCCGGCAGCGAGGTGAGCACCCCGGGGGTGCGGCGTCCCACGACCGGCGTCGCGCACGCCACCGTGTGGGGCGCGGCCGACGACGGCGCCGACCGGCTGCTCGACTGGCTCGAGGTGCCGCGGCGGCACCGCCACGAGCCCGAGCCGGCGCTCGACGGGCTGGTCCTGCTCGACCTCCCCGACCACGACAGCGTGCGGCTGGAGCACCGGCTGGAGGTCGACCGGCTGGTGGAGCTGGTCGACGTCCTCGTCTGGGTGCTCGACCCGCAGAAGTACGCCGATGCCGCCGTGCACGAGCGGTACCTGGCGCCGCTGGCGGGCCACGCGGGCGTGCTGCTCGTCGTGCTTAACCAGGTCGACCGGCTCGACGACGCCGCGGCCCGCGCCTGCCTGGCCGACCTGCGCGGCCTGCTCGACCGCGAAGGGCTGGCCGCGACCCCCCTGCTGGCGGTGTCCGGTCGCACGGGAGCGGGGCTGGCCGAGCTGCGCGGTGAGCTGGCCCGACGGGTGGGTGCCCGCCGGGCGGCCGGGGAGCGGCTGCTCGCCGACGTCCGCGGCAGCGCCGCGGAGCTCGCGGCGCACTGCCCGCCCACCCCGGCCGGTGGGTTGCGGTGGTGGGGGCGGGCCGGTGCCGCCGACGACCCGGCCCGGGAGCCGACCGACGGCCTCACCGACGCGCTGGCCCGCGCGGCCGGGGTGCCCACCGTGACCGCCGCCGTCGAGCGGTCGACCCGGCGGGAGGGCGCCGGGCGCACCGGCTGGCCCCTGCTGCGCTGGACACGCAGCCTGCGCCCCGATCCGCTGGGGCGGCTGCACCTGGGGGACGAGCGGGCCCGCACGTCGCTGCCCCCGGCCGGCGCGGTGGAACGGGCCCGCATGGCGACCGCCGTCCGCGAGGCGCGCGACGCCGTCGGAGAGGGGCTGGCGCCGGCGTGGCGCGAGGAGCTGCGGCGCACCGCCGAGGTCTCCGAGGACCGGCTGGCCGACGCGCTGGACCGGGCGGTCGGCGGGGCCGATCTGGGGCCCGACCGGGTGCCGCTCTGGCAGCGGGCCGCCGCGGGGCTGCAGTGGCTCCTCCTCGCCACCGCCCTGGTGGGTGCGCTGTGGCTGCTGGCCCTGGTCGCGCTCGGGTTCCTCCAGCTCGACGGCGTCGTCCCGCTGCCCCGGGTCGAAGGGCTGCCGCTGCCCACGCTGCTGCTGGGCGGTGGGCTGCTCGCCGGCCTGCTGTTCGCCCTGGTGTGCCGCCCGTTCGTGGCGATGCGGGCGCGACGACGGGGGCGAGCGGCCGACCGCCGGTTGCGCGCGGCCGTGCGCGCGGTGGCGGAGGAGGAGCTGCTGGCACCGATGGCCGCGGTGCACGCCGATGCCGCCCGGTTCTGCGCGGCGGTGACCCGCGCCGCGCGGTGATGCGCTGGGGCGGGGCTCCCCGGGTCCAGCCGGACCGCCGGACGAACAGCCGCGGCATGGCACGGCTGCAGGGACGGTGCACCGGCCCGACCCCGCCTGGTGAGGTGCTGGGACGGCCCCCTCCGGAGGCTCGCCCCGAGCGTGCGAGGGGTGAGGAGGAGGGGGTCCTCCGTCAGTCCCGGTGGAGGCCGGGTGAGCGCTGCTCGGGCAGCCGGTCGCGCAGCCCCTCGACGGCCTCCCGCCCCGAGGGCAGCAGCGCCCAGACGTGCTTGCGGCCCGGCCGCTCCTCCCAGCCGTAGGCGGTGGAGAGCTGCGCGACGAGGTGCAGGCCCATCCCGCCCAGCGCCGGGTCCCGGTCGACGGCCGGCACGGGCGGGCGGTCGGGTGCCTCGTCGCTGAGGTCGAGCAGCCAGCCGGCGGGGCCGGCGACGACCAGGGCCCGCACGTCGCCCCCGCCGTGCCGCAGCGCGTTGGACGCCAGCTCCTCGAACACCAGGAGCAGCCCGTCCCGGGCGTCCTCGGTCGAGGCGGCGGAGACCGACGGGTGGGCGATCCGCGCGCGCAGATCGGTGCGCACGCGGGACACCACGTGCATGGCTTCCAGCTGCCAGTGCCAGACGTCACCGGGGACGGAGGGGACGGGCGCGGTCGGCCACGCGTCGGGGGCCAGCTCGTCGGCCATCTCGTCCTCTCGCGTCTGCTCCGCGGGTACCCCGGGACCCGGCCCGGATCGCACCATCCTGACCGATGGGGACGCCACGCGCGAAGGGGGGCGACCGGTGCGGGTCCCGCCGGGCAGACTGTGCCGGTGGACGACGTCCTTCGCGAGCTCGCCCGGGTGACCCTGGGCGGCCGAGAGCTGACCGAGGTGCTCACCGAGATCACCACGATCGCGGCCCGGGCCGTCCCCGGCGCCGACGCCGTGTCCACGACGCTGGTCCGCGGCGACAAGGCCTTCACGGCCGGCTACCGCGGCGAGATGGCGCTGGCGGCCGACGAGCTGCAGTACGCCGAGGACAGCGGTCCCTGCCTGGACGCCGGCCGTGGCGGCGTCGTCCTGCGGATCGACGACGTGCGCACCGAGGAGCGGTGGCCCGCCTACGTGGCCCGCGTGCGCGCGACCCCTGTCCGCAGCTCGCTGTCGGTGCCGCTGCCTTACCAGGGGTCGAGCATCGGCGCCCTGAACGCGTACTCGACCCGGCCCGCGGCGTTCGCCCACCCCGGGTCGCTGGCCGCCGCCCTCGGGGTGGCCGAGAGCATCGCGGTCGCCGTCGCCAATGCCGACGCGCACGCGCAGATGACCGAGCAGGCCCGCAACATGCGGATCGCCATGGAGTCGCGCGCGGTCATCGAGCAGGCCAAGGGCGTGCTGATGGCCCAGCAGGGGATCGACGCCGATCGGGCCTTCGAGGTGCTGCGCCAGGCATCGCAGCGCTACAACCGCAAGCTCCGCGACATCGCCGCCGGCATCGTCACGGGCACGCAGGCGCGCCGCTAGTCAGCCGTCCAGCCGCGCCAGCCGGGAGACCAGGAACTCGACGGCGGCGGCGCTGTCGACCGTCTCGGCCACCTCGACCGCCGTCGCGGACCTCGAGACCGCCCGGCGGTCCACCAGGGTCTGCCCACGGCCGGCGCCCAGCGTGGTGTCGACGACGACGTCGCGCCGGACGGTGCCGAGGGTGCCCGGGGCGATGGCCTCGGTGAGCGCCAGGGCGTCGTGCACGACGACGCCCGCGGTGCCGTACGCGTCCCGGGCGTGGTCCACGTACTGCTGCAGGATCGCCGCCGCGCTGCGGCCGACCGGGCCCGCACCGGCGAAGCGGGCGATCCCCTCCTCGGTGAGCACGGTGGGCAGCGTGACGTCCAGGCCGACCAGGACGGCGGGCACCGAGGAGCAGAGGACGGCCTGCGCCGCCTCCGGGTCGGACCAGATGTTGAACTCCGCGGCGGCGGTGACGTTGCCCCCGCGGGAGGCGGAACCGCCCATGACGACGAGCCGCCCGATGCGCTCCGCGGCCTCCGGGTACACGGCCAGCAGCAGCGCGATGTTCGTGAGCGGGCCGATCGCGGCCACCGTCACCGGCGTGCTCTCGGCCAGCAGCGTCTCGGCCAGGGCGACGACCGCGGGGCGGGGGTCGACGGCCGCAGGGGAGGGCGGCAGCTCGACGCCGCCGAGCCCGGCGTCGCCGTGCACGTGGCCGGCCCGCTCCGGCTGAGGGTGGACCAGCGAGGCGCGGGCGCCCGCGGCCACCGGCACGTCGGAACGCCCGGCCAGGCGCAGCACCCGCAGGGCGTTCTCGGTGACCTGCGCCAGTTCCACGTTGCCGTGCACCGTGGTGACCAGCCGCAGGTCCACCTCCGGGCTGGCCAGGGCCAGCAGGATGGCGAGGGCGTCGTCGATGCCGGGGTCGGTGTCGATCACCAGGGGGGTGCGCTCGGTCACCGCCGCATCCTCGCAAGCCGGTCCGCACGGGCCCGCCCCGGTCCGGCCGGTCCGCACGGGCCGGCCGCGCTCCGGCCGGTGCCGACACGCCGGGCGTGCCGGAGCCGTCCGGAAGTGACCGACGGCCCGGATCGGCCCGTCCACGCTCGCGGAGGGCCGTCGAATCGACAAGGGCATGCGCCGGGCGAGGGGTCACCGACCGGTGCGCAGGGGTTGGGCAACGGTTGGGTCACGCGGTTCCGGCGAGGCGTCGGAGGAACCGGCTGCCGGGCCCGCCGATCCATACGTTTCTCCTTGTCCGCGGCACCTTCCCCTGCTGCGGACACGACTTCGGGAGGCGACATGAGCAGCAGCCGGCAGGCCGTCAGGCCGGCGGACTCAGCGGCGCGCGCCGACCGTTCCCCGCGCGAGCCGGCCAGCGCGTTGGTGGGTCTCATCGACGTCCTGGACCGGGCGGACGAGGTCCGTCCGCGCCCGCGCCCCCGGCCGGCCACGCACCGCGCGGCGGCCCGGCCCGTCCCGCTGCGGTCGGTCCAGCCGGCGCCTGCAGCCCGTGCCCCGCACGTGCCCGCTCCGCCGGTGTTCAGTCCTCGGGTGACCGTGGTCCCCGAGCGGGTCCGCGAGCCCCTGGGCGGGGTGCGCGGGTTCACCCGCCGGATGGCGCTGTGGGGTGCCGGCGAGCAGGGTCAGAACCTGGCGTGGCGCACCGCCGCGCCTCCCGCCCCGGTGCCCGGTCGGCGCCGTGCGGCGCTGCGCGGGTTCACCCGCCGGATGGCGCTGTGGGGCGCCGGCGAGCAGGGCCGGCACCTCGCCTGGGGCCGCCCCGCGTCCCCGGTGCTGCGCGACCTCGATCCCCCCGTGGTGCTGCGCGAGATGCCCAGCACCCCCTCCGTCCAGCCCGTGGCGCCTTCCCCCGCCGCGGCGCTCCTTCCCGCGGGACCGGCCTCGTCGCCGGGGTCGCGAACCGGTACGGCCGCACCTGACGCGACCGCTCGCCCCACCACCCACCCGAGTTCCACGGAACCCTCGGTACGGAGCCGGCCATCGGCCGGCTGGCGTCCACCGGGGGACTGGCCGTCCTCGGGTCGGTACGGGGCGCGGTCCACGCCGCCGTTCCTCCCGGTCCGCACCCCCGGCCCGGCGGGCCGCACCCCCCGGGTACCGGCACCGCGGTCCCCGCAGGGATCCGGTGGAGCCGGGGCCCGCGGCGACCCGGCGGGGTGCCCGGTCCGCGGGTCTCCGCCCCCGCCGCGACGAACCGGGCCCGCGAACGGCACCTTCCCCTCGCCGTTCACCGTGCGGGCACCCTCGGCGCACCCCCGCCCGGCGCCTCCCGCGCCCGGCTGATCCTGCAGCGCGACCACGGCATCCAGCCGCGGCAGCCGTCCACCGCTCTCCCGTCGAGCACGCCGGCCCCGACCTCCCTCTTCCCCGGGTTGTCGCGGATCGTCGACTCGGTCCCGCGAGCGCGTCCCCCTCGGCCGACCTCGGCCGCACCTGGCCCACCCCCGACGGTGCCCTCCGGGCGCCCGCAGACCTCGCCGCTCCACGAATCCGGCCTCGTCCCCCCGCCCGGCTGCTGCCCAGCACGCAGCGCGCGGACCCTCCAGGGAGGCACGGATCGCGGACGGCGGGCAACGCGGGCCCGGAACCGTCCGGCGGGGTGGACGACAGGCCCCTGCCGGTGCCCGGCGGCGCGATCCCCCTCGCGACCGCCCGGGTCTCCGACCGGCGGCGCCTGGCCGGCTGCGGCGGAGGGGCCACCGGTCCACCGACCGGCAGGGTCCCGACGCCGCCCGGGGCCGCGGTCCGACGTCCCGGCGCGGTGCTCCGGGACGAGGCGTCGGACGACGTCGCGGAGCTCGTGGCACGTGCCGGTGGACGGGCATCCCGTCCGCTTCCTCCCGCCGTCGGCGGGCGCCCGCCGACGGCGGGCCGGACCACTCGCCGGTCCGGTCCCCGCCCGGGCGCCCGCCCCGGCTACCGAACCCCCCACCCGCCCTCTCCCGCCCTCCTCCCGGTCCCCTCGCAGACGCGATCCGCGCGCCCGGCCGACCGGTGTGACAGGCTCTGCACCTCTCGCCGCGCAAACGGAGCAGCCGTGCCGCCGGCCACCCGCGGACCGTCTGGGGAGGGAAACCCACGTGACCGCCGCCGAGCTCCCTGACGGGCCGGCCCCCCGGGGCGCTGCCGAACGCTCGGCGACGGGCATCGCCGACCGCGCCGAGGCGGTGCGCCGGCTGGCCGGCGAGGCCCTCGGCAACCGCAGCCTGCAGCGGCTCACCGACCTGGCCACCCGGCTGCTGGACTGCGAGTCCGTCGACGTCTCCCTCGTCGGCGAGGTGCAGACCGCGGTGGCCGGCACCGGCCTGCCACCCGGCGGCATCGGGGCCCGGCTGCCGCTGGCCTCCTCGCTGTGCGCCGTCGCCGCGACGGCCGACGGCCCCCTCGTCGTGCCGGACGCAGCCCGCGACGAGCGGGTGGCCGACCGCGACCCCGTCCGGTCCGGGCAGGTCGGCGCCTTCCTCGGCATCCCCCTGCGGGCCACGGGTGGGGACCCGCTCGGTGCGCTGTGCGCGTACGAGCCCCGGGCACGGGCCTGGACAGAGCGGGACGTGACCCTGCTCCGCCAGCTCGCCGACTCGGTCAGCACCGAGCTCCAGCTCATGGCGCTCACGGCGGAGTACGAGGCGCACCGGCTGCGCTTCGAGCTGGCCATCGACGCCGCCGGCATCGGCAGCTTCGACTGGAACCTGGTCACGGGCCGGCTGCTCTGGGACGACCGGATGCTGGCCCTCTTCGGCTACGAGCGAGCGGGGTTCGACGAGAGGATCGACTCCTTCGTCGCCCGGGTGCACCCCGACGACCGGGAGCGGACGACCGAGGCCCTGCAGACGGCCATCGAGGGGCGCGGCGACTACGAGGCCGAGTTCCGGGTCGTGCTGCCGACAGGGCTGACCCGCTGGGTGCGGGGCCGGGGCCGGGCGGTCTCCGACGACAGGGGTACCGCGGTGCGGCTGCTCGGCGCCGCCTACGACACGACGCCGCAGCGGCAGGAGGACGTCCGCCTCGCCCGCCTGCTGGAGGCGATGAAGGCCTCGTTCTTCTCGCTGGACCGGGAGTGGCGCTTCACCTACGTCAACACCGAGGCCGAGCGGGTGCTGGGCGCCTCGCGCGAGGAGCTGATCGGGCAGGTCGTCTGGGACCGGTTCCCGGCGGCCGTGGACAGCGACTTCGAACGGCACTACCGGACGGCGGTGTCGACCGGGCAGGAGCAGCTGTTCGAGGCCTACTACCCGCCGCCGCTGGCCGCGTGGTTCGAGGTGCGCGCCTGGCCCACGCCCGACGGTCTGTCGGTGTCCTTCCTCGACGTGACCGAGCGCCGGGCGGCCGAGGAGAAGGCCCGGCGGAGCGCCGCCCGGCTCGCGCTGGTCGCGCACGCCACCACGGCCGTGTCGGCGTCGCTGAACACCCGGCAGCGGGAGGAGGAGGCGCTGCAGCGGGTCGCCGAGCTGCTCGTGCCCGAGCTCGGCGACTGGGCGATCCTGAGCCTCGCCGACGAGGAAGGCCGGATGCGGGACGTCGCCAGCTGGCACCGCGACCCGGAGTACCGGGACGCCGTCCGCCGCTACGCCGCGCTGCGGCTGGCCGCTCTGCCCCCCGACGCCCCCATCATGCGGGCGCTCGCCTCCGGGCAGGTCCTGGTCGTCCCCGACGTCGGGGTGGCCGTGGGGCAGACCCTGCCACCGGGCGACGTCAGCGACGCCTTCTGGCGGTTGGCGCCGCAGTCGGCGGTGACGATGGCGCTGGCCGCCCGGGGCCGGACGCTCGGGGCGCTCAGCGCCTACCGGTCCGCCGACCGCCCGCTGCCGGACGAGGAGGACGTCGCCACTGTGCGCGACGTCGCCGGCCGGGTGGCGCTGGCGCTGGACAACGCCCGGCTCTACGAGCAGCAGCGCCGGCTGGCCGAAGGTCTGCAGCGCAGCCTGCTCACCGCACCGCCGCAGCCCGATTCCGCCGAGATCGTGGCGCGCTACCAGCCGGCGATGGCGGTGGCGGAGGTCGGTGGCGACTGGTACGACGCCTTCCAGCAGCCCTCGGACGCGACCGTGCTGGTCATCGGCGACGTCGTCGGGCACGACACCGAGGCGGCCGCGGCGATGGGGCAGCTCCGCGGCATGCTGCGCGGCATCGCCTACCGCGACATCGGCCCCGCAGAGGTGCTCACCGACCTCGACGCCGCCATCCGCGGCCTGCACGTGGGCACGCTGGCCACCGCGGCGGTCGTGCGCGTCGAGCAGACGGCCGAGGAGCGCGCCGCCGGCATGACCCGGCTGCGCTGGTCCAACGCCGGCCACCCGCCGCCGCTGGTCCTGTGGCCGGACGGGCGGATCGAGGAGCTGGCGGGGGAACGGGCCGAGCTGATGCTCGGGGTCGACCCGGAGACGCGGCGCACGGAGACGGTGGTGACGGTGCCCCGCGGGACGACCGTGCTGCTCTACACCGACGGCCTGGTCGAGGGGCGCGACCTCTCGCTCGACGAGGGCACCGCCCGGCTGCGCGCGGCGCTGGCCGACCTCGGTGGCCGGCCGCTGCCGGAGCTCTGCGACGCCGTCCTCGACCGGCTGCGCCCCGCCGAGGCGCTGCAGGACGACGTCGCGCTCGTGGCGGTCCGGCTGCACCCCCACGGCTGACGGCCGCTCAGCGGCCCAGCATCGCCCAGACGTGCTTGCGCCCCGCGGCGACGTACCAGCCGTGCGCGGCGGCCAGTTCGGCGATCAGGTAGAGGCCCAGTCCCCCCAGGCTCGGGTCGCGGCCGACGGCCGGTGCCGGCGGGCGGTGCGGCGCCTGGTCGGTCACCTCGACGAGGTAGGCGGCGCCGGTGGTGCGGAGGGCCGCCCGCACCTCACCGCCACCGTGGCGCAGCGCGTTCGACGCCATCTCGTCCAGGGCGAGCACGAGCCGGTCGAGCAGGTCACCGATCCCCGGGCCGGTCACCCGGTGGCGGACCTGCGCGCGCACACCCGGGAGCTCGGCGACGTCGTGCAGGTCCCAGACGAGGACGGGCTCGGCCGCAGGCGGGTACGCCGAGGGCCAGATCGTGCCGGCCGCCTGCCCTGTCACGCCTGTGCTCTCCTCCGTCGAGGCCCGCTGCTGCCGCGTGCTGGCCTAACCATCACCTATGGGTCGTGGCCCCGGGCGTCAAACCTGATGTCGTGCGGATCACACCATCAGCCGACGAACACCGGCGACCAGTATCCGGATCGGACGCTCGCGGCCACGGCGAGCACGCACACCGCGACGGCGGCGGCGACGAACCAGGCATCGCGCCGGTGCAGCGTGGAGCCCCGCGCGTTGCTGCGGGAGATCCCGGAGTCGAAGCCGCGGGCGTCCATCGCCGTCGCCAGCCGGCTCCCCCGCCGGATCGCGCCGACGAGCAGTGCGAACGCGGTGCCGGCGAACAGGCGGACGTGGGCGACCGGGCTGGCACCGGCGTCGACGCCCCGGGCGCGGCGGGCGAGGCGGATGGTCTGCCACTCGGTGGCCAGCAGCGGCACCAGCCGCAGGGCGGCGAGCGCCCCGTAGGCGAAGCGGGTGGGGACGCGCCAGTGCAGGGTGAGCGCGTCGGCCAGCCGCACCGGGTCGGTGGAGGAGACCAGCAGGACGCCGGGCAGGGCCAACGCGATCACCCGCAGCCCCCAGGTGGCCCCGCTCAGCCACGCCGCTGCGCCGTCGAGTGTGCCGAACGCGACGTTGACCCAGGCGACACCGGCCGCGCTCAGCAGCAGGGGCCACGTGCGGCGCAGGACCGACCGCGGCGTGGTCAGGCCCGCCGCGGGCAGCAGCGCCAGCTCCGCGGCGAGGACCACCGACGGCGTCACCCAGTCACCGCTGACGAGCAGGACGACGGTGAGGACGACGATCGCCGAGAGCTGGGCGACGGGATTGATCGCCGACAGCGGGACGGTCCGGGCCGGGCCGAGCGTGAGGGGGGCGCTCACGGTGCCGGCACCGGGTCGCCGAGGCGGAGCACGTCGTCGGCCAGCGCGCGGACGACGGCCGTGTCGTGGGTGACCAGGCACAGCGCACGGCCCTCGCCCTGCTGCTCGGCCAGCAGCGCGGTCAGCTCGGCCCAGGTGTCGCGGTCCTGGCCGAAGGTCGGCTCGTCCAGCACCAGCACCGGCGGCCGGGTCGCCAGCGCGGTCGCCACCGACAGCCGGCGCTGCTGGCCACCGGAGAGGGTGAAGGGGTTGGCCTCGGCGAGCGGGGCCAGCCCCAGCCGCTCGAGCAGCTCGTCGGCGCGCCGGCCGGCCGCCGTCCGGTCGGCCCCGGCCCGCAACGGTCCCAGGGAGAGCTCGTCGCGCACCCGTCCGGTCAGGAACTGGTGCTCGGGCTGCTGGAACACCGTGCCGATCCGCTCGACCAGCTCGGCCGCCCGCCACCGCGCCGGCGGCCGGTCGGGTCGGCGCAGCCCGGTGCGCAGGGTCGGCCCGACCCTGACCTGCCCGCCGGTCGGCGCGCGCAGCCCGGCGAGCAGCAGGGCCAGCGTGGACTTGCCGGTGCCGTTCGGTCCCGTCACGGCGAGCGTCCGGCCGGCGAGGAGAACCGCGTCGGTCGGCGCGAGCGCCGGGCGGTCGGACCCGCGGTGGGTGTAGCTGACGGCCTCGGCACGCACGAGCGCCTCGCCGGCCGGTGGGTCGGCTCGGCGCGCCGGGAACCGCAGCGGCGGCGGCGTCCAGCCGGCGGCGTGCTCGGTCAGCCCGCCGCCCGGCAGCAGCTCCACGACCCGGTCGACGAGCGGTAGCCACGCCTCCAGGTCGTGGTCGACGACGACCAGGGTGGGGGGCGGGGCGGGGGCCCCCCCCGCCCCCCCCCCCCCCCCCCCCCCGCCCGCGCCCCCCGCCCCCCCGGGCGGGGGGGGGGGGGGGGGGGGGGGGGGGGGGGGGGGGGGGGGGGGGGGGGGGGGGGGGGGGGCCGCCGGGCCCCCGGCCCCCCCCCCCCCCCCACCCCCCCCCCCCCCCCCCCCCCCCCCCCCCCCCCCCGGCGGGTGACGACACGTCGGCACCGCGTTGTCCAACGGAGCCGGCAGCGTCCGGTTACGCACCGACCCGGAAGCACCTCGGGGCCGCCGGCGCACCGGCACGTCGGTCCCTTCTCAGAGGGTGGTGACGAAGTCGGCGAGCTGAGCGGCGTTGCGGCACTCGACCATGTCGATGACCTCGCCGTACCGGTCGGCGGCGGAGTCACCGCTCCCCCAGAGCCGGCGCGGCTCGGGGTTCAGCCAGTGCGCCGAGCGGGCCTTCGACACCAGGCCGGCCAGCACCGGGACACCCGGCTGCCGGTAGTTGGTCCGCCCGTCGCCGAGCACGAGCAGCGACGTCTTGGGACCGATGGCCGAGGCCCAGCGGTCGGCGAACACGTCGAACGCGGTGCCGTAGTCGCTGTGCCCGTCGAAGCCCACGACCTGGGCCTCGCGGCCGATCCGGGCGATGGCGTCGGCGACGTCCACACCCGGCCGGAAGAACCGGGTGACCTCGTCGGTGGAGTCGACGAACGCGAACGCCCGCACCCCGGTGAAGTGCTCCCGCAGCGCCTGGGTGAGCATCAGCGTGAAGTGGCTGAACCCGGCCACCGAGCCGCTGACGTCGCAGAGCACCACGAGCTCGGGCTTGTGCACCTTGCGCGGCCGGTGGTGGGTGACCACCGGGACCCCGCCGGTGCCGAGCGAGGCCCGCACGGTCTTGCGGAAGTCCAGCCGGCCCTGACGCCCGAGGCGCCGGCGGGCGGAGAGCCGGACGGCGAGCCGGCGGGCCAGCGGGGCCACCGCCCGGCGCAGCTCGGCGAGGTCGGCCGACTGGGCGCGGAGGAAGTCGACCTGGTCGGCGAGCGGCCGCACGGCGTTCTTCGCGACCCGGTCGCGGCCCTTCTCCGCCGCCGTCCGCCGGCGGACCTCCGCCTCGACCGCGGTCCGGAAGGCCGCCAGCCGGTCGCGCACCGTCTGCCGCGCCACCTGCTCGGCCAGGCCGCCACGGCCGGACTCCCCGAGCAGCCCGGCGAGCAGCTGGGCCACGAGCGTGTCCGGCGAGAGCGCCCGCATCACCCGGTAGCTGAAGTACGACTGCCCCGACGGGGTGGGCTGCCCCTGCCCCAGGAGGTCGACTGCTTCGCGGGCGAACCGGCGCAGGGCCTCGGGGTCGCCGTCCTGCAGCAGCTGGAGCAGCTCGTCCCGCATCTGCGCGGCGAGCGCGGCGTCGTCGGGGACGTCGAGGGTGGACTCCCCCGGCTCGCCCGGGCCGTCGCCGTCCCCCGCGTCGGGCGCCGGGCGGTCGCCGAGCGGCCACCACAGGTCGAACAGGACGTCGTAGGTCGGGCGCTGGGCGGCGCGCTGCAGCAGCACGGCCGCGAGCCCGTGGCGAAGCTGCTCGCGGTCGAGCAGGTCGACGACGGTGAGGATCTCCGCGGCGTCGACCGCCTGGCTGATCCCGACCGGGATGCCGGCCTCGCGGACCGCCCGCACGAACCCGTCCAGGTGCCCGGCGAGCCCCCCGGGCTCCCGGACCGGCGCGACCGGCTGCCCCATCAGTTCAGCCGCAGCTCGGCCGCGGCCCGCGTCTGGTCGCTGGCGTGCTTGAGCACGACGCCGAGCGTCGCGGCCATCGCCGGCTCGTCGAGGGTGTCCAGCCCGAGCTCCAGCAGGGTCTGCGCCCAGTCGAGGGTCTCCGAGATCGACGGCGACTTCTTCAGCTCCAGCCCGCGCAGCGCCCGCACGGTGGCCACCAGCTGGTCGGCCAGCCCCGCGGCGAGGTCGGGCACGCGGGACAGCACGATCTCCCGCTCCCGCTCGGCCGACGGGTAGTCCAGCGCCAGGTACAGGCAGCGCCGCTTGAGGGCCTCGGAGAGCTCGCGGGTGGCGTTGGAGGTGAGGACGACGGTCGGCCGGCGGGTGGCCGCGATGGTGCCGAGCTCCGGGATGGTGACCTGGAAGTCGCTGAGCACCTCGAGCAGCAGCCCCTCGACCTCGACGTCGGCCTTGTCGGTCTCGTCGACGAGCAGCACGGTCGGCTCGGTGCGGCGGATCGCGGTCAGCAGCGGCCGGGAGAGCAGGAATTCCTCGCCGAAGATGTCGTCGTGCACGGTGTCCCAGTCGGCGCCGCCCTCGGCCTGGGACGCCTGGATGCGCAGCAGCTGCTTCTTGTAGTTCCACTCGTACAGCGCGCGTGCCTCGTCCAGGCCCTCGTAGCACTGCAGGCGGATCAGCTCCGACCCGGTGGCCGCGGCGAGCGCCTTGGCCAGCTCCGTCTTGCCGGTGCCCGCCGGTCCCTCGACCAGCAGCGGCTTGCCGAGGCGGTCGGCGAGGAAGACCGTCGTCGCGATCTGCGCGTCGGGCAGGTAGCCGGCGGTGGACAGCCGCTTGCTGACGTCCGCGACCGACGAGAAGTGGGGGGACTGCGACGGCGGGCGGGGCATGCGGCTCCTCGGGAGGCGGCAGGGTCAGCGCGTGTGGCCGGACCCCGTGACGACGTACGTGGTGGAGGTCAGCTCGGGCAGGCCGAGCGGGCCCCGGGCGTGCAGCTTCTGGGTGGAGATGCCGATCTCGGCGCCGAAGCCGAACTCGCCGCCGTCGGTGAACCGGGTGGAGGCGTTGACCAGCACGGCGGCAGCGTCGACCCCGGCGGTGAAGTCGGCGATGGCGCGGGCCGAGTCGGCCACGATGGCCTCGGTGTGGCCGGTGCTCCACCGCGCGATGTGCTCCAGGGCCTGCGGCAGGTCGTCGACGATCCGCACCGCCATGTCCATCGAGAGGTACTCGGTGCCCCAGTCCTCGTCGGTGGCGGGGACGACGCCGTCGTGCGCGGACCGGGCGGCGTCGTCACCGTGCAGCGTGACGCCGGCGCCGGCGAGCGCGGCGAGCAACCGGGGCAGGAACGCGACGTCGCGGTGCACCAGCAGCGTCTCCGCGGAGTTGCAGACGCTCACCCGGTGGGTCTTGGAGTTGAGCACCACCGCCTCGGCGATCTCCGGATCGGCGGAGGCGTCGACGTACACGTGGCAGTTGCCCTCCCCGGTCTCGATGACCGGCACCCGCGACTCGCGCACCACCCGCTGGATCAGCGAGGCGCCGCCGCGCGGGATCACCACGTCGACCAGACCGCGGGCGTTCAGCAGCTCCCCCACCGACGCGCGGTCGGCCGGGAGCAGCTCGACGAACCCGGCGGGCAGCCCGGCCTTCTCCCCGGCCTCGGTGAGGACGGCGAGCAGCGCGGCGTTGGTGCCGAATGCCGACGCCGACCCGCGCAGCAGCGCCGCGTTGCCGCTCTTGAGGCACAGGCCCGCGGCATCGACGGTGACGTTCGGGCGCGCCTCGTAGACGATCCCGACCACGCCGAGCGGGACGCGGACCTGCTTCAGCTCCAGCCCGTTGGGCAGCCGGGAGCCGCGCACCACGTCGCCCACCGGGTCGGGCAGCGCGACCAGCTGGCGCAGCGCGTCGGCGACGCCGGCGACGCGGCCGGCGTCCAGGCGCAGCCGGTCGACGATCGCCTCCGGCGTGCCGTCGGCCCGCGCGGCGGCGACATCGGCCGCGTTGGCGGTCAGGATCTCGTCGGTGCGCTCGACCAGCGCGTCCGCCATCGCCGTCAGCGCGGCGTCCTTGGCGTCGGTCGGCAGGGTGCGCAGCACGCGGGAGGCGGCCTTCGCGCGCAGCGCGGCGGCACCGATCAAGGGCAGGCCGGAGACGTCGGACACGCCCGTGAGGGTACGCGGCGGGCGCCCCCGCCCCACCTCCGTCCGGGCCCCTGGACCGCCCACGTACCCGACGTGCGAGAATGATTCTCATGCGCATTGCCGCCTCCCGGGCCGCCCTCACCGCTCTCGCCACCACCGGCGTGCTCCTCGCCGCCGGGTGCGCATCCGACGGCGGGGGCGGTGCGAGCGGCGACGAGGTCTCCGTGGTCGCGGGCTTCTACCCGCTGGAGTGGGCCGCGGCCCGCGTCGGCGGGGAGCGCGTCTCCGTCTCCTCGCTGACGCCGTCGGGAGCCGAGGCGCACGACCTCGAACTGACCCCGCGCGACGTCGCCGCCGTCGGGGAGGCGGACCTGCTCGTGTACCTGGAGGGCTTCCAGCCGGCGCTGGACGAGGCTGCCGCCTCCGAGGCCGGCGACGCCGCCTGGGACGCCGGCCAGGCCGCGGACCTCGTCGAGGGCGAGCACGCGGAGCACGCCGACGAAGCGCACGCCGAGGACGAGCACGCGGACGACGAGCACGCCGCCGAGGAGCACGCCGAGGAGGAGCACTCCCACGGCGACGAGTCGACCGACCCGCACTTCTGGCTGGACCCGACCCGGCTGGCCGCCGTGGGCGACGCCCTGGCCGAGCGGCTGGCCGAGCTGGACCCCGACGGCGCGTCGACCTACGAGGAGAACGCCGCCGCCCTGCGGGCGGACCTGGAGTCGCTCGACGAGGAGATGCAGGCCGGGCTCGCCGACTGCGCCGTCGACACCCTGGTCACCAGCCACGACGCCTTCGGCTACCTCGGCGAGCGCTACGGTCTGGAGGTGGTCGGCATCAGCGGGCTGAGCCCGTCCCAGGAGCCCAGCCCTGCGCAGCAGGCCGAGATCGCGGACCTGGTCCGGGAGCACGGGATCACGACCGTCTACACCGAGACCCTGGTCGACCCCGCGGTCGCCGAGACGGTCGCGGAGGAGGCGGGTGCGCAGGTCGCCGTGCTCGACCCGATCGAGGGGCTCACCGACGAGTCCGCGGGCGAGGACTACCTGCAGGTGATGCGCGCCAACCTCGCCACGCTGCAGGAAGGCCAGTCCTGTTCATGACCGCACGCTCCGGCGCCGCCGTCCGGCTGCGCGACGCCAGCATCGGCTACGACGACGTGCCGATCGTGACGGGCGTCGGGCTGACGGTGCGGCACGGCGAGGCGGTGGCGATCCTCGGGTCGAACGGTTCGGGGAAGACGACCCTCGCCCGAGGGCTGCTGGGCCTGGCCACCGTGCTCGACGGAGAGGTCGAGGTCCTCGGCGCGCCGGTGGGCCGGCTGCGCGAACGCGGGCGGATCGGCTACGTGCCGCAGCGGCACACGGTCAGCGGAGCGGTACCCGCCACCGTCCGCGAGGTCGTGTCGGTCGGCCGGCTGGCCAGGCTGGGCCTGTTCCGGCGGCTCGGAGCGGCCGACCGCGTGGCGGTCGGCGAGGCCGTCGCCGCCGTCGGGCTCGCGGACCGCATGGAGGAGCCGGTCGCCTCCCTCTCCGGCGGCCAGCAGCGCCGCGTCCTGGTGGCCCGGGCGCTGGCCGCCCAGCCCGAGCTGCTGATCATGGACGAACCGACCGCCGGGGTGGATGCCGCCAGCCAGCACGCGCTGGCCGAGGTGCTCGGCCGCGTGTCGGGGACCGGCACCACCCTGCTCGTGGTCACCCACGAGACCGCGCCGCTGGCCGGCGTGCTCACCCGCGCGGTCGTGGTCGACCACGGGCGGATCGCCTACGACGGGCCGCTGACCGGCGCGGAGCCGGCCACGGGCCACGATCACCACTGCGGGGAAGCGGCGGAGCCGGAACGGCCGGGGTACCGGCTCGACCAGCCGACCGTGACGGCGCGGACGGCGAAGGGGAGCCGCTGACGTGGAGGTCCTCGAGTACGGGTTCATGCAGCGCGCCCTGCTCGCCTCGCTGATGGTGGGGCTGGTCGCGCCGGCGGTGGGGGTCTTCCTCGTCCAGCGCCGGCTCTCGCTGCTCGGCGACGGTCTCGGGCACGTCGCCCTGACCGGGGTGGCGATCGGGGTGCTCACCTCCACCGCCCCGGTGGGCGCGGCCCTGGTCGCGGCCGTCCTGGGCGCGGTGCTCATCGAACTGGTCCGCGCCCGCGGCCGCACCAGCGGCGACGTCGCGCTCGCCGTCCTCTTCTACGGCGGCATCGCCGGTGGCGTGGTGCTGCTCAGCCTTGCGCCGAGGGGCCAGGCCACGAACCTCGACGCCTACCTCTTCGGCGCCATCACCACCACCGGCGCCGGCGACCTGGTCGTCTTCGCGGTCATCGCGCTCACCGTGCTCGCCGCCGTCGCCCTGCTGGGCCAGCGGCTCTACGCGGTGAGCGACGACGAGGAGTACGCCCGGGCCGTCGGCCTCCCGGTCCTCGCCCTGAACGTCGTCCTCGCCGCCCTGGTCGCCGCCACCGTGGTGCTCTCCATGCGCATCGTCGGCCTGCTCCTGATCAGCGCGCTGATGATCGTGCCCAGCGCGGTGGCGCAGCTGCTGGCGCGCAGCTTCCGGCAGGCGCTCTACCTGGCGTGCGGCATCGGCCTGGTGGTCAGCGTCTCCGGGACGACGGCGTCGTACTACACCGGCACCCCCTCGGGCGGGACGATCGTGCTGCTGGCGATCGCGGTCTTCCTCGTCGTGTCCAGCGCGGTGGCGCTGCGGGAGGCCACCGCGCGCCGTCGGCACCGGCGGCGCGGCCCGGTCCACGGCGCCCATCCGCACGAGCACGGCGAGGGGTGCGGCCACCGGCCGGTACCGCACGGCGACCACGTCGACTACGACCACGACGGCCACCTGCACGCCCCCCACCTGACCGGCGCGGGAGTCCACTACGACGAGCACGGCACGGCGACGGTCCCCGGCGGGCCCGGGACGGGAGGTGCACGGTGAGCACAGCCGACCAGACCGACGGCAGCGCCCGGCGGCCGAGCCGCCAGCGCAGCGCGGTCCTCGCGCTGCTGGAGGAGCTCGACGGCTTCCGCAGCGCCCAGGACCTGCACGCGCTGCTGCGCGAGCGCGGTGACTCGGTCGGGCTGGCGACGGTCTACCGGGCACTGCAGGCCCTCGTGGACGACGGCCAGCTCGACGTGCTGCGCAGCCCCGACGGTGAGGCGGCCTACCGCCGCTGCTCCCCCAGCCACCACCACCACCTCGTGTGCCGCTCGTGCGGCATGACGGTGGAGGTCGCCGACCCCCCGGTCGAGCGCTGGGCCGCCCGCATCGCCGCGGAGCACGGCTTCGCCGACGTGCAGCACGATCTCGAGGTGTTCGGGACCTGCGCCGACTGCGCGTCGTCCGGCGGCTGAGCCCCCTGCGCTCGACCCGTCGGACCGCGCCGGATCAGCGGTCGCGCAGGGCCCGCAGCGCGGCCTTCCGGGCGTCGCCGGTGAGCCGGTCGAGGAACACCTTGCCGTCGAGGTGGTCCACCTCGTGCTGGAGGCAGCGGGCCATCAGCCCTTCGCCCTCCAGCCGCAGCGGCTTGCCGTCGACGTCGAAGCCCTCGGCGACGCAGCGCATCGCGCGCACGGTCGGCGCCCAGATCCCCGGCACGGACAGGCAGCCCTCGTCGCCGTCCTGGATCTCCTCGGACCGCTCGACGATGACCGGGTTCACCATGTGCCCGATGACCCCGTCGATGTTGTAGGAGAACGCGCGGACGCCTACGCCGATCTGGGGAGCCGCCACCCCGGCCCGGCCGGGGTGGTCGACGGTGTCCTCGAGGTCGCGGATCAACGCGGCCAGCCAGCCGTCGAAGGCCCGGACCGGGTCGGAGGGGGTGCGCAGCACCGGGTCACCGAGTTCGCGGATGGGGCGGATGGTCACCCGGGCAGTCTCTCAGCCGGGCTGCAGCCCTCAGCGCAGGCGTCCGACCAGGACCATCTCGTCGCGGTGCACGACCTCCCGGCGGTGCTCGGGCGGCAGGTCGCCGGTCTTGCGCCCGAGGAGCGACGGCAGCTCGCGGGCGTCGTAGGCGACCAGCCCGCGGGCGACGACCACGCCGTCCGGCCCGACCAGCTCCACCGGGTCGTCGGCGAGGAACTCCCCCACGACGCCGGTGATTCCCGCAGCCAGCAGCGAGGCGTGCCGCTCCCGGAGAGCGGCCACCGCGCCGTCGTCGAGGACCAGGCGGCCGCGGGGGCGGCTGGCGTAGCGCAGCCAGAACTGGCGGGCGCTGGGCCGCTTGCCCATGGGGGCAAACAGCGTGCCCACCCGGTTCCCACCGAGCGCGGGGGCGGCCTGGGGCGTGGAGGTCACGACGACCGGGACGCCGGCGTGCGCGGCGATGAAGGCCGCCTCCACCTTGGTCGCCATGCCGCCGGTGCCCACGCCGTTGCGGCTGGCCGAGCCGAGGGCGACGGCGGCGAGGTCCGCCGGGTGGCGCACGGTGTCGACCAGCTGCGCCGGGCCGATGCGCGGGTCGCCGTCGTAGACGCCGTCGACGTCGGAGAGCAGGACCAGCGCGTCGGCCCGCGCGACGTGGGCGACGAGCGCGGCCAGCCGGTCGTTGTCCCCGAAGCGGATCTCCTCGGTGGCCACGGTGTCGTTCTCGTTGACCACCGGGAGGACGCCGAGGCTGAGCAGCTTGTCGACCGTCTGCTGCGCGTTGCGGTAGTGGCTGCGCCGGGTCAGGTCGTCGGAGGTGAGCAGCACCTGGCCGACGGTGATCCCGTGCCGGGCGAACGCGTCGGCGTAGGTCTGCACCAGGCGCAGCTGCCCGACGCTCGCCGCCGCCTGCGCGGTGGCGAGGTCACGAGGGCGCCCGTCGAGGCCGAGCGGCGCCAGCCCCGCGGCGATCGCGCCCGAGGAGACCAGGACCACCTCCCGGCCCGACGCCCGGACGGCGGCGAGGGCGTCGACCAGCGCGGTGAGGCGTGCGACGTCCAGGCCCCCGGGCAGCGTGGTCAGCGACGAGGAGCCGACCTTGACCACGACCCGGCCCGCGCCGGCGATCGAGGGCCGGGCCGCGGTCTCGGCGGCCGCGCGGGTCACCGGGGGTCCTTCCCGGGCAGGTCGTCGTCCATCCCCTCGAGGTCCTCGTCGGTCCAGCCGTCCTCGGTGACCTCGAAGGGCACCCGGCGGGCGCGCTTGGCCGCCAGTCGCTCGGCCGCCCCGATGCGCTCGGTGACCTCGAGCCGGTTGTCGGTCCCGCGGCCACCCAGGCCCGCGGACTCCTCGGCGGTGAGCGTGCCCGCCGGAAGCGTCGGCGCCCAGTCGAAGGTGACGTCGCCGATGGTCACGGCGTCGCCCTCGCGGGCGCCGGCACGGGCCAGCTGCTCCTCCACCCCGAGGCGGTTGAGCCGGTCGGCGAGGTAGCCGACGGCCTCGTCGTTGGTGAAGTCGGTCTGCCGGACCCACCGCTCGGGCTTGACGCCGCGGACGACGAACGCCTCCGGGTCGGCAGGGTCGCGCTCCACGGTGAAGCCGGAGTCGTCGACCGCGCGCGGGGTCAGCGTCACCCGCACCGGCTCGGGCGCCGGGAGCGAGGCACGGTGCTCCTCGACGGCCGCGGCCAGCGCGTACCCGAAGGCCGCCAGCCCCTCGCCGGTGACGGCGCTGATCGGGAACACCTGCAGGCCGCGCTCCTCGAGGGCGGGGCGGACCAGGTCGACCAGCTCGCGGCCGTCGGGGACGTCGATCTTGTTGAGCACGGCGATCCGGAGCCGGCCGACGAGGTCGAGCTCCTCCCCGCCGTACTCCGCGAGCTCGCGCTCCAGCGCGTCGATGTCGGTCTCGGGGTCGCGGCCGGACTCCATGGTCGCCATGTCGATGACGTGCACCAGGACGGCGCAGCGCTCGACGTGCCGGAGGAACTGCAGGCCCAGCCCCTTGCCGGCCGAGGCGCCCGGGATCAGGCCGGGCACGTCGGCCATCGTGTAGACGGTGTCGCCGGAGCGGACCACGCCGAGGTTGGGCACCAGCGTGGTGAACGGGTAGTCGGCGATCTTCGGCCGGGCCGCGGACATGGCGGCGACCAGCGAGGACTTGCCGGCCGACGGGTACCCGACGAGGCCGACGTCGGCGATGCTCTTGAGCTCCAGCACCGCGTCGAACGCCTCGCCCGGCTCACCGAGCAGCGCGAACCCCGGCGCCTTGCGGCGGGGGTTGGCCAGCGCGGCGTTGCCCAGCCCGCCCTTGCCGCCGTGGGCGAGCACCACGCGGGTGCCGGCGCCCACCAGGTCGGCGAGCACGCGGCCGTCGGGGGTGCTGACCACGGTGCCCTCGGGCACCCGCAGCACGCGGTCCTCGCCCCGGGCGCCGTGCCGGTTGCTGCCCGCACCGGGGCGGCCGTTGGCCGCCTTCTGGTGGGGTCGGTGGTGGAAGTCCAGCAGGGTGTGCACGTTCGGGTCGACCTCGAGGACGACGTCGCCGCCGTCCCCGCCGTTGCCCCCGTCGGGCCCACCGAGCGGCTTGAACTTCTCGCGGTGCACCGAGGAGACGCCGTGCCCGCCGTTGCCGGCAGCGACGTGGATGGTGACCCGATCGACGAAAGCGGCCATGGGTGTCGAGCGGACGAGTCCGCGCCGCCTCCTACCTACCTGTCAAGCGCGACGAGCGCACGGGCCGGTCGGCCCGTGCGCTCGTCGCGAAGCGAACTGCTTGTCGGCCCCGTCCAGAGGAGGACGGGGTCCTCTTTCAGGCCTCGACCGCAGTGATGGAGACGGTCTTGCGTCCCCGTCGCGTGCCGAAGGTGACCGAACCCGGCGCGAGCGCGAACAGCGTGTCGTCGCCGCCGCGGCCGACGCCGAGGCCCGGGTGGAAGTGGGTTCCGCGCTGGCGGACGATGATCTCGCCGGCCTTCACGACCTGGCCACCGAAACGCTTGACGCCGAGGCGCTGCGCGTTCGAGTCGCGGCCGTTGCGGGAGGACGAGGCGCCCTTCTTGTGTGCCATGTCGGCGTCAGCCCTTCGAGATGTCGCGGACCACGACGCTGGTCAGGGGCTGACGGTGCCCCTGCCGCTTGTGGTAGCCGGTCTTGTTCTTGAACTTGTGGATGTGGATCTTCGGGCCCTTGCCGTGCTCGAGGATCTCACCGGTCACGGTCACCTTCGCCAGGGCCGCCGCGTCGCTGGTGACGGTGTCGCCGTCGACCAGCAGGATGGCCGGGAGGGCGACGGTGTCGCCCGCCGCGCCCTGCAGGCGGTTGATCGTGAACGTGTCGCCCACGGCCACCTTGTGCTGGCTCCCGCCGGCCTTCACCACTGCGTACACCACTGACTCCTCGTTAGCTTCTTCACGTCGAGCTCTGTGTCCGGCGCGCACGACCGGGGGGCGCCGGGTGCTTGGACGGCTGCGCACGCCGTCCCGGCGGCACCCGGAGGCGCCTGCGCGGTGGCGCAGCAACCCGACCAGCGTACCCGAGGCTGCCCGCACCGGTCGACACGCCCCGGCTGTGGCCCTGGCGACCCCGCTCCCCCGGGCCCGCGCCCCCGTCCGGGGCCGCCGGACGGGGCCGCGGGGCACTGCCAGGGACTAGGACACCGGCGGACCGGCCGGCCGGCTGGCCGCCCGGCGGCGGCGCGGCCGGGCAGCCGCGGCCGGCGCCTCGCCGTCGCCGGCGGCCGGCTCGGCCGGTGCTGCCGGGGTCTCGGCCCCGGCGTCGACGGCGTGCGCCACCCCGCCGGGGACGACGTCGGCCGTCGTCGTCGCCGGGGTGATCGGCTGCGCGGACTCGGCCGGCGCCTCGACGGCGCCGACCTCACCGGCCGGGAGCACGTCCTCGGCCTCGGTCTCCGCGACCGGCACCGGGACGGGCGCGGTCTCGGGCAGCGGCTGGACCGTCGTCACCCGCGCGTCGACCCGCTGTGCGGGCGGCACGACCACCGGCGCCTCCGGGCCTGCCGGCGCGTCGTCCGGGCCGGTCCGCCCGGGCTCCGGCGAACCGGCGACCGGGGCCGGGACGACCGGGTCGACGTCCTCGACCGTCTCGGCCGAGCCGTCGGCCACGGGCTCACCGGCGGGGGTCCCGTCGTCGGCGCGGGTGCCGGCGAGCACGGCGGCGTCCTCGGCCGCGCGCTCCTCCCCCGACTGCCCGCGGTTGCGCCGGCCGCGGCTGCGACGTCCGCCGCTGCGGCCGCCCTCGGCGGCCTCGCCGTCACCGGCGGGCGCCTCGGCCCCGCCCGCGCCGGTCGCCTCGACCTCCTCGGCCTCCTTCGCGACGGCGTCCTTGCCGCCGCGGCTGCGCCCGGACTCCTTGCCACCGGCGTCCTTGCCGCCGGAGTCCTTGCCGCCGGAGTCCTTGCCGCCGGAGTCCTTGCCGCCGGAGTCCTTGCCGCCGGAGTCCTTGCCGCCGGAGTCCCGGCCGGAGTCCTTGCCGCCGCCGGAGTTGCTCCCGCCGCCGTTGCCACCGCCCCGGCGCTTCTCGTCCACCGGGTCGAGGTGCACGACGATGCCGCGCCCGCGGCAGTGCTCGCAGGATTCGGAGAAGACCTCCAGCAGGCCCTGGCCCACGCGCTTGCGGGTCATCTGCACCAGGCCCAGCGAGGTCACCTCGGCGACCTGGTGCTTGGTGCGGTCGCGGCCCAGGCACTCGGTGAGCCGGCGCAGCACGAGATCACGGTTGCTCTCGAGCACCATGTCGATGAAGTCGATGACGATGATGCCGCCGATGTCGCGCAGCCGGAGCTGGCGGACGATCTCCTCGGCCGCCTCCATGTTGTTGCGCGTCACGGTCTGCTCGAGGTTGCCGCCCGAGCCGGTGAACTTCCCGGTGTTGACGTCGACGACAGTCATCGCCTCGGTGCGGTCGATCACCAGCGAGCCGCCCGACGGCAGCCAGACCTTGCGGTCCAGCGCCTTCGTCAGCTGCTCGTCGATCCGCAGGTCGTGGAAGACGTCGCCCTGGCCGGTGTAGCGGGTCAGCCGCGCGGTGAGCTCGGGGCTCACGTGCGCGACGTAGGCCTCGACGGTGTCCCAGGCGTCGTCGCCCTGGACCACGAGCTCCTTGAAGTCCTCGTTGAAGACGTCGCGGATCACCCGGATCGCCAGGTCGGGCTCGCCGTAGAGCAGCGTCGGCGCGTTCGACGTCGACTCGGACTTCTGCTTGATGACGTCCCACTGCGCCTTCAGCCGGTTGACGTCGCGGGTGAGCTCCTCCTCCGAGGCGCCCTCGGCGGCGGTCCGGATGATCACGCCGGCGTCCTCGGGGACGATCCGCTTGAGGATGTCCTTGAGCCGCTGGCGCTCGGTGTCGGGCAGCTTGCGGCTGATCCCGGTCATCGAGCCGCCGGGCACGTAGACGAGGAAGCGACCGGGCAGGTTGATCTGCTGGGTCAGCCGGGCGCCCTTGTGGCCGATCGGGTCCTTGGTGACCTGCACCAGGATCTTGTCGCCGGACTTGAACGCCTGCTCGATCGAGCGCTGCTTGCCCGAGAGCCCGACGGCGTCCCAGTTCACCTCACCGGCGTAGACGACGGCGTTGCGACCCTTGCCGATGTCGACGAACGCCGCCTCCATGCTGGGCAGCACGTTCTGCACCCGGCCCAGGTAGACGTTGCCCGCGAAGGACGTCGCGGAGGCCTGGGTGACGTAGTGCTCGACGAGGACGTCGTCCTCGAGCACGGCGATCTGCGTCCGCTCGCCGCGCTGGCGGATCACCATCTTCCGGTCGACGGCCTCGCGGCGGGCGAGGAACTCCGACTCGGTCAGGATCGGCTGGCGACGGCGCCCGGTGTCCCGGCCGTCCCGGCGGCGCTGGCGCTTGGCCTCGAGCCGGGTGGAACCGGCGATGCCGCGGACGTCGTCGTCGCTGGTGCTGCGGCCGTTGCGCCCGGCCCGCTCGGGACGGTCATCGTCGTCGGTGTCGTCGGAGGACTCGTCCGCGCCGGAGCTCCCGCCACGGCGACGGCGGCGCCGCCGGCGGCGGGTGCCCGACCCGGTCGACCCCTCGTCCTCGCCCTCGTCCTCGTCGGTGTCGGTCGCGGCACCGGAGGTCTCGTCGTCCTCGGTGTCGTCGGCCTGCGGTCGCTCGTCGCCGCCGTCCTCGTCGGAGTCGGCGTCCGAGGAGTCCTCGCCGCTGCGGCCCCGCCCGCGGCCGCGCCGGCCCCGGCGGCGACGCCGGCTCGCCGACGAACCACCCTCGTCGCGGTCCTCGCCGGACTCGTCGCGGTCCTCGCCGGACTCGTCGCGGTCGTCGGTGTCCTCGGCCTGCTCGTCCTCGGTGTCGGCCTCCGCCTGCTCCGGCTCCTCCTCCGCGGGGCGGCGGCGGGACCGGCTGCGGCGGGAGCGGGGCGCCTCGTCGGCGGTCGCGTCCTCACCGTCCTGGTCGCCCGCGGCGTCGACGTCGGGTTCGGGGGACTCCGCCGGACGGCGGCTGCGCCGGCGGGGCGCGGGCGGTGCGTCGTCGGGCGGCGCCACGAAGCTCACGAACGCGGGGATCGGCGCGGCCGCGACGGGTCGGACGGCCTCGACGTGGTCGGGGTCGGCCGCGGCGGCCGGCCGGGTGGCCCGGCGGCGGGGGCGGGCCACGACGGCCGTGGGCTCCGGTGAGCTGAACTGGGCGCCGAACCGCGGTCCGGCCGGTTCGGGCTCGGGCGTCTCGGCCGCGGCGCCGTCCGGGGCATCCGCGGTGTCGTCGGCGGCCGCCGTCTCGTCGGCGTCCTCGGCGTCCGGCGCCCCTTCGTCGGGGGTGGCCGGCGTGCCGGTGACCTCCGCCTCGGCGGGCTGCGGTGTGCCCGGCGGGACCCCGGTCTCCTGGGTGTCGTCGTTCTCGGTGGTCGGGTGGTCGGTGTCAGCCACGAGGGCTCTCGCCTCCTGTGCTGCTCCCGGGCGCCGATCGAGAGGACTGGCGGCCGCGCAGGAGCACGGGTTGGGCGGGGCGGGCCGCCGCGCGGGGTACGGCGGACTGGCTCGCCCTGCGAAGTCTGTGGGCGGCTCCCGCGCGACGGTTGCCGCGGCGGGGAGCCGGATGTGGTGGTGCGCACCTCCGGTGACGCCGGGGGTGGTGGTGCGGGTCCTGCGGTGGTCTGGGCATCCGGGCCGGGTGGCCTGGAACGGGCGCGTCACGTCTGGCAGCCGTGGCGCTCGACAGCGCGCGGTCTCCGGGCGTCCGCCGGTCAGACCGTCGCGTGCTCCCCCTGGCAGCGGGTGCGCGCCGCACGGTCAGGACCGAACGGATCGGCCACGGTCCCGGTGTCGTCGAGCCGGCCCTGCGCCTCACGCACGGCCCGGGGGGGCAACGGCGGGCGCAGGTCGGCGACGGCAGCCAGGGCGGCCAACACGTCGTCGGGTCGTACAGCGGGCGTCACCTGCCGGACGACCATGTGCAGTATGGCACAACCTGCCTCCTCCGACGCTGACGCGCTGGCCACGGCGGGGCGCGCGTCCACGTCCTTGAGGCCGTTCTTGGTCCGCTTGGCGACGGTGACGACGTCGGCCGCGAGGAACTTCTCGACCGCCGGGGCGAGCTCCTCCAGGCGCACGCCGGGCAGTTCCACGCGCCAGACGGAGGTGTCGATGCGGTCGGCCAGCGACCCGGTCCCCTCCTGCGCCTCGACGACCTCCAGGACGGCGATGTCCGGCGGCAGCGCGGTGTCGAGCGCGACCCGCACCGCCTCGGGGTCGCAGCGGATCGCCACCCCGATCTCCAGGTACTCCGCCTCGCTGGCCGACCCGGTCGGCGCGGCCCCGATGTAGGAGATCTTCGGGTGCGGGCTGAACCCGGCGGAGAACGCCATCGGCACCTGGGCCCGGCGCAGCGCCCGCTCCAGGGCCCGGGCGAGGTCGCGGTGGGAGGCGAAGCGGAGCCGGCCCCGCTTGGCGTAGCGGATCCGCAGCTTCTGCACGGTGGGCGGCGGCGGCGGGCCCTCGGGCTGGCGAGCCATGTGGTCTCCCCCGCTCAGACGACGGTGAGCGGCAGCAGGCTGCGCCCCGTCGGCCCGATCTGGATCTCGGTACCCATGGTGGGACAGACCCCGCAGTCGTAGCAGGGGGTCCACCGGCAGTCGGCGACCTCCTCCTCCGACAGGGCCTCCTGCCAGTCCTCCCAGAGCCACTCCTTGTCCAGGCCGGAGTCCAGGTGGTCCCAGGGCAGGATTTCGTGCTCGGTGCGCTCGCGGGTGGTGAACCAGTCGAGGTCGACCCCGAAGGCGGCCAGCTCCTCGGCGGCGGCCTGGGTCCAGCGCTCGTAGGAGAAGTGCTCGCTCCAACCGTCGAACTTGCCGCCCTCGCGCCACACCCGCTCGATGACCCGGCCCACCCGGCGGTCGCCCCGGGAGAGCAGGCCTTCGATCACGCCGGGCTTGCCGTCGTGGTAGCGCAGGCCGATGGAGCGGCCGATGCGGCGGTCGGCGTTGATGGCCTGGCGCAGCACCCGCAGCCGGTGGTCGATGGTCTCGGCGCTCGCCTGGGCCGCCCACTGGAACGGCGTGTGCGGCTTGGGCACGAAGCCACCGATGGAGACGGTGCAGCGGATGTCCTTGCGGCCGCTCGCCTCGCGGCCGGCGCGGATCACCTCGACCGCGAGCTCGGCGATCTCCAGCACGTCCTCGTCGGTCTCGGTCGGCAGCCCGCACATGAAGTAGAGCTTCACCTGCGTCCAGCCGTTGGCGTACGCCGTCGTCACCGTGCGGACGAGGTCCTCCTTGGACACCGTCTTGTTGATGACCCGGCGGATGCGCTCGCTGCCGCCCTCGGGGGCGAAGGTCAGCCCGCTCCGCCGGCCGTTGCGGGAGAGCTCGTTGGCCAGCGTGACGTTGAAGGCGTCCACGCGGGTGCTGGGCAGGCTGAGGCTGGTGTTGGTGCCCTCGTAGCGGTCGGCGAGCTGCTTGGCCACCTGGCCGATCTCGGAGTGGTCGGCGCTGGAGAGGCTGAGCAGGCCGACCTCCTCGTAGCCGGTGGCCTTCAGCCCCTGCTCGACCATGGAGCCGATGCCGGTGATCGTCCGCTCGCGCACCGGGCGGGTGATCATCCCGGCCTGGCAGAACCGGCAACCGCGGGTGCAGCCGCGGAAGATTTCCACGCTCATCCGCTCGTGCACGCTCTCGGCGAGCGGCACCAGCGGCTGCTTCGGGTAGGGCCACTCGTCGAGGTCCATGACGGTGCGCTTGCCGACCTTCGCCGGGACGTCGTCGCGCGTCGGGGTCACCGCGGCGATCGTGCCGTCGGGGCCGTAGGAGAACGCGTAGAAGCGCGGCACGTAGACGCCGTCGACGCGGGCCAGGCGGACCAGCAGCTCGTCGCGGCCGCCCGGGCGCCCCTGCGCCTTCCACGCCTTGACGACGTCGGTGATGTCGCCGACGGCCTGCTCGCCGTCGCCCAGGACCGCGCAGTCGACGAAGTCGGCGACCGGCTCGGGGTTGAAGGCGGCATGCCCGCCGGCGACGACGACCGGGTGGGTCTCGTCGCGGTCGACGGCGTGGAGCGGGACCCCGGCGAGGTCGAGGGCCTCGAGCAGGTTGGTGTAGCCCAGCTCGGTGGCGAAGCTGACGCCCAGGAGGTCGAAGTCGCGCACGGAGCGGTGGCCGTCGACGGTGAACTGCGGGACCCCGTGCTCGCGCATCAGCGCGGCGAGGTCGGGCCAGACGGCGTAGGTGCGCTCGGCCAGGGCGTCGGGGCGCTCGTTGAGCACCTCGTACAGGATCATCAGCCCCTGGTTGGGCAGCCCCACCTCGTAGGCGTCGGGGTACATGAGCGCCCAGTGCACGTCCGCGGACTCCCACGGCTTGGTCTGGGCGTTGAGCTCACCACCCACGTACTGGATGGGCTTCTGGATCTGGGCCAGCAGCGGCTCGAGTCGCGGGTACAGCGACTCGCCGGCGGTGGTGCGGAGCTCTGCAGTCATGACCGGTCCAGGGTAGCCGCCGCCTCGCCGGGCCCGTGTTGATCAGGTGACCTGATCGTTAGGGGTCCTGGCTCAGCGTCGACCGTGAGCCAGGACCCCACACGGTGAGCCAGGACAACGACCCTTGCGCCGTCCCGCTGTATTTATGCTACGGTTTGTCGCATGGGAAGACAGCCGAAGGGTGAGGCGGACAAGGTCCACGACCGCATCGCCGTGCTCAGGGCCGACCGTGGCGTGAGCCGGAAGGAACTCGCGGACGCCGTCGGCGTCCATCCGCAGACGATCGGCTACGTGGAGCGCGGCGAGTACAGCCCGTCGCTGGCCCTGGCCCTGCGCATCGCCCGCTACTTCGACCTGCCGGTAGAGGCGATCTTCTCCCTCGACCCGCTGCCCTCGCTCAGCCAGGAACTCCTCAGGAGGACGTCGTGACCATCTCCCCCGAGCAGACCTATCTCGCCCGCACGTTCGAGGACGGGCGATACGCCTGGGCCCGTTCGCTGACGAACCGCCGCCGCGCCGTCGTCGCCGAGGCCGTCCTCCTGGTGGCGCTGATCGCGGCCACCCTCACCGCCGCGATCAGCGGCACCGGATGGTCGACGTGGTTCTTCGCCGCGTGGACGGCCGGGATGCTGGCGTTCATCCCGCTGCACTCACTGCTCAACCTGGGCATCCGCGGCGTCTTCGACCGCAGCACCCGGTCGCTCGACGAGCATCAGCAGCGGGTGCGCGAGCGGTCGTACAGCGCAGTGGGCTGGCCGAGCACCGCCCTGCACTTCGCCGCCTGGTTCGGTGCCGTCACGCTCGTCGCGCTCACCGAGCACGTGGACCTCGCGCTGTGCCTGGGCTTCCTGCTCTGGTTCTCCGCCGGGTTGCTGTCCTACTGGCACCTGGCCTGGACCGCCCCCGAGGAGCCGGCCGACGCCGACTCCTGACCCGCCCCCTGATGTGCCGAGATCACGCGATCTCGGCACATCAGGCGCATCTGCGCGCCGAGATCACGGGATCTCGGCGACGAGGAGAGATCTCAGCTCAGGTTCGGGAAGAAGAGCTTCACCTCGCGCTCGGCGGACTCGGGCGAGTCGGAGCCGTGCACGATGTTGTTCTGCACCTCGAGGGCGAAGTCGCCGCGGACGGTCCCTGGGCCGGCCTTCACCGGGTCGGTGGCACCGGCCAGGGCGCGGAACGCCTCGATGGCCCGCGGCCCCTCGACGACCAGCGCCATGAGCGGGCCGCTGGTGATGAACTGCACCAGGTCGGCGAAGAACGGCCGCTCGCGGTGCTCGGCGTAGTGGGTCTCGGCGGTCTCCCGGTCCAGGGTGCGCAGCTCGGCGGCGACCAGGCGCAGCCCCTTGCGCTCGAGCCGCGTGATCACCTCACCGACCAGGCCACGGGAGACGCCGTCGGGCTTGACGAGGACGAGAGTGCGTTCGGTCACGGGGCGGCAGCCTACGGGGTGGCCGCTCCACCGCCGTCGGCGTCGGTGCCCCGGGGCTCCTCGACCGGCCCGAACGGGGTGCCCACCAGCTCCTTGCGCACCTGCAGCAGGTAGGCCCAGATGAGCAGGAAGGCCCCCGCCACGAACCACATGACGGCGTTGAGCAGGCCGGTGAGCAGCAGCGGCACCTGCAGGACGGTGCCGATCAGCAGACCTCGCTCCCGGCGCTGCAGGCCGGACGCGAGGATCAGCACCACCGCCAGGACCAGCAGGACGGTCAACCGGACGGCGCCGAGCCCCTCCTCGGTCTGCGCGATGCCGCGGGGCACGAAGAGGACGGCGATGCCTTCCAGCACCAGGATCGCGGCCGCGGCTCCGCGCAGCGCCTTCGCCGCGCGCAGCGGGTCGGCCGCGGTCACCGCGAGCCCCGGGCCATCAGCGTGCGGGCCTCGCCGGCGGTGATCACGCTGCCGGTGACCAGCACGCCGGAGCCGCCCAGGGCGTCGTCCGGACCGGCCTCGGCGAGCTCGATCGCCTCGGTGATCGCCTCACCCAGCTCTGGCTGGACGCTCACCCGGTCGGCGCCGAAGACGTCGACGGCCAGCGCGCCGAGCTCGTCGGCGGGCATGGCGCGCGGCGAGCTGTTCTGGGTGACGACCAGTTCGGCGCAGACCTCCTCCAGGGCGGCCAGCATCCCGGCGACGTCCTTGCCGTGCACGCACCCGACCACGCCGACGAGCCGGGTGAAGTCGAAGGACTCCCGGAGCGCCTCGACGGTCGCGCGCATGCCGGCCGGGTTGTGCGCCGCGTCGACCAGCACCGTCGGGCTGGTGCGCACCCGCTCCAGCCGGCCGGGTGACCGGACGGCGGCGAAGGCAGCGCGCACGGTCTCCTGCTCGATCGGGCCGGTCGCCGCGCCCGCGCCGAGGAACGCCTCGACCGCGGCGAGCGCCGTCACCGCGTTCTGCGCCTGGTGCGCCCCGAAGAGCGGGAGGAAGACCTCCTCGTACTCCCCGCCGAGCCCCTGCAGGCGCACCTGCTGCCCACCGACGGCGACCGTGCGCTCCAGCACGCCGAACTCGGTGCCCTCGCGGGCGACCACCGCCTCGACCTCCACGGCGCGACGGACCAGGGTGTCGAGCGCCCCGGGCTGCTGGCGGGCCAGCACCGCGATGGCGTCGGGCTTGATGATCCCCGCCTTCTCCCCCGCGATCGTGGCGACGTCCGGGCCGAGGTACTCGGCGTGGTCGAGGTCGACCGGGGTGACGACGGCGACGCGGGCATCGGCGACGTTCGTCGCGTCCCACGTGCCGCCCATGCCGACCTCGATGACGGCGACGTCGACCGGGGCGTCGGCGAACAGCGCGTAGGCCATGCCGACCATGACCTCGAAGAAGCTCAGCGGGACCTCGCCCGCGGCGTCGACCATCTGCACGTAGGGCGCGATGTCCTCGTAGGTCTCGACGAACCGCTCGGCGCTGACCGGCTCGCCGTCGACGACGATCCGCTCGCGGATCGACTCCAGGTGGGGGCTGGTGAAGCGGCCCACGCGGAGGCCGAAGCCGCGCAGCAGCTCGTCGATCATCCGGGCCGTCGTCGTCTTGCCGTTGGTGCCCGCCACCTGGATGACCGGCATCGCCCGGTGCGGCGATCCCAGCAGGTCGACCAGGGCGTTGATGCGGGTGAGCGAGGGCTCCAGGCGGCTCTCCGGCCAGCGGGCCAGCAGCTCCTTCTCCACCCGGGCCATGTCACCGGTGCTGCTGTTGCTCATCCTGCTCAGGATGCCAGTCGTGCAGTTCCTAGGATGAGTGACATGGTTCCCGACATCGCGCCCCCGGACACGACTGCCCCGGCTGCGACCGTCGGCGTACCCGACCGGCCGACCGTCGACGGGCTCGAGGACAAGTGGATCGCCCGCTGGACGGAGCAGGACACCTACGGCTTCGACCGCGCCGCTGCGCTGACCGCGCCGCGCGAGCAGATCTGGTCGATCGACACCCCGCCGCCGACCGCCAGCGGCTCGCTGCACGTGGGCCACGTCTTCAGCTACACCCACACCGACATCGTCGCCCGCTACCAGCGGATGCGCGGCAAGCACGTCTACTACCCGATGGGCTGGGACGACAACGGCCTGCCCACCGAGCGGCGGGTGCAGAACTACTACGGCGTGCGGTGCGACCCGGCGCTGCCCTACGACCCGTCCTTCGAGCCGCCCGCGAAGCCCGGCAAGGACCAGGTGCCGATCTCGCGGCGCAACTTCGTCGAGCTGTGCATGCAGCTCACGGAGGAGGACGAGGCCGAGTTCGAGAAGCTGTGGCGCCGCGTGGGTCTGTCGGTGGACTGGACGAACGTCTACCGCACGATCTCGGAGTCCTCCCGGGCCACCGCCCAGCGGATGTTCCTGCGCAACCTCGCCCGCGGCGAGGCCTACGCCCAGGAGGCGCCGACCCTCTGGGACGTCACCTTCCGCACCGCCGTCGCCCAAGCCGAGCTCGAGGACCGGGAGCGCCCCGGCGCCTACCACCGGATCGCCTTCTCCGGCCCCGAGGGCCCGGTGTTCATCGAGACCACCCGCCCGGAGCTGCTGCCGGCCTGCGTCGCGCTGGTCGCCCACCCCGACGACGAGCGCTACCAGCCGCTGTTCGGCAAGACGGTCCGGACGCCGGTCTTCGGCGTCGAGGTGCCGGTCGTCGCCCACCGCCTCGCCGAGCCGGACAAGGGCTCGGGCATCGCGATGATCTGCACCTTCGGCGACCTCAACGACGTCACCTGGTGGCGCGAGCTGCAGCTGCCGACCCGCGCGATCGTCGGCTGGGACGGCCGCATCCTGGCCGAGCCGCCGGCCGACGTCCCCGCGGAGCCGTACGCGGAGCTCGCCGGAAAGACCGTCTTCAGCGCGCAGCAGCGCATCGTGGAGATGCTGCGGGAGTCCGGCGACCTGGAGGGCGACCCGAAGCCGATCACCCACCCGGTGAAGTTCTTCGAGAAGGGCGAGCGCCCGCTGGAGATCGTCACCACCCGCCAGTGGTACATCCGCAACGGCGGCCGCGACGGCGACCTGCGCGACGCCCTCGTCGCCCGCGGCCGGGAGATCCAGTGGGTGCCCGAGCACATGCGCCACCGCTACGACAACTGGGTCGAGGGCCTCAACGGCGACTGGCTGATCAGCCGCCAGCGCTTCTTCGGGGTGCCCTTCCCGGTCTGGTACCGGCTCGACGAGGCGGGCGAGCCCGACTTCGAGAACCCGATCCTCGCGGCCGAGGAGTCGCTGCCGGTCGACCCGTCCTCCGACGTGCCGCCCGGCTTCGACGAGGCGCAGCGCGGGCAGCCCGGCGGTTTCATGGCCGACCCCGACGTCATGGACACCTGGGCGACCTCCTCGCTGTCGCCGCAGGTGGCGTCGGGCTGGGACACCGACCCGGAGCTGTTCGCCAAGGTCTTCCCGATGGACCAGCGGCCGCAGGCGCACGACATCATCCGCACCTGGCTGTTCTCCACCGTCGTCCGCGCGCACTTCGAGCACGGCACGGTGCCGTGGACGCACGCCACCATCTCCGGCTTCGTGGTCGACCCCGACCGCAAGAAGATGTCGAAGTCCAAGGGCAACGCGACGACGCCGATCGACGTGCTGGAGCGGTACGGCACCGACGCGGTGCGCTGGCGCGCGGCCGGGGCGCGCCCGGGTGCGGACTCGCCGTTCGACGAGGCGCAGATGAAGGTCGGCCGCCGGCTGGCCATGAAGATCCTCAACGTCGGCAAGTTCGTCCTGGGTCTGGGCGCCTCGGCGGCGCTGACGGCCGACGACGTCACCGAGCCGATCGACCGGGCGCTGCTCGCGGGGCTGGCCGGCGTCGTCGACGAGGCGACCGCGGCGATGGAGGCGTTCAACTACACCCGCGCCCTCGAGGTCGCAGAGGCGTTCTTCTGGTCGTTCTGCGACGACTACGTGGAGCTGGTGAAGTCCCGCGCCTACCGGTCGGATGCGGCCGCGACCTCCGCGCAGGCGGCGCTGGCGATCGCCCTGGACGTCCAGCTGCGGCTGTTCGCCCCGGTGCTGCCGTTCGTCACCGAGGAGGTCTGGTCGTGGTGGCAGACCGGCTCGGTGCACCGGGCGCTGTGGCCGACCGCGACGGAGCTGCCGACCGGGGGCGACCCCGCGGTGGTCTCGGTGGCCGCGGCCGCGCTGGCCGGGGTGCGCAAGGCGAAGTCCGACGCCAAGCAGTCGATGCGCGCCGAGGTGGAGACGGCGACCGTCACCGCCCCGGCCGCGCAGGTGCCCGCGCTCGAGGCGGCGCGCTCGGACCTCGTCGACGCCGGCCGGATCCAGACGCTGACCGTGCGCCCGGGCGAGGGTGAGCTCACCGTGGACGTCGTCCTCGCGCCGGCCCCGGAGGCCTGACCCCGCCGGCCGTCGTAGCGATGTGCGGCGGGGGCGCGTTCCGTCGGCTGGAACGCACCCCCGGCGCGCATCGGCAACCGCATCAGCGGGTCAGCTCGACCAGCTTCGTCACCGTGTTCCAGTTCCGGTTGGTGCCGGCCTGGCCGAGGATGCGGTCCCACTTCCACCCGCCCATGGCGCTGCCCTGCATGCCTTCCGGCAGCCAGAGGTAGACCTCCCGGCCGCGGACCACGTACTCGCCGCCCTCGGCCGTGGGTGCCGCCGCCACGCGCTCGGGGTCCAGCGGCTCGGGGAAGAACGTGACCGAGTAGCGGGCGTGGTCGTCGGCGAGGTGGCCCAGCGGATCGACGGCCAGGACCTCGGCGAGCTCGTCCGCCGTCCGCACCACCACGGGGACGTCGAGGGCGAAGTGCTGGGCGATGGCCGCGGTCAGGTCGGCGGCGAGCTCGGCCTCGGGCAGCGCGCTGTCGAGGATGACGTTCCCACTGGCCAGGTGCGTGCGGACAGCGCCGTACCCGCGTTCGGTGAGGACCTCGCGCAGCCGCGGCATCGAGACCCGGCGCGTGGCGCCCAGGTTGATCGCCCGCAGCAGCGCCACGTAGCGGGTGGTCACACCGAGACGCTACCGCTCCCGCCGCCGCGGTCCGGCAGGCAGCGGGCGCCGCGTCCGCGGCGACTGACTCCGCGGGCGTTGTCCCTCCGGCGGACATCCGGGCGGCCGCGATGCCCATCACGGGGCCAACGCTTCCGACGTCGTCCACAGGTTCGCCGGAGCTGCCCCGCGCCAGGACCACGGCCAGCAGGCTGGGCCGGTGCACGACATCCTCCGGCTGCTCGACCCGATGCGGGTGGCCTCGACCGCGGCCCTCGCGCAGCACGTCGACCCGCGCACGATCAGCCGGTGGCTGGCCTCCGGCCGGCTCGTGCGGCTGCACCCCGGCTGGGTCACCGTCCCGCAGCTCGCCGATGACTGGGCGGTGCGCGCCCATGCCGCCACGTCCTACTGCGGCGGGCCGCTCAGCCACTGGAGCGCGCTCGCGGTCCACGGCCTCGGGGAGGAGTACACGCAGCTGGACGTCACGGTGCCGGCGGGATCGAGGGTCCGGACCACCCGGTGGGTGCGCGTCCACCGGAGCCGGACACCGCTCGGCCTGACCGCTGCGCGCGGCTTGGTGACGACCCCGGTCCCCCGGGCTCTGGTCGACACCTGGGGCGATGCCCATCGCGCGACGGCGATGCGGGCCTCCCCCCGACTCGCCAGAGCCGCGGTGCTCCGTGCGGTGCAGCGCCGGAGCGTGGATGCGGCCGAGGTGACGGGCGAGCTGGCCCGTCGCCCGAACCTGCCCGGGCGGTCCGCACTGCACGAGCTGCTGGCGCTCGTCGCGGGCGGTAGCCACAGCGAGCTGGAGATCTTCGGCCTCCAGCACATCCTCACCGTTCCCGGTCTGCCGGAGTGCCGGCGCCAGCACCGGGTCCTCCTGCCGGAAGGGCCGGTTCTCCTGGACGCGGCCTGGCCCGAGGTCCGGCTGGCGGTCGAGCTGGACGGGGCGGCGTTCCACGGGTCGGAGGACGCGCGCGAACGGGACCTCCGCCGGGACGCTTCCCTCGCCGCGCTCGGGTGGCAGACGCTGCGGTTCAGCTACCGGCGGGCCACCTCGGAGCCGGCCAGCTGCCGCGCGCAGATCGCTCAGATCTACCGGCAGCGACTCGGCGTCGTCCCGTGACCGGACATCCGGTCGTCCGGAATGCCGGGTACCGGGACAACACCCCCTGCTCCGAGCGGGAGGGCGGCGGGGCGGCGGGGCGGCGCGAGCAGACACCCGCGGCGAGGGCTGAACGGGGCGAGAACAGCACGAGCCCGCCCCCGATGTCGGGGACGGGCTCGCGGCGTCAGCTGCGGATCAGGCCGACTTCTCGCGGGGGGCGCGGGTGGGCTTGCGCGGGACGATCGTCGGGTTGACGTGCTCCAGCACGACCTCCTTGGTGATCACCACGGACGCGACGTCCTCACGGCTGGGGATGTCGTACATCACCGACTGGAGCACCTCCTCCATGATCGCGCGCAGCCCACGGGCGCCGGTGCCGCGGAGGATCGCCTGGTCCGCGACGGCCTCGAGCGCGTCGTCGGTGAACTCCAGCTCCACGCCGTCGAGCTCGAACAGCTTCCGGTACTGGCGCACCAGGGCGTTCTTCGGCTGGGTCAGGATGTTGATCAGCGCCTGGCGGTCCAGCTTCCGCACGCTGGTGATGACCGGCAGCCGGCCGATGAACTCCGGGATCATGCCGAACTTCAGCAGGTCCTCGGGCATGACCTCGGCGAAGGCGTTGGCGTCCTCGATCTCCTGCTTGCCGCGGATCTCGCCGGCGAAGCCGATGCCCTGCTTGCCGGCGCGGGCCTCGATGACCTGCTCCAGGCCGGCGAAGGCACCGCCCACGATGAACAGCACGTTCGTCGTGTCGATCTGGATGAACTCCTGGTGCGGATGCTTGCGGCCACCCTGCGGCGGCACCGACGCCGTCGTCCCCTCGAGGATCTTCAGCAGCGCCTGCTGCACGCCCTCGCCGGAGACGTCGCGGGTGATCGACGGGTTCTCGCTCTTGCGGGCGATCTTGTCGACCTCGTCGATGTAGATGATGCCGGTCTCTGCCCGCTTGACGTCGTAGTCGGCGGCCTGGATCAGCTTCAGCAGGATGTTCTCGACGTCCTCGCCGACGTAGCCGGCCTCGGTGAGGGCGGTGGCATCCGCGATGGCGAACGGCACGTTGAGCATCCGCGCCAGCGTCTGGGCGAGGTGCGTCTTGCCGCAGCCGGTGGGGCCGATCAGCAGGATGTTGGACTTGGCCAGCTCGACGGCGTCCTCGCGGGAGGCGCGGTCACCGCCGGCCTGGATCCGCTTGTAGTGGTTGTAGACCGCGACCGAGAGCGTCTTCTTGGCCTTGTCCTGGCCGATGACGTACTGGTCGAGGAAGTCGTGGATCTCCTTGGGCTTCGGCAGCTCGTCGAACTTCAGGTCCGACGACTCCGAGAGCTCTTCCTCGATGATCTCGTTGCAGAGATCGATGCACTCGTCGCAGATGTAGACCCCGGGGCCAGCGATGAGCTTCTTGACCTGCTTCTGGCTCTTCCCGCAGAACGAGCACTTGAGCAGGTCACCGCTCTCACCGATTCGTGCCACCTGCTGACCTCCACCTCGACAGTCGCCGGTCCTGGTGCCAGGTACCCGCGGGTTGGACCCTGCTGAAGATTTCTGCCCCGTTCGACCTCGCTGACAGGCTGCCCCGCGAGGCTCTCCTCCCAGCGCTTCCGGCCGGGGATCGGGCGTTCGCCGAACGTACCTGCCGCCGCGGACGAGGTGAGGCAATGACTCACCCGGTTCGTCCGTGGCCGTCCCTCATCTGTCCCGTCGTGCCCTCCGACCTCCGACGGTACGGGCCGAACACGCGCCTCGCGCGTCCCCGGCCCGTACCGGATCAGGCGGTGGGGAGGGCGTTGAGCTTGCGGCTCTGGATCACCTGGTCGACGATCCCGTACTCCTTGGCCTCCTCGGCCGTGAGGATCTTGTCCCGGTCGATGTCCTTGCGGACCTGCTCCTGGCTGCGGCCGGTGTGCCGGGCGAGGATCTGCTCCATCTGGGTGCGCACCCGCTCGATCTCGGCGGCGTGGATCTCCAGGTCGGAGACCTGGCCGCCGGCCTCGCCGGAGGGCTGGTGGATCAGCACGCGGGAGTACGGCAGCGCCAGCCGCTTGCCCGGCGTCCCGGCCGCGAGCAGCACGGCGGCGGCCGAGGCGGCCTGGCCCATGCAGACGGTCTGGATGTCGGGCCGGACGAACATCATCGTGTCGTAGATGGCCATCAGCGAGGTGAAGGAGCCACCGGGCGAGTTGATGTAGATGGTGATGTCGCGGTCCGGGTCGGCCGACTCGAGGGTGATGAGCTGCGCCATCACGTCGTTGGCCGACGCGTCGTCGACCTGCACCCCGAGGAAGATGATGCGCTCCTCGAAGAGCTTGTTGTAGGGGTTGGACTCCTTCATGCCGTAGCTCGTGCGCTCCACGAAGGAGGGCAGGATGTAACGGCTGGAGGGCATCTGGAAGCTCATGGGGTTCTCCTCCGAACCGTCAGTTGTCCGAGACCGGGTTGGCCGAGTCGGTCATCGTCGCGCGGCTGACCACGTGGTCGACGAAGCCGTACTCGAGGGCCTCCTGCGCGGTGAACCAGCGGTCGCGGTCGGAGTCCTCGATGATCCGCTCGACGGTCTGCCCGGTGAGCTGCGCCTGCAGCTCCGACAGCTCCTGCTTGGTCCGCCGGAACAGGTCGGCCTGGATGGCGATGTCCGAGGCCGTGCCCCCGACGCCGGCCGAGGGCTGGTGCATCAGGATCCGCGCGTGCGGCAGGGCGTAGCGCTTGCCCTTGGTGCCGGCGGTCAGGAGGAACTGGCCCATCGAGGCGGCCAGGCCCATCCCGTAGGTGGCGACGTCGCAGTCGATGAACTGCATCGTGTCGTAGATGGCCATACCGGCGGTGACCGAGCCACCGGGCGAGTTGATGTAGAGGTGGATGTCGCTCTTGGGGTCCTCGGCGGAGAGCAGCAGCATCTGGGCGACGAGCTGGTTGGCGATGACGTCGTCGACCTGGGTGCCCAGGAAGATGATGCGCTCGCGGAGCAGGCGCTCGTAGACCGAGTCGTTGAGGTTCATCCCCCCGGCCGCGGCGCGCAGCATCGGCGCGCCGGCCAGGTTCGGGTCGGTGGTGCTCACGGGTGCGGTGACCTCCGTAGGACGCGTGTCGTGGCAAGTCGGTCTCGGTGCGGTGCGGGCCCGGTTCGGCCCTCCGGGGGGCGGTACCCCTCGGCGATCGCCTGAGTCCTCTCGACCCTAACGCGGACCTGCGACGGGACAGTCCCCGTGGCGGCGGTGTTCGCCGTCGGCGCAGCGACCGGCCCCGGAACGCCGCGACGCCGCCCCGCCCAGGTGGGCGGAACGGCGTCGTCGGTGCACCGGCCCCCTCCAGGGGCTCACCGCGAGCGTGCTCGTGGTGAGGAGGAGGGGGTCCTCTTTCAGGCCTTGGTGACGTCCTCGGTGTCCTCGGTCGCCCCTTCGGCGGCCTCGGTGGCGACGGCCTGGACGGCGATGTCGTCGTCCTCGGCCGGCTCCTCCTCGGCGGGGGTCTCCTCGGCGGGCGCCTGGACCGTCTTCGGCCGCAGGGCCTCCAGGTCGACGTTCCGGCCGGACTCGTCGGTGATCGTCGTCTGCTCGAGCAGCTGGGCCAGGGTCTTGGTTCGGCGGACGTCGGCGACGAACTCGGCGATGTTGCCGCTCTGCTGCAGCTGCTGCGCGAACTGCTCCGGGCTCATCCGGTTGCGCTGCGCCTGCGCCATGATCTGCGCCGAGAGGTCGTCGTTATCGACGGTGACCTCACGGGCGTCGGCGATGGCGTCGAGGATGAACTGCGTCTTGACCGCCTGCTCGACGTTCTTCCGCTGGTCGGCCTCGTAGTCCTCGCGGCTCTCCACGCCCGACATCTGCAGGAAGGCGTCCCAGTCCATGCCGGCCTGCTGGAGCTCCCGCTCGAAGGCCTGGTTGCGCCACTGCACCTCGCGCTCGACCAGGTTCTCGGGGATGGGCACCTCGATGGTCTCGACCAGGTGCTCGACGAGCTTGTCGCGCGCCTGGGCGCCCTGCTGGATCACCTTGGAGCGGGCCAGCCGGGTGCGGACGTCCTCGCGCAGCTCCTCGAGGGTGTCGAACTCGCTGGCGGTCTGGGCGAACTCGTCGTCCAGCTCGGGCAGCTCCTTCTCCTTCACCGAGCGGACGGTGACGGTGACGTCGGCCTGCCGGCCGGCGTCGGGGCCCGACAGCAGGGCGGTCTGGAAGGTCGCCGACTCGTCGGCGGACAGCCCGCGGACGGCGTCGTCGAGGCCCTCCATGAGGTTGCCGGAGCCGACCTCGTAGGACATGCCGGTGGTGGAGCCGTCCTCCAGCACCTCGCCGTCGAGCTTGGCTTCCAGGTCGATGGAGACGAAGTCGCCGTCCTGCGCGGGGCGCTCGACGCCGGTGAGCATCGAGAAGCGCTCGCGCATGACGTCGACCTGCTGGTCGATCTCCTCGTCGGTGACCTCGACGTCGTCGACGGTCACGGCCAGGGAGTCGAGCTCCGGCAGTTCCAGCTGCGGGGCGACGTCGACCTCGGCGGTGAAGGCGAGGGTGTCGTTGTCGTCGAGGCGGGTGACCTCGATGTCGGGCTGGCCCAGGACGCGGACCTGGTTCTCGCGGATGACCTCGGAGTAGATCTCCGGAACGGCGTGCTGGACGACCTGCTCCAGGACGACGGGCCGGCCGAGCCGCTGGTCGAGCACGCGGTTGGGGACCTTGCCGGGGCGGAACCCGGGAACGCGGACCTGCTTGCCCAGCTCCTTGTAGACCTCACCGAAGGCGTGGTCCAGGTCCCCCCACGGCACCTCGATCGCCATCCGGACCCGCGTGGGGCCCAGTTCCTCGATGGTGCTCTTCACAGCGGCAGTGCTCCTCGGTGAGACAGTGGTGTGCAGGCGGCCACGACGACGGTGGCGCCGGGTCGACCCCCGAGTCTAGAGACGTCCGGGGCACGCGCGCGGTGGCGGGATGCGGGCATCGCGCTCGTCCGGTCGGGGTGACAGGATTTGAACCTGCGGCCCCCTGCTCCCAAAGCAGGTGCGCTACCAAGCTGCGCCACACCCCGTGGCCGCCCGAGTCTAGGCGTCGCCCGGCCGCCGGCCAGGGCTGGTCGGTCAGGCGGAGACCCGAGGACGGCGGTCGGCCCACGGTGCGGCCTGCTCGAGCGCGGCGGCCACCCGCACCAGCACGTCCTCCCGGCCGACGGCGGCGACCAGCTGGACGCCGACCGGCAGGCCCTCGTCGGTGCGGTGCAGGGGCAGGCTGATCGCCGGCTGACCGGTCACGTTGAACTGCGCGGTGCACGGCATGAGGCTGTTGATCCGCCGGCCCTCCTGCTTCGGCCCGGCCGCCGTGAACCAGCCGAGCTCCGGCGGCGGGGCGGCGATGGTCGGCGTCACCAGGAGGTCGAAGCCCTCCCCGCCCAGCTCCTGCGGCGCCCACCACTGGGCCATGCGGCGGGTCCAGGCGCCGAGCCAGGTGCGGGCGCCGAGGTAGTCCTCGGCGGAGAGCTTCCGGGCCACGGCGCGGTACATGACGTTGCGCGGCTCGAGCTCGTCGTCCTGGATCGGCCGGCGCAGCGCCGAGCGCTCGAGCGCGGAGAGGGTGAGCGCGACGTCGGCGGCGATGGTGGTGGTGAAGAAGCGCGGGAACTGCGGGTCGAACATCGCCCCCGGCGTGCCGGGCCCGACGTCGCAGCCGAGGTCCGCGAGCAGCCGGCCGGCGTGCTCCACCGCGGCCCGGCACACGGGGTCGTCGAGGTACTGCTCCCCCGGGTCGGCGTCGAGCAGCCCCACCCGCAGCCGGCCCACCGGCGCACCCACCTCGTCGGCCAGCGGCCGGGGCAGCGGCGGGGCGGCGTACGGATCGCCGGGCATGGGCCCGGCGATCGTGTCGAGGACGGCGGCGGTGTCCCGCACCGTGCGGGTGACGACGCCGTCGATGGTGGCGCCGGCCCAGCTCTCCCCCACCTCCGGCCCCTGGCTGACCCGGGCCCGCGTGGGCTTGAGCCCGACCAGCCCGCACTCCGATGCCGGGATGCGGATCGAGCCGCCGCCGTCGTTGGCGTGGGCGACCGGCACCAGTCCGGCGGCGACCGCCGCGGCCGACCCGCCGCTGGAGCCGCCGGTCGACCGGCTGGGGTCCCACGGGTTGCGGGCCGGTGGGTTGGCGGCCGGCTCGGTGGTGATCGTCGTCCCGAACTCGGGCACGTTGGTGCGGCCGAGGACGACGAAGCCCGCCGCGCGGAAGCGTTGCGCGAGGTGGCTGTCGACGCGCCAGCGCACGTCGGCGTCCCGCAGGAACGACGTCCCGTAGTGCGTGGCCTCGCCGGCGACGTGGCAGCCGAGGTCCTTGAGCAGCAGCGGCACACCGCGGAACGGGCCGTCCGGGAGCTCGCCGCGCGCCTCGGCGCGGGCGGCGTCGAACCGGTCGCGGATCACGGCGTCCAGCTGCGGGTTCACCCGCTCGATCCGCTCGATCGCGGCGTCGACGAGCTCGGCGGGGGTGGCCTGTCCGGTGCGGACCAGCTCCGCCTGCGCGGTGGCGTCCAGCCACGTGGTGTCGGTCACCCGGCGCACGCTAGCCGGACTGACCACGGACGTTGTAGCGACGGTCGAGCAGGAGTCATGGAACCGGCCTGTGCTGCACCGCCTCGCGCAGTCGATGATGAGGTGCGCGTCCGGCACACGACCACCCCGGTGCACACGGAGAGGGCCATGACGAGTCGTCGAGCAGCACTGCTGTTGGTTCCACTGCTGGCCGTCGGTGCCTGCACGAGCAGCGGCGACGACGACGCCGCGGGAGGTGACACGAGCCCCACCACGGCCGCCGAGGTCGAGATGGGCGCCTGCGAGTTCGACGTGCCTGCGGGGGTGGAGATCGACTGCGGCACGCTGCCCGTCCCGGCCGACCGCGACGACCCCGGCTCCGGGGAGATCCAGCTCGCCTTCGGCATCGTCCGCAGCGACTCCGCCAGCCCGGCGGACGACCCCGTCGTCTACCTGTCGGGCGGGCCTGGCCAGAGCACGCTGGAGCTCGTGCCGCAGGGGTTCGGCCAGCTCTACGAGCCGCTCACCGCGAACCGGGACCTCGTGCTCGTCGACCAGCGCGGCACCGGGCTGACCGAACCGTCGCTGGCCTGCGACGAGTACAGCTCGTGGGTCCAGGAGTCACTCGGCTCCGACCTGCCCCCGGAGGAGCTGGAGGCCCAGGCCGTCGAGTCCCTGGAGGAGTGCCGCCAGCGCCTGGTCGACGAGGGCATCGACTTCGCCGACTACAACAGCGCCGCCTCGGCCGCCGACCTCGAGGACCTGCGCCTCGCTCTCGGCTACGACGAGTGGAACCTCTACGGGATCTCCTACGGCACGCGGCTGGCCCAGACCGTGATGCGCGACCACCCCGACGGCATCCGGTCGGTGGTGCTGGACGCCGCCTACCCGATCGACGCCGACCTCTACGAGGAGACGCCCGGCAACGCCGTCCGGGCGATGGAGGCCCTGTTCGCCACGTGCGCCGACGACGCCGGGTGCGCCGCGCAGTACCCCGAGCTCGAGCAGACCTTCCAGGGCCTGGTCGACGAGCTGAACGCCGCGCCGGCCCCGATCACCGTGGTCGACCCGACGAACGGGCAGCGCATCGAGGACGAGCTCGACGGGGACTCGCTGGTCGGCTTCCTCTTCCAGACCCTCTACTCCACGGAGCTGGTGCCGCACCTGCCGGAGATCATCGCCGCGGCGGACGACGGCGAGTTCGGGACGATCGGCCTGCTGCTCGGCGCGCTCTCCCAGCAGCTCGAGCTGGTCAGCATCGGGCAGCAGCTGGCCGTCCAGTGCCAGGAGGGGGTCGCCTTCGCCGCTGAGGAGGAGGTCGCCGCGGCTGCCGCCGAGCACCCGCTGGTGGAGGGCTTCTTCGAGGGCGCGCCGACGCTGGGCCCCGGCGTCTTCGACGTCTGCGCCTCGTGGGACGCCGGCGAGCCGGGCGCCGGCGCGAACGAGTCCGTGGCCAGCGACATCCCGGCGCTGGTGCTCGCCGGCGACCTGGACCCGATCACGCCGCCGCGGTGGGGCGAGGAGATCGCCGCGGAGCTGCCGAACAGCGTCTTCGTCCGGTTCCCCTTCACCGGGCACGGCGCGGTGCCCAGCCACGACTGCGCGGTGCAGATCGCCGAGGAGTTCCTGGACGATCCCCGCAGCGAGCCGGCGACCGACTGCGTCGACGACATCGAGCCACCGGCCTTCACCGCGGATGACGTCCAGATCGAGATGACGTCGTTCGAGAGCGAGGAGCTAGGCCTCACCGGACAGCGGCCGAGCGGCTGGACCGAGGTGATCCCCGGTGTGTGGCAGGACTCGGTGCTGGTCTCCCTGACCCAGCAGGTCGTCCCCGGGGCGACCGCCGACCAGCTTCTCCAGCAGTTGGCGGCTCAGCTCGGCACCGACCAGCCACCCCAGCCGGTCGAGCAGCTGTCGACGGAGGCCGCCACCTGGGACCTCTACCAGCTGGAGGACCTCGGGCAGCGCGTCGAACTGGCGCTCGCCGACACCTCGGACGGCCTGCTGGTGGTCCAGCTAACGACCAGTCCGGCTCGGGCTGACGTCCATCGCGAGCAGGTCTTCCTGCCGGCCGTCGAAGCGCTGGCCCCGCAGTCCTGAGCCGGGCGCCCGGCCTGTCGTCCGATCCGCGGGAGGCGTCGCCGGCCGTTAGCCTGCCGGGGAGCACACGGGCGGTCGGAGCGCGCCCCAGGGACGGAGGCCTCGCGGTGGAGATCGACGACGACGGCCTCGGCCCGGCCACTCCCCCGCCGCCGCCGGAGTTCGGCGTGCTGCCCGCGGCCGCGGCGCTGGTGCGGCTCCCGTTCGACCTGGTGGTGCTGGTCGGCTACGCCGTGCGCGAGCTCCCGCTGCTCGTGCAGGACGTGCGCAGCACGGTCAACGACGTCGCCCGGCTGGTGCACCACGGCGAGCGGGGCGGCGCGCTGCAGGAGCTGCTCGACAGCCTCGCGCGCGCGGCCCGGGCGGACAGCGCGGGAGCGCTCACGCACCTGCTGCGGTCGGCCGGCGACCTGGCCGCGGTGCGGGCCGAGGTCGAGCGGCAGCGCCTCCTGCTCGGGGACGTCGATCCCGCCCAGGACCGCGGAGACGGCTGACGCCGCCGGTCACCCGAACTGCTCGACCGGCGCCGTCCGCAGGCCGGTCGCGGTGGGCAGCCGCCGGCCGGCCGGGCGACGGCGGATCAGCCACTCGGCGACCGCCAGGTTGATCAGCCAGCCGGCGCCCATGGTGAGGGCCTCGGCCGTCGGGCCCGGTGCGCCGGCCACGACCAGCCAGAAGCCGGCGGTGAACACCTGCGTGCCGGCGCCGAGCCCGAGGGCGTAGCCGCGCAGCATCCAGGCCCGGTGCCGGCGGATGTCGCGGCGCAGGACGGCGGTGACACCGAGAACGATGGCCACGGCCATCCCGGCCCCGGCGGCCGCACGGAAGACCGTGAGCAGCCCGCTGTCGGCGCCGGTGATCACGGCGGTGAGCCAGAGCCCGCTGAGTGCGGCGACGAGGCCGACCGGGGCGACGATCCGCCCGGTCACCCGGTGCCAGCGGGGTCGGCGTCCCCGCGTGCCCGGCACGAACTGGAAGGCGCCGACCACGGTGAACACCAGCGCGCTCAGGATGTGCACCACGAGCGGCACCGGCGCGGCCGCCGAGCGCGGCGGTTCGGGGAGCGCTGCCGCACCTCCGGAGAGCTCGATGAGCCGGGCGGCACCGGCGAGGAGTGGCACGAGGGCCAGGGCGATCAGGGCGGCTGGCACCAGCCACCGCCGCCGGGGGCGGGACGTCGTCGGCGCTGCTGTGGTCATGCAGCCATCGTCGGGAGCAGGCGGCCCCCGATCATCGGGAGGAAGTGCGGATCTGAGCTCGTCCTTTAGTACGAGCCCCGGTCACCGGCCGGGCGCCACGCGGCGGGTCTCGTACGCCCAGATCGCGATCTCCACCCGGTTCCGGACGCCGAGCTTCGCCATGAGGCTGCCGACGTGCGTCTTCACCGTGCTCAGCGTGATGTGCAGCTCGCGGGCGATCTCGTCGTTCGACCGGCCGCGCGCGACGGCGGAGAGGACCTCCTCCTCCCGGTCGGTGAGCGGGTCGATCGGCTGGGCGGGCGAGGCTGCGGGGGCGGCGCCGGCGAAGGCGTCGAGCAGCCGGGCGGTGACGCTCGGGGCGATCAGCGCGTCCCCGCGGGCGGCGGCGTGCACGGCCTGGGACAGCAGGTCGGGCCCGGCGTCCTTGAGCAGGAAACCCCGGGCGCCGGCGCGCAGCGCGGCGTAGACGTACTCGTCGAGGTCGAAGGTCGTGATGACGACGACGGGGATCGGATCGGGAACGTCCGGGCCGGCGAGCCGGCGGGTGGCCTCGAGGCCGTCGGTGCCGGGCATGCGGATGTCGAGCAGGCAGACGTCGGGGCGCAGCCGGCGGGCCAGGTCGACGGCCGCCGCGCCCTCCGCGGCCTCGCCGACGACCTCGATGCCGGGCTGGGCGTCGAGGATCATCCGCAGCCCGGTGCGCACGATCTCCTGGTCGTCGGCGACGAGCACCCGCACGGTCACGCGGGCCCCCGCCGGGGCAGCTCGGCGCGGACGGTCCAGCCGCCGTCGGGCCTCGGGCCGGCGTCGAAGGTGCCGCCGAGCAGGGAGACGCGCTCGGCCGTGCCGCGCAGACCGAACCCGGGGGCGCCCGGCGCGGGCGCGCCGTCGCCGTCGTCGCTGACCAGGAGGTCCACCCGGGCATCGTCGACGACCACCCGGAGGTCGACGCGGGTGGCGCGCCGGGCGTGCCGGCGCGCGTTGGTGACCGACTCCTGGGCCAGGCGGTAGACGGCGGCCGCCACGGACGGGGCGACGGCGTCCGCATCGCCGGTCACCCGGACGTCGACGGGCAGGCCGTCACCCCCTGCGAGGGCGGCCAGGTCGGCCAACCCCGGGGTGGGCGCGAGGTCGGCGGGCCCGTCGCGGCGGAGCGCGCGGACCATGCCGCGCATCTCGGCGAGGGTGGTGGCCGCCTCCTTCTCGATGAGCTCCAGCGCGTCGACCGCGACCTCCGGGCGGGTGGCCGCGGTGGCGAGGCCGGCCTGCGCGCGGACGGCGATCGCCGAGACGTGGTGGGCGACGGTGTCGTGCAGATCGCGGGCGAGGTGCTCCCGCTCCCGCGAGGCGACCTGGTCGAGCTCGCGGGCCCGGGCGCGCGCCCGGAAGCGCGCGGCCGCGCCGAGGGCCAGCGAGGAGAGCAGGACGGCGGCGCCGCCGATGGCGTCGCCAGGTGTGGCCGAGCCGAGGACCAGCGAGACGACGGCGCCGGCCAGCAGGACGGCGAGCCCGGCCAGCGCCTGGGCACCCGAGCCCCAGCGCACGACGGCGTAGGGCAGCAGGAGCCCGAACGCGGCGGTGTACATGCCGTCGGGGTCGCCGGTGCCGGCGGGGAGCACGGCCAGCAGGGCGAACCAGGCGATGAGCACGAGCACCGGCTGGGTGCGGCGCCAGAGCAGGAGCGGGGCGAGCGCGCAGAGGACGGCGACCTGCAGCCAGCGGGAGGGCAGGTCGGGCCGGAGCAGCCCCTCGAGCACGGCGGCGACCGGGACGAGGGCGGCCAGCGGCCAGTCCCGCCGGCTCCGGGCGGGGGCGTCCGGCGGCCTCGGCTCGCGCCAGAGCGAGCGCAGCAGCGCGATCACGCCGGTCACCGTACGAGCCGGGACCACAGAGTTGATCAGCCGGAAGGAGGAGATCGTGGGGTGCGACGCTCACGAACCTCCCGCAGGTGCACGACGTGCACGCGGGCCGGCGGGCTCCGGGCCGCGGCGGGAGCGGGCGCACGGCTCCGCATCCCGCCGCGGCGCCGGGTCATCCACCCAGGTCGGTGAGCAGCTGCTCCATCTCGGCGATCTCGGCGGCCTGGCTGTCGCGGATCGCATCGGCCAGCGCCATCGCGTCGGCGTTCTCACCCTCGGCGAGCTGGGTCTCGGCCATGCGCACCGCGCCGGTGTGGTGGACGACCATCTGCTCGAGGAACAGCCGGTCGAACTCGGCACCGGTGGCCGCCATCAGCGCGTGCATGTCCTGCTCGGACATCATGCCGCCCGCCCCGTGGCCCATGCCGTCGTGACCCATGCCGCCGCGACCCGTGCCGTCGTGACCCATGCCGTCCATGGGCTCGGCGCCCCACTGGTCGAGCCAGCCGCGCAGGATCTCGATCTCGGGCCCCTGTGCGGCTTCGATGCGCTCGGCCAGGTCCCGCACCCGCGGGTCGGCGGCCCGGTCGTCGGCCAGCTGCGCCATCGCGAGGGCCTGCTGGTGGTGCGCGATCATGCCGGCGGCGAACGAGACGTCGGCATCGTTGAAGGCGTCCTGCGTGCCGGCCGAGGCCCCCGCGGAGGGGGCGGTGCTGCCCGTCATCGAGCCGTGCCCGGCGACGTCCGTGTCGTTGCCGCAGCCGGCGAGGACGAGGGCGCCGGCGACCAGGGCTGCGGTCAGGCCGTTGCGGCGGGCGGTGGTGGTGATCATGTCGTGCTCTCCTGACGAAGGTGGGATCGAAGGCGTGCGCGGACCGCCGCCGGGGCCACGTGGCCGGGGCGGGACGGTCGGGCGGTCGGCCTAGATCCGCAGCAGGCAGAGCGCGGACAGGTCCGGTGGTCGGAGCGGGAGCGACCCGGCGGCGGCGCGGGCCCGAGCCCGGGCCAGACCTCGGGGGACGACTCGCGCCGGCCGTGGGGCGAGCACCGCGTGCAGCAGGGCCAGGCCGGCGGCGAGCACAGCCAGGCAGACGGTCCACAGGTGCCCGGCCGTACCGTCCGGGGCGTCCTCGTGGCCGGCGCCGGCCAGGGCGGCGGCGGAGCTCGCGGCGGGATGGCCGGGCACGGAGCCGGCTGAGGTGACGACGGCGCCGCCGGGCTGGTCGGCGGGATGCGCTGCCACCCCCGCCGGACCGGCGGCGTGCCCGGCGTGGAGGTCGGTGCTCCCGGCGAGGCACTGCACGCCGTGCAGCGCGAAGACCGCAGCCAGCAAGACCAGCGCTGTCCACCGTCGCGTCCTCACCGCACCCCCTTCCCCCGCGAGGCCAGGCGGACGCACCGGGCGCCGACCGGCGCCCGGCCGCCCGGAACGGCCGGCATGGTCAACGGGGTCCGGCAGCGGCCGGTTCCCGATCGGCCACGGCACGCCCCGCGGACACCGCGGCGACGCTCGCCTCCGGGCGCAGGTCCAACCGCCGCAGCAGCTGTGCGTTGGACGCCACCACGACAGTGGACAGCGACATCAGCAGCGCGCCGACCTCCATCGGCAGCACGAACCCCACCGGGGCCAGCACACCGGCGGCCAACGGCACCGCGAGCAGGTTGTAGCCCGCACCCGCCCAGAGGTTCTGCTTCATCTTGCGGTACCCGGCGCGGGAAAGACGGATCACCGAGAGCACGGCGCGGGGATCGGAGGAGGCGAGGATCACCCCGGCCGACGCGATGGCGACGTCGGTGCCCGCACCGATGGCGATCCCCACGTCGGCCTGGGCGAGGGCCGGTGCATCGTTCACGCCGTCCCCGGTGAAGGCGACGGCCCGTCCCTGTCGTTGGAGCGCGGCCACCCGCTCGGCCTTGTCCTCCGGGCGCACCCCCGCGATGACCTGGTCGACGCCCAGTTCGTCGCCGACCGCGCGGGCGACCGGCTCGGCGTCGCCGGTGATCATGACGACCTCGAGGCCGAGAGCGTGCAGCGCATCGACGGCTTCCCGCGATTCCGGACGGACCTCGTCGGCCAGTCCCAGCGCGCCGACGACCCGCCCGTCGACGAGGACGTGCAGCACCGTCATCCCCTCCTCGACCCACGACCGGGCGGCCGGCAGCGGTGCCAGCCCGTGCTCGACCAGCAGGTTCGGGCCGCCGACGGCGACGGTGCGTCCGTCGACGGTGGCGGTGACGCCGACGGCGGCGGACGCGCGGAAGTCGCCGGCCGACCGCCCGGGCAGGCCGCGCTGACGCGCCGCGGCGACGACGGCCCGGGCGAGCGGGTGCTCGCTGTCGGCCTCCGCGGCGGCTGCCAACGCCAGCACCTCATCCTCGCTTCCGCCGGTGGTGGCGATGCGGTTCACCGCCGGCTCACCCCTGGTCAGGGTGCCGGTCTTGTCGAACAGGACGGTGTCGATGGTCCGCATCCGCTCGAGCGCAGCGCGGTCCTTGACCAGCACGCCGCCGCGCGCGGCGCGCTCGGTGGAGATGGACACCACCAGCGGGATGGCCAGGCCCAGCGCGTGCGGGCAGGCGATCACCAGGACGGTCACCACGCGGGTCAGCGCGGACTCGGGCGCGCCCAGCAGCGACCAGACGACCGCGGTGACGGCCGCCGAGGCAACGGCGAACCAGAACAGCCAGCCCGCGGCGCGGTCGGCCAGCAGCTGCGCGCGGGTGGTCGAGGACTGCGCCTCGGCGACCAGCCGCTGGATGCCGGCCAGCGCCGTGTCGTCGCCGACCGCGGTGACCCGCACCCGGATCGCGGTGTCGGTGGCGACGGTGCCGGCCACCACGTCGTCACCGGGGCCGCGGAGCACCGGCCGGGACTCCCCGGTGATCATCGACTCGTCCACGTCGGCGGTGCCGTCGACGACCCGGCCGTCGGCGGGCACCCGGCCCCCGGGCCGGACGACGACCACGTCCCCGACGGCCAGCTCGGCCGGAGGCACCGTGACCACGTGGTCGCCGACGACCTTCTCGGCCTCGTCGGGCAGCAGCGCGGCGAGGGAGTCCAGCGCGGAGGAGGTCCGGGCCAGCGAGCGCATCTCCAGCCAGTGCCCCAGCAGCATGATGACGACGAGCAGCGCGAGCTCCCACCAGAAGTCCAGCTCGTGGGAGAGGACCCCCAGGGTGGCGCCCCAGGAGGCGAGGAAGGCCACGGTGATGGCCATGCTGATCAGCAGCATCATCCCGGGCTTCCGGACCCGGACCTCACCGAGCGCCCCGGTGAGGAACGGCCGTCCGCCCCAGGCGTAGATCACCGTGCCGAGCGCCGGCGGCACCCAGGCCAGGCCGGGGACGTCGGGCAGCCGGTAGCCGACGAGATCGGCGAACATCCCGCTGAGCAGCACCGTCGGCAGCGCGAGCGCCAGCGTGATCCAGAACAGCCGCCGGAACATCGCCACGTGGTCGGCGCCGCCGTGACCCGCGTGCCCGGGGTGCTGCCCGTGCCCGGCGTGCTGCCCGTGCCCGCCGGGGTGGCCGTGTGCAGCGTGGCCACCGGCCGCGGCTCCGCCGCGGTGGCCGGCGAGCACCTGGGCGTGACCGTCGGCACCCCCGTGGCTCGCGCTCAGGGGGTCCTCGGCCGCCGGGGCGGTGCCGGCTGGCCGGTCCACGACGGGTAGCCCCTGCCCGTGCGTCGGCCCGGATGCGGCCCCCTCCCGGGTGCGCGCGTGGTCGTGAGCGGAACGGCTCCACGGATCGGACATGACGTTCTCCTCTCGCCTCGAGCTCCTGCCGGAAACCCGGGCGATCGCTCCCCGTCCGCGCGATGCGCTCGAGCTGCCGACGCACGGGAACTTATACCCCGGGGGGGTACTAACGCCAGGGGTATGTCGAACCGGATGCGCGGCGCATCGTCGGCGGATGGCAACTCCGAGAACCACGGCCACGGTCGGCGGTAGCCCGAGCCGAGCACCAGCCCCCGGAGGCCCTCCCCTCGCGCGGGCCGGCGGGCCGGAGCGCTACCGCCGGGTCGCGATCCCCAGCGCCGACCCTCGGGGCCTGCCCCGAGCAATTGGCGCCGCAGCGCTGCTGACCGCGGGCCTCGGGCTCCTGGGCGCGACGGGGCTCACGAGCACATCAGACGCCGCCGCGCACGCCGGATCCAGCGCGCGCTACCCTGGTTGCCGACCGGAACCACCGCTGACCTCGGTCGGCTGGTTCTCACACGGTGAGGAATGGTCGCCAGACGTTCACTCACGTGGTCTCGCGGGTGTAGCTCAATGGTAGAGCCCCAGCCTTCCAAGCTGGCCATGCCGGTTCGATCCCGGTCACCCGCTCCACGTTTCGACCAGCTCGTATGCGCGTCCGTTCAGGTCGGCAGAGCGTCGACGTTCCTGTCATGCCTCAGTCGTGCGTCCGGGTTGACCGCCGACCACCAGCCTTGACGGCTGCTCGTGCCCCGGTTGACGCACGACTGCGCCTGCCATCTGGTCGGCGGCGCGACCGGCGACGAAAGGCCCGGCCTATTGCACAGCACCGCGTCGGCCGCGGGGAAGTGCCGACGTGGCATTGCGGAACAGCCCTGACGTCGCCTCTCCTGGGCCGCCAGGGGACGCGGTCGGTCGCGACTCCGCCCGTGCCCGTGCGCGTAGGGCTCAGCGGCCGACGCCACCGAGGAGGTCGCGGTGCTCGGTCGCGGCCAGGAACGCCCGGATGGTGTCCCGGCTGTGGCTGAGGCACGCGATGCGCGCGTCGAGGTTCGCCAGCTCGGCGGCGAGCTTCTCGGCCAGGCCCCGTGAGCAGACCTCGGCCATCTCGGGGGCCCGAACGCCCTCCAGGTCGAGGATCGCCCGCACCAGCCGGGTAGGCACCCCGGACCTGACCAGCAGCGCCACCCGCTCCACGCGGGCGACCGCCTCTTCGCCGTAGCTGCGGTACCCGTTGTCCGACCGCTCCGCCGCCAGCAGCCCCTGCTGCTCGTAGTAGCGCAGCAGGCGCGGAGCCACCCCGGTCCGGCGGGCGAGCTCGCCAATCCTCACGCTTCAACCCTTGACCTTGACATTAGTGTCAGACTCTAGCGTCACGGCATGGACCGACGCCTCCGCCCCGCGCCGCGTTCGCCCATCCGGACCGCGGCCGCTCCGTCCGAGCCCGCCGGCGCCTCGTGGGCCGCCCTGCTGGCCCTGGCCGCCACCACGTTCGTCGTCGTCTCCGGCGAGATGCTGCCCACCGCCGTCCTCCCCCGCCTCGCCGCCGACCTCGACGTCGAGGTGGCCTCGGCCGGCCTGCTGGTCTCGGCCTGGGCGGCAACGGTGGTGGTGGTGAGCGTCCCGCTGGCCCGGCTCACCGCACGCTTCCCGCGCCGCCGTGTCATCGCCGGGGGCCTGCTGGTCGTGTCGGTCGCCACGCTGGTCACCGCGGCGGCCGACGCGTTCGCCGTCGCAGCCCTTTCCCGCATCGTCGGCGCAGCCGCTACCGGCGTGCTGTGGGCGACGCTCAACGCCCAGGTCGCCGACATGGTGCCCGACCACCGGCTCGGGCGGGCCACCGCGATCGTCCTGACCGGCGGCACCCTCGGCACCGTGCTCGCGGTGCCGGCGGCGGCCGCCGTGGCCGGCGCCTGGGGGTGGCGCTGGCCGTTCGTCGCCCTCGCCGTCCTCGGTCTCCTGGTCACCGCGGCGGTCCTGGGCGCCCTCCCGCCCGCGGGGCGCCCGGCGGCGCGCAAGGGTACGGCCCGGCCGGGCGCGTCGCCGATGCGCCCGGTCGCCCTCCTCGGCGCGCTGGGCGGCGTGCTGCTGGCCGCCCACTTCGCGGCCTTCACGTTCATCACCGAACTGCTCGACGGTCCGGCAGGCGGCATGCCCGCCTCGGCACTGCTTCTGGTCTTCGGGGCGACGAGCGTGGGCGGTGTCGCCGCAGCCGGCCGGTCCGGCGACCGCTTCCCCCGCGGCACCGTCGTCGGGGTGGGGGCACTGCTGTCCGCCAGCCTCGCCGCGGTGGCTGTGCTCGGCCTTCACCCCCTCCTCGACGTCCTCCTCGTCGGCGTCTGGGGCATCGCCACGGGCGCCGTCGGGCCCGCGGTGCAGACCCGCATGATGCGTGCGGCCGGCGTCGCGCACCGGGACACCGCCGGGGCGCTGGTCCCCGTCGTCTTCAACCTGGGCATCGCGCTGGGTGCCACGCTGGGCAGCGCCGTCGTCGCCGGGGCGGGGGTCGCACTGCTCCCGGCGCCGGCCACCGCGCTGGCTCTGGTGGCGACGCTCGGGCTCTCCCTGGCCGTCGGCGTCCTCCGGCTGCACCGCCGCCCCGCCACCCGCCCAGCGCGGGAACGCCGGCAGCATCCGCCGGTCGTCGCCACACCGGCCCCGGAACTGTGCTCCCGCACCACCGGCTGATCCCGTGCGACCACAGGGGCGTCAGCCGACGGTGCGCCCGTGGTGCGTCCCCGGCCACCAGCCGCGAGTGGCGGCTCTCCGACGAGACCGAACACCGACCTCGCGTACGACCGGCTGGCCCGCGCAACCGCCTTAAGGGCCGAAGAGTGTGGCTACGTCGCCATCCGGTCCACCCCCGGTCCGGCACTCGCCGCCGGCCTCGTCGACCCACCCGCCGACCAGCTCGCCTGGATCATCGACAAGCTTCGCGGGTGGACCCACCCTCGCGCCGACCTGCCCCACGAGGCGGTGGAGCCCCGCCCCCGACCCGCTGGGTGGCCGACGCGACCTCCGTCATCGACCGTGCACGTGGGACCGGGCCGGTAGGTAGCCGTGCAGGAAGGCGTGCACGCCCGAGCGGACGATGCGCTCGACAGTCGCCTGTTCCAGTGGGATGGCGCCGTAGTAGGAGCGATCGGTGACGTCCCACGCGGCGAGCAGTACGAAGTGGTTCGCGGCCCGGTCCGAGTCATCGATGAGGAGAAGGCCGCGATCGGCGAGCGCTTCCAGGCGCAGGGCGAGTTCGCGCATCACTCGGCGTGGGCCGGCGTCCTGCCACCTCTCGATCAGCTCGTGCGGCAGATGGCCGACTTCTGCCGTCATCTGCCGCACGAGAGCGAAGTGATCAGGGAAGTCGGCCATGGGGGTGACCCACGCGAGTCCGAACTCCACGAGGTCGGCTTCGAGGTCGGTGATCTTGTGGAGGTAGCGATCCATGAGGGCCACCTGGGCGTCTGCCACGTGTGTGGCACTGGCCTGGATGACGAAGAGGAAGAGGCTCTTCTTGTCGATGAAGTGGTTGTAGATGGTGCGGGTGGAGACGGCCGCTTCGGCGGCGATGGCGTCCATGCTGGCGCGGGCGTAGCCGTCCCGTCCGAACACTCTCAGGGCTCCGGCGACAATCGCCTGGCGCTTGTCCACTGCTCTGGGTGCAGGTGCGTCGTTCGTCACGGACGAATCCTCTCTTCTGCAACGAGCGTTGCACAAACTACAACGCTCGTTGTACCGTCCAGTCGACGCAGGATCTGCGTACGCCCAGAGGAGGGAGGACTCATGAGGATCGCCATCGTCGTCGGGAGCACCCGTCCGGGACGTCAGGCCGAGACGGTTGCCCGTTGGGTCCAGGCCGGCGCCAGCCGCCACGGCGGCGCAGTGTTCGAGATCGTCGACCTGGCGGAGTACGCGCTTCCGTTCCTGGATGAGCCCCGCCCGGCAGCGCACAGCGCCGGCCATGTGCATCCGCACACCCGAGCGTGGTCCAGGACGATCGCCGGCTTCGACGGCTTCATCTTCGTCACACCTGAGTACAACCGGTCCACCACCGGGGTCTTGAAGAACGCCATCGACTTCCTCTACGAGGAATGGCACCACAAGGCTGTCGGCTTCGTCGGCTACGGCCTCGCCGGCGGTGTGCGGGCAGTCGAGCACCTCAGGCTCGTCGCGGCCGAGCTCAAGATGGCCGACGTGCGGGCGCAGGTCGCGCTGTCACTGTTCGACGACTTCGAGGACGGACGGTTCTCTCCCCGACCCCACCACGACCAGGTCCTGGACACCCTCGTCGACGAGCTCGTCACCTGGTCGCGGGCCCTCGCACCGTTGCGGATGACGCTCCCCGGTGGGTCGAGCGACGACCAGGTGCCGCGGGGCGACGAAGCGAGCGGCGCGCACTCCACGCTCGACGATGGCCAGACGGTGGGCGAGGCGGTGGTCGAGCCCGAGATCGGCACCGCAGTACGCGCGCGGTTACGCGACGCCGCACGTCCGGTGACACGCACGGACGCCGGCGCGGGAATGGACAGTCTCGAAGGATTGGTCGGCGCGATCGGGGAGGCACGGGTGGTCGGGCTCGGAGAGTCCACACGCGCCGCACACGAGACCTTCACCCTCCGGGATCGGATCTGGCGGGCGCTCGTTCAGGCCAGGGGCTTCCGAACCCTCGCCATCCAGGACGGTGCCGCGGTCGTCGACGACCTCGATGCCTGGGTCCGCACCGGCGACGGCGATGTGACCGAGCTCCTGTCCCATGCCTGGCGGCCCTGGCGGACCGCCGAGATGACGCAGGCCCTGACGTGGATCCGCGCCTTCAACCTCGACCACCCCGACGACCAGATCCGGCTTCTCGGTGTGCAGCCCACCGTCGTGCAACCGGCGGACTACGACACCGTCCGCGCACTCGTGGCCGACACGGCGCCGGAACTGGTCGGCCAGGTCACGCACCACCTCGACACCATTCGGAGTGCTCACGACCTCGACGAGCACGTCCAACGGCACCGGGGCACCCACCCGGGAACGCCCTTCGTCGAACACGCTCGTGAGGCGCACCGGCTGATCCGCGGGCTGCCTGACTCCGCCGCCCGAAGCGCGGCGCTCGAGATCGCCGAGCGCATCGTGGACTTCCACGCCCGCAGCGTCGCCGGCGGCGGATTCGACCGCGAGCACGAGGAAGCGGTGGCCGCCGCCCGGATCCTCGAGTGGCAGTCGACAACCGGTCAGCGGGTCGTCTACTGGGACGGCATCGTCCACACCGCCGCCACCGGAACGGCACCCGGTCGGCGTGCCGACGAACTGCCCTCGAGCGCCGGCGGACACCTGCGCCGCCACCTCGGACGCGACTACGTCTCCGTGGCCATCGGCTTCCACCACGGCGAGGTGCAGGGCGCCACCGTCCCTGCTCCACCACCCGACTACATCGACGGGATCCTCGCCGATGGGACCCCTGCGACGTTCTACCTCGACCTGCGCGGCCCCGCCCCCGCGCAGGTCAGCCGTTGGCTGGCGGAACCCCGCAAGGTGAGGGTCATCAACGGCGTGTACGACCCCACTCGGGACGACGCCGCACACGTCACCGCCGCATCACTGTCCGCCTGGTTCGACGTGCTGGTGCACATCCGCGAGGTGACCCCGACCGCCGAACTGCACAACCCGGGAGAAGGCGCGCGACCTTCGGATCCATCACGGTCTGCCCTGGCATCCCGGCGCCAGGAACGACGCAGCGACCTGGCGACCGCCGTGGGCGAATCGCCCACGGGTTCGTCGACATCGAACTCCCGACAGTCCGATCGAGGAGATGACTCTCCCGGCGGCTGAACTCCTGAGGCGCTAGCCCGCCGCCGAGGCCCTCTGCGGTGGGCGGCACGGAGCGCATGCAGATGCGCTCGATCCCTTCACCTGAGAACCACCCTCGACCCGCCCCTGCCTGCCCCGCGGGCGGTCCGCGGAGCGGCACCGCATCCCCGAGGTGGCGGTACCCGCCCGGCCCGGTCGGGACCGACGAGGCCAACACCGCCGGCACCGCAGCGCCCGCCGGGGCGATCGAACGCAACGCCCTGCGACCCGCCGTCGCCGAGGGCGGACCTGAGCTCGACCTCCCGGCTCCCTGATGGCAGGTCTCGGCGAACGGCCGCAACCGGCCAACGACCGGACCGCCCACATCCGCGCCGCCGGAACGTCCGTACCGCCGCCTCGACACTGAAAGGACCCCAGCACCGTGACCACCACGCACCAGCCCACACCCGCCCACCATCGTGAGACCCAGGCCCTGGGATGCGGGGGCACCCGCACGCCGGATCGGTCGCGACCGGGCGGGCGCCGGCGCGTTCGGGCTCTTAGCCAGGCGGTGCACAGGACGGCAGCCGTGTTCCTCATCCTGGGTCGGCCGCCTGCGGAGCAGCCGACCGCGGGACGGCGGGACCGGAGGCTGCCCCTACGCCGCCGGCGAGCGCCTGGGCGCCGACCGGGCGGGACACCCGGGCGCCCTCCTCCACGGACAGGCCGACGCCGGCACCGCCGCGAGACGCGCCGATCGTGGCCGTCGGCGACGTGGTGACGGGGGCAGCGCCGCGACTCCCCCCGGACGGCGGGCGCGGCCTGTTCACCGCGGTGAATGACCCGCTCGTCGGCGACGTCGTCCTCGCCAACCTGGACCAGGCTCTGACGGACGCGACGGTATCACCGAAGTGCGGGCCGGGCCGCCCCGACTGCTTCGCCTTCCGCACGCCGCCGGCCTACGCACAGGTGCTCGCCGACGCTGGGTTCACCGTCGTCAACCTGGCGGACAACCACACCCGTGACTTCGGCGAGCAAGGGCTCACTGACACCCGCGAGGCCCTCACCGCGGCCGGCGTGAGCCACACCGGCATGCCGGGGCAGATCACGTACCAGGAGGTGCACGGCGTGCGGGTGGCCATCATCGGCTTCGCGCCCTACTGGTGGGCGCAGAGCCTGCTCGACATCGAGACCGCCGAGCAGCTCGTACGCGAGGGAGACGCGAAAGCGGACCTGGTCACCGTCATCATCCACGCCGGTGCGGAGGGCCGCGGCCACCAGCACACCCGCCCCGGCACCGAGGTGTTCCTCGGTGAGGACCGCGGGGATCCGATCGCGTTCTACCACGCGGTGATCGACGCCGGGGCCGACGTCGTCCTCGGTGCAGGACCGCACGTACTGCGCGGCATGGAGTGGCACCGCGGCCGCCTGATCGCCTACAGCCTCGGCAACTTCCTCGGCTCTCGCTCGCTCTCGAACGACGGCCCGCTGGGCATTGGGGCCGTGCTGTCGATCGAGCTGACCCCGACGGCCGCTGGGTCCGGGGCCGGCTGCTGCCCACTCGCATGGTGCGACCGGGGGTACCCGAGCCCGATCGCGACCGGCAGGCGATCAACCTGGTGCCCTCCCTGTCGGATCACGACTTCGGCGAGTGCGGCGTGCGGATCGCCGGAGATGGTCGGCTGGAGGATCTCACATGCTGACGGCGACGTCGGCCGTCCGGTACACGTCATCGCCTGCCGCGACCGGCGCGCCTCCAGGTCCCTCGGCGCCGGGCCCGGGGGCGCCCCGGACGCCGCCGGGGCAGGCGGCCGGTCGCCGCCCGGCCTACTTGACGACGTCCTCGATCTTCTCCCGGCCTATTTGAGGTTGCCGCCGGACTGGTCGACCTTCCCCGGCCTGCAGGTCCTTGCCGTCGGTCGTCCTGCCTACTACCTGCTTGCCCTGGCCGCTGAGTTCTTCGAAGTTGTCCTTCCCCTTGTCCATACCGCTTGTGCCTGTCGGGTACCCGGCGCTCTCGCGGTCAGTCGCAGATGGCCGGTCGTCACGAAGCCCGAGCGGTCATCGCGTCGGACTCCTGAGGGACACGACAACCGGCGCCGCCGCCGTCCTGGAGGCACTGGGCCAGTAGCACGGCTCAGGTCACTACTCGAGTCCAGTAGTCGTCTCAGTCCGGGGTCCGCTTGCGGAACGACAGCGGTCACGGCTGTGGCGTGCGGCGTCGAGGAGGCGGGCGCCGAGCGCGCGAACGTGTTCGATGAGTTCGGGCGGCTCGTGCACCTCGAAGGGGACGCCGAGTTGGGCCACCCACACCGAGAGCTCGTCGAGGGAGTTGGCGCCGGCGTTGAGCACGCACCTGTCGTCCGCAGCCGGTTCGACCGCTGCAACAGTGGGCGGCATCCGGGTGGCGACGACGTCGGCGGGGGCGTGCACCGTGAACCGGCCGCGGTAGCGGTACGGATGGATCGAGATCTGCTCCGACACGTAGCGGGTCAGGTCGCCGCCTGGCGGCTCGCGGGGAGCGAAGCGCGGCCCGTTCGGCGTGCGCAGCCGCATCCGGTCGACGCGGAACGTGCGCCAGTCACTCCGACTCGTGTCCCAGGCCACCAGGTACCAGCGGCGTCCCGAGCTCACCAGCCGGTGCGGCTCGGCGGTGCGGCGGCCCTCGGCGCCGTTGCGGGAACGGTAGTCGAACCGCAGGCTCTCCCGGTCGCGAACGGCCGTGGCGATCGCGGTGAGCGCGGCCGGGTCCACTTCGCCGGCCGGGGATGCCAGCGGGACCGTGGCCGCGCGCAGGGCGCTGACGCGGTGCCGGAGCGGGGGCGGGAGCACCTGCTCGAGTTTGACCAGCGCGCGAACCGAGGTCTCCTCGATCCCGGCCACGCCGGAGACCGCGGCGGTGCCGAGTCCGACGGCGACCGCGACGGCCTCGTCGTCGTCGAGCAGCAGCGGCGGGACGCCGGTGCCGGCGCCGAGGCGGTACCCGGGCGACCCGGCGGTGGCGTGCACGGAGTACCCGAGCTCGCGCAGCCGGTCCACGTCGCGGCGGATGGTCCGGGTCGAGACGCCCAGCCGCTGGGCGAGCTCCGCCCCCGGCCAGTCCCTCGGCATCTGCAGCAGCGAGAGCAGCCGCAGCAGTCGGGCCGAGGTTTCCAACATGGGAACCATCCTAGGACTGCCCCTGTCCTAACCGGTCCCTAGCGTGACCGGCATGAACGACGACACACAGATCCGCCCGTTCCGCATCGACGTCCCGCAGGCGCAGCTGGACGACCTGCGCCACCGGCTCGCCGCGACCCGTTGGCCGGACGAACTGCCCGGCGTCGGCTGGTCCTACGGCGTCCCGGTCGGCTACGCGCGCCGGCTGGCCGAGTACTGGCGCACCGGATTCGACTGGCGCGCCGCCGAAGCGCGGTTGAACGCATTCCCCCAGTTCACGACCCGCATCGACGGGCAGGACATCCACTTCCTGCACGTCCGCTCGCCGGAGCCGGACGCGCAGCCGCTGATCATCACGCACGGCTGGCCCGGCTCGGTCGCCGAGTTCATGAAGATCATCGGGCCGCTCGCCGACTCTGCCGCGCACGGCGGCGAGCCGGGCGACGCGTTCCACGTCGTCGCCCCGTCGATCCCCGGGTTCGGCTTCTCCGGGCCGACCACCGAGCCCGGCTGGGATCTGAACCGGGTCGCTGGGGCGTGGGCCGAGCTGATGCGGCGCCTGGGCTACCACCGCTACGGCGCGCAGGGTGGGGACAGCGGCGCGGTCATCTCACCGACGCTCGGCCGCGCCGACGCCGCGCACGTCGTGGGCGTGCACGTCAACGGCGGCCTTGGCTTCCCGACCGGCGACCCGGCCGAGTTCGACGGGCTCACCGAGGCCGAACTCGCCCGCCTCGGCCAGTACCAGGACCAGGACCGCGCGGGCTACGCGGTGATCCAGTCGACCCGACCACAGACCGTGGCGTTCGGCCTGCACGACTCGCCCGCCGCGCAGTTGGCGTGGATCGCCGAGAAGTTCAAGGAGTGGACCGACCCGGCGCGAGAACTCCCCGAGGATGCGGTCGACGTCGACCAGTTGCTCACTGACATCAGCATCTACTGGTTCACCGGCACTGCGGCTTCCTCGGCCCGCCTCTACAAGGAGACCCAGAAGTCGTGGGGCACCGCCGCCGAGTACTCGCCGCTGCCGCACGGCGTCGCCGTCTTCCCCGGCGACCCCGGCGTCCGCCGGATCGCCGAGCGCGACCACAAGGTCGTGCACTGGTCGGAGTTCCACCGGGGCGGCCACTTCGCCGCCATGGAGGCGCCCGAACTGCTCGTCGAGGACATCCGGGCCTTCTTCCGCCCGCTGCGGTAGCGGCTCCTCCCTCCCCGGTCGCCCGCCCGGGAGCCGCGCACAGCGATCAGCCACCCACTCGTCGGCCTCCACAGGCGTCACCGCCGGAAGCATCCGAAACCTGTTGGTCGCCGACCTGTGCCACTGTTCCGTTCTGCCTGCCGCGGCTCCTGCGCCGGCCCCACGCCTCGGCGCACTGCCGGCTCTGGTAAGCCCAGGAGCCACAGCGGTACCGGCTAGCCCACCCTGGAGGAGCGCGCTGAGCGCGCGACGTTGCCCGGCACCGTGTATGTGCGCCGGAAGGGACGGCGTCTTTCAGCGGACCTGCCGGCAGCGATCGGGTTGGGGCAGTCCTGAGCAGACCGGGACGATCATTTTGGGCGGGAGCACTCCGCCTTGGACCCATTGCCCCTGGCGTGCCCCGCCAGCGGGAGGTTGGGCTCGATGCCGATATTGGATGAGGAGGCTGACACATGGGCGACGTTGCCGAATGTGCTGCTCGCTGGATCCCGACGGTGAGCGGCAGTGTTCCCCAGAGTCACAACCGCGGCGCGCTACTCACCGTGGATGAACTGACTCTCGCGGAGATCGCCGGGTGCGTGCGGACGGGAGCCCACCATGCATCCATTCAGAGGCGGCAGAGACGATTGGATGAGGCGACCGGCGTTCTAATCGGGGCTGGCGGGCTTGGAGGATGAGACCTCAGTACCTCGCCGAGGGATCCTCGAGAAATCGCCGACTGTTCGTCGATGACAGATCTGGGGTCGGCCCCGCTCCCGGCAGACAGGGGGCGACCCCGTGACCGGCAGGCCCGCGGCGCGGACCATGGCGGGACGCGGCCAACACGGCAGCCCGCAGGCTCATCCCCGGACGCCGTGGGCGGCCAGGTACGCCGTGCTCCTTCGGGCGATCAACGGTTCACCTCGCAACCGACTGTCCATGGTCGACCTGCGCCGACGCATCGAGTTCTGTGGCCTCGCCGACGTCAGCAGCTACCTGAGCACTGGCAATGTCGCAGTGACCGACCCGCTCGGCCGTTCGCCGAGCGGGATTGCGGCCGCCCTCGATGCAGGACTGGCACGCTCGGGTCTGGTCCGAGCCGACGCGGTCGTATGGCGGCCATCTGAGCTTCACGATCTGGTGGCCGCCGACTGGTTCGTCGGCCACCCAGCAACACATTGGCGCCAGTGCGCGTCGTTCCTGAGCTCAATGCCGCGACGTGACGGCAGAGCCGCTGTGCAGGCGCGAGGCGGGGTGATCGTCCACGCCGACCACCGGATCGTGCTCACCGCCTACCCACGCGAGCGGACGGCCTTCAGCCTCAACGTGGAGGAGGCATACCAGGTCAGCGCAACAACGCGATGGTGGAACGTCGTCGCCGGATTTACCCGGGAGCACCTGAGGGGAACGTCGGCGCAGAGCCTGTAGGCACCCCCGTCATCCCGCAAGCCCGAGCCAGTCCGCCACGACGAGTGCACGGCAGCATCGTCCGCGTTCCGCCCGCCCCTGTCCGGCCGCCAGATCACGTCCGCGCCGTGGTCAAGCACCTCGGCAGGTAACCCGAGGCCGGACATGCATCCCCGCTCAACGCATCGCCCTGTGCCTGGTCGTGACCGCGGTCGCGCCGTACACCACGCTCAAGATCCTGTGGCTCACCGGGAGCACGGTCGGAGTGGAGAGCTCCGCCGGGACGGCAGAGCTCTCCACAGCAGCCACGTGGTCGTCGGCAACGTCGTCATGATCCTGGTCGGGTCGGTGGTTCCGCTCGTGGCGCGAGGAGCTCTCCGGCCGCGCACCGCCTGGGTGCTCACGTGGCTGGGGGGGGTGCACGACCGCCGCGCTGCAGGGGCCGACCTGGGTGCTGCTCCCCGACCAGGGCGATCCGCTGCCCGGCGATGGTCCTGACGGCGCTCGTGACGCTCACGGGAAGCGTCGCGTACGGACTCGCCGTCCTGCACCGGCGTATCGCGGAATTCAGGGAGACGGGTCTACGGAGAGGAGCCCCCTGACACGGCTTCGGACTCCGGGACGTCGACGGCCACGGGCTCACGCCACCGATGCCGCCATACCGGCGACGCAGGCGTGCCGGCCCGGCAACTCGTAGGTCTTCCCCGCGTGGTCGCCTTCGGCGAGTGCCGCGACGGCGGTCGGCGATGTCGTCCGCGTCGATGAACGGTTCGAGGGCACTGCCGGTGCAGGTGATGAACTCGCCGGGGCGAGGATCGACCGGTGCAGGAACGGCGACCCGGCGAAGTTCTGCACGGACCACGTCCGTCGCAGCGCCGTCCACGCCGCGCCGGCCGACCTGGTAGATCTCGGATCGGCAGGCGCGTGGCGGACGGGTCGCCGAGCCGCACTGGCAGCAACGCCTTGGAACCCGGCAGGTCTGCCCCTTTCGCCCGACCGGGTCCGTGCAGAGGGTTCAGCCATGGCCATCGACCTGATGGACGCGACCTGGCTCGCCCCCGCGTTCTCCGACGTCTTCCGACAGGTGCAGCACCTGCGCGGCACCGAGAAGGGACACCCGTGACCAAGGCGTACTGGATCAACACGTTCCGCGCGATCAACAACCCTGCAAGACTCGCCGCCTACGTCGACCTCGCCGGCCCTGCCATGCTCGCCGGCGGCGGGCGGTTCCTGGCCCGGGGCACCCCGGCCGCGGCCTTCGAATCGGGAGTGCTCGAACGGACCACTTTGATCGAGTTTGACAGTGTCGAGCAGGCCGTGGCGGCGTATCGCAGCGACGCCTACCAACGCGCGCTCGCGGCTCTTGGCGACGGTGCCGCGCGGGATATCCGAATAGTCGAATCCGCCTCTTGATCTTGCTACGGCTGAATCTGCTCCGGTGCATGTGGCTCACCTGATTCCCGGGACCCAACGCAGCTCGGTGACCAGCCGAGGGAAGGCCATCGCGTCGGAATCGTCGCTCTCATGCTTCGCGTCGTTGTGGCCTCCTCGGAGTTGCAGCGGCCCGCCGACGCCGGCGTGTTCGTGACCACTCCAACGAGACCTCGGTGAGGACCTGCTCATCCATGACCAGGCTGGCCCATTCCCGGACCACAGGAACGCTGATCGCGTGCAGGCGGCGCAGGCATCAGGCGCTGCCGTCTAGCGGGCCAGCGGCTGCCCGACCGATGCAGCTCGGCGTGCACCTTCTCGATCAGAGTCGTCGCCGCGTCGTTCAGCACTGCCCAGGCCGGCTCGACCCCGGATCGGGGTTGAGATCTCGATCGCCCGGCGCAGGTCCCGGTTCTCCCGCGCCGGCACGCCCAACCGGGCGCACACTATTGATCTTCGTCGGCCCGGATGGCGCGCCGATCGACGCAACAACTTCGCCTCCGCGTGGGCTCCGGCAGCGGAAGCGGCCGGACTCGCAGCCGGCTCTCCCCTCCATGACTTGCGTGGCTCGAGTGCCACCATCACCGCCGGTCATGGTGGCACCATCAATGAATCGATGAACCGGCTCGGGCAGCTTCGCCCGCGGCGGCGGCGCTGCCAGCGCCCGGAGCAGAAACAAGATGTCACTCTTGCCGCCGCCGCGTGTGCGGCGCTGAGGCAATTCGAAGGCATGGCTTTGAACTGATTGTGCCTTGACCAGAAAGGACTAGTCGAAGAACCCACCCCTCCACGCTGGCCATGCCGGTTCGATCCCGGTCACCCGCTCCGCGCTGGCCGACCGCAACCCTCACGCGCTCGTCAGCACGACGAGCTGCTGGGTCGCCCGGGTCATCGCGACGTAGCGGTCCACCGCTCCCCCGACGCCCGTCCCGAACCGCTCGGGGTCGACCAGGACGACGAGGTCGAACTCCAGCCCCTTCGCCAGCGACGGGCTCAGCAACCGCACCCGGGGCATCTCCGGGAACGCCGGGTCGCCGATCACGCAGGCGATCCCCTCCGCGTGCGCGCCCAGCCACTCGTCGACGATCCGGGGCAGCGACGACACGGACCCGTGCACGACCGGGACCCCGGTGCTGCGCACCGACGTCGGCACGTTGGCGTCCGGCAGCACCGCCCGGATCACCGGCTCGGCCTCCGCCATGACCTCCGCTGGCGTCCGGTAGTTCACGGTCAGCGACATCCGGCGCACCTCCGCCAGCCCGACCCGCTGCAGCCGCTCCTCCCACGACTCGGAGAACCCGCGCCGCGCCTGTGCCCGGTCCCCCACGACCGTGAAGCTCCGGGACGGGCAGCGGCGCAGCAGCATCTGCCACTCCGCGTCGGTCAGCTCCTGCGCCTCGTCGACGACGACGTGCGCGAACGTGCCGGCCAGCGGGTCGGTGTCCGCCGCGGGCAGCGCGGCCTGGTCGACCAGCGCGTCGCGGAGGTCGCCGTGCCGCAGGCTCGTCATCAGGAGCAGCTCGGAGTCGTCGGCCGCGATCAGCTCGTCGATCACCGCTGACATGCGCTCCCGCTCCGACGCCACGACGGCGGCCTCCCGCCGCGCCCGCCGGGCCGCCCCCGGGTCGCCCAGCCGCTGCCGCGCCGCGTCGAGCAGCGGCAGGTCGGCTCCCGTCCACGCCTGCGGGTCCGGGCGCTGCAGCCGGCGCACCTCCTCGGCGCTCAGCTCCGGGGCGCACCGCCGCAGGTAGGCCGGCACCGACCACAGGTCACCGACGAGGTCGCCGGGATCGAGCAGCGGCCAGGCGCGGTCGAACACCGTCCGCAGCTCCCGGTCCTCCTCCAGCGCGGCGCGGACCAGCGAGGGGTCGACGTCGGCGTCGTGGGCGTCCACCACGATCTCGATCAGCGCCGCCCACACCTGCTCGCGCGCCTCGTTGTGCGGGGTGCCGGGCTCGGGCGCCTCGAACGCCTCCGCCCAGTCCTCCGCGGTCAGCCGGACGTCGTCCCACGGCGTCGTCACCGTCGTCCCCCGGGCCGGCGGCTCCTCGTAGAACCGGACGGCGGCCTCGATCGCCCCGACCATCTCCACCGACGACTTCAGCCGGGCCACCTCCGCATCGGCCTCGGCCACCGCGGCCGCCCCCTCGGGCACCAGGTCGCGCAGGGTGCACGTCCGCACGCCCTCCTCCCCCAGGCCGGGCAGGACGTCGGCGACGTAGGCCAGGTACGGCTCGTGCGGGCCCACGAACAGCACGCCGCCGCCACGGTGCCCGACGCGCGGGTCGGCGTAGAGCAGGTAGGCGGCGCGGTGCAGGGCGACGACGGTCTTGCCGGTGCCCGGCCCGCCGTCGACGACGAGGGCGCCGCGTGAGCCGGCGCGGACGATCGCGTCCTGGTCGGCCTGGATGGTGGCGAGCACGTCGCGCATCCGGGCCGACCGGGTGCCGCCGAGGCCGGCGAGGAAGGCGGACTGGTCGTCGAGCGCGGCGTGCCCCTCGAGCCCCTCGGGGGTGAAGACCTCGTCCCAGTAGTCGGTGATCCGGCCGCGGGTCCAGCGGTAGCGGCGGCGGCTGGCCAGGCCCATCGGGTCGGCGTGGGTGGCGGCGAAGAACGGCTCTGCCGCCGGCGACCGCCAGTCGACGAGCAACCGGCGGCCCGCTCCGTCGGTGAGCCCGAGCCGGCCCACGTACACCGGCTCGCCGCCGTCGGCGGGCACCACGCGCCCCAGGCAGAGGTCCAGCCCGAACCGGCGCAGGGTGCGCAGGCGGGCGGCGAGCCGGTGCACCTCCAGGTCGCGTTCCAGCGCCGCCTGGCCGGCGCCGCCAGGGGCGGCGCGCTCGGCGGCCAGCCGCCGGGAGAGCTCGGCGATCGACCGTTCGAGGCTCTCGGCGACGGCCGCGAAGTGCCGCTCGTCGGCGGCGATCAGCGCCGGATCGGCCTTGGCGGCCAGGCGCTCGGGGAGGTCGAAGGCACGGGTGGTCACGGGCACGGCAGCAGCTCCGATCCGGGGCCGCCGCCGGGTGCGATTACGCCCGGTCAGCGGCCTCGGCGGGCGAGTGTGCGGCCCTCCCCGGGTCTTGCCGCAAGCCCCGGGGTGCGCTATACGTTCGAGTGGGACGAGGGCTCGACCTCCGGGGCCGCCCCGGACGGCGCCGGCACCGTCACGTCGTCGACGAAGCAGTACGCCCAGCTCTCCCCCGGCTCGGCCGAGGCGGCCAGCGGGTGCTCCTCCCCCGTCGCATGCGCCCGCGCGTGCCGACCCGGCGACGAGTCGCAGCACCCGACGTACCCGCAGCTCAGGCAGGTGCGCAGGTGCACCCACTCGGTGCCCTCCCGCAGGCACCCCACGCAGCCCGGCGCCTGCGGCAGCACCGGCCGGGACGCCGCGCCGTGGTCGCAGCCGCTGCCCTCCGGCCACGCGTAGCGGACCACCCGGGCCGTGTCGACGACGGTCCGCCCCCGACCGGGGTGACCGTCGGGGTGCCCCAGCTCGGCCAGCACCGAGCGCAGCAGCGCCTGGGCGGAGAGCCGGTCCCGGTCGAGGATGTGGTCGGCGCCGGCGTCGGCCAGCTCGGCGACGTCGACCGCACCCAGCGGGCGCGTCATGATCGGCGCGGTGGTGGCCGCGCGGGCAGCGGCGACCACCCGCACCGCCTGCTCGGGGTCGTCCTCGGCGACGACGGCGAGGCGCGCCGCGGGGACCCCGGCCACCCGCAGCACCTCCCCCTTCGTCGGGTCGCCGCGCACCACGGCGTGCCCGGCGGCCTCCGCCTCCGCCGCCCCATCGGGGTTGAGCGTCGTCATCACCACGCCCATCCCCCGGTCGCGCAGGGTGGCCGCGAGCTCCAGCGCGGTGGGGCCCCACCCGATGATCGCCACGTGGTCCCGAGGGCCGTCGCCGTCGGGCGCCGCCTCCTCCGTCGAGGCGGGCGCGGCGCCGCGCGAGCGGTCCAGCCGCGCCGCCGCGGCGGCCAGCTGCGGGGTGACCAGCATGAGCAGCACCGTCGCGGCGACGGCGACCTGCGCGCCGTCGTCGGCCAGCCCGAGCGGCGCCAGCCCGGCAGCCGTGCCCACGGTGAGCAGCACGAAGGAGAACTCCCCGACCTGCGCCAGCAGAAGCCCGGTCGCGCCCGCGGTGCGCAGCCGGATGCCGACGGCGGTGGCGGCGACGGCGGTGGTCAGCGTCTTCAGCACCAGCACCCCGGCGGCCACCCCCAGCACGAGGGGCAGGTTGGCGAGCATGAAGCCCAGGTCGAGCAGCATGCCCACTGAGACGAAGAAGACCGCGCTGAACACGATCTGCAGCGGCAGCACCTCGGCGAGGGCCTGGGTGCTGGCGCGGCTCTCGCTCACCACCAGGCCGGCCAGGAACGCCCCGAGCGACACGCTCACCCCGGCCAGCGCGGTCAGGTAGGCGGTGCCGAAGCAGAGGGCGACGATCGCGAGGAGGAACACCTCCGGCGAGCAGGTGCGGGCTACCACGTCCAGCAGCGCGGGCATCACCCGGCGGGCCAGCACGAGCACCGCGACGATGACCCCGACCGCGGTGAGCACCGCCCACAGCAGCGAGCCGCTGGCGGAGCCGCCGCCGTCCGCGGTCGGGCCGAGCAGCGGCACGACCAGCACCATCGCCACCACCGCCAGGTCCTGGGCGATGAGCACGGCCAGCGCCAGGCGGCCGCGGACGGCGGAGCTCTCCCGCCGCTCCCCCAGCAGCTTGAGCACGATGGCCGTGGACGACAGCGCCAGCAGGAAGCCGGTGAACAGCCCGTCGCGCCAGTCCCCGCCCAGCGCCATGGTCAACCCCAGCCCGGCACCGGTGGCGAGCACCAGCTGCAGCCCGCCGGCGACGGCGATCCACGTCCACACCCGGGCCAGGCGCTCCAGCGAGAACTCGATCCCGATGGTGAACAGCAGGAGGATGACGCCGATGTCCGCGGCGGCCTCCACGGCCTCGCTGCTGTCCACCACCCCCAGCTGGGCCGGGCCGATCAGGACCCCGGCTACGAGGAACCCGACGATCGGGACGACGCGGGCCCGGGCCGACAGGTACCCGATCACCGCGGCGGCGACCACCAGCGCCGCTGTCGGACCCAGGTAGCCCGGCACCTCGCCGGCCGCGATGACGAGGTCTGTCTCGGGCGCCATGCCCGACATCATGCGCGCCGCCGCGGCATCTCCCCAGGCCGGCCGGCGGGCGGGAATCCGTGGTCGGCGGCGGCGTTGCACAGCGGCGGACAGCACGCAGCCGGCGGAGGGAGTCGCCCGTGACGTCACCTGCCGCGGCGGCGACCGGTCTGCGCATGGGCACGGCCCAGGGGCGCTGGGTGCTGCTCGCGACCGTCCTCGGCACGGGCGTGGCGATGCTGGACGCCACGGTCGTCAACGTGGCCCTCGAGCGGATCGGCGCCGACCTGGGCGCGGATTTCGCCGGGCTGCAGTGGACGGTCAACGCCTACACGCTCACCCTCGCCGCGCTGATCCTGCTGGGCGGATCGCTCAGCGACCGGTACGGGCGGCGCCGGATCTTCGTCGTCGGCGTCTGCTGGTTCGCCCTCGCCTCGCTGCTGTGCGGCCTGGCCCCGGACGTCGGCACGCTCGTCGCCGCCCGCGCCCTGCAGGGTGTCGGCGGGGCCCTGCTGACGCCGGGCAGCCTGGCGATCATCTCGGCGTCCTTCTCCGGCCCCGACCGCGCCGCCGCCGTCGGCGCCTGGTCGGGGTTCTCCGGGATCGCCGCCGCGATCGGGCCGTTCGTCGGCGGCTGGCTGGTCGAGTGGAGCTGGCGGGCCGTCTTCCTCGTCAACCTGCCGGTGGCGGCCGTGGTCATCGCCGTCGTCCTCCGGCACGTCCCCGAGTCCCGCGACCCGGCAGCCGCCCCGCAGCTGGACTGGGTCGGGACGGCGCTGGTCGTCACGGGGCTCGGCGCGCTGACCTACGCCCTCACCGCTGCCGGGGAGGCGGGTGCGGGAGCGGGTGTGTGGCTGTGGGCGGCGGTCGGGGCCCTCGCCCTGGTGGCGTTCGTCGGAGTCGAGCGACGGTCGCGGCACCCCCTGATCCCCCGGGCGCTCTTCGCCGACCGGCAGTTCACGGCCGCCAATGCCGTGACCTTCTTCGTCTACGCGGCGCTCGGTGCGCTGTTCGTGCTGCTCGTCCTCCAGCTGCAGGTGGTCTCCGGTTTCAGCCCCCTGCTGGCCGGCACCGCGCTGCTGCCCGTCACCGTCCTCATGCTGCTGTTCTCCGCCCGCGTCGGGGCGCTGGCCCAGCGGATCGGGCCGCGCGCCCTGCTCACCGGCGGACCGGCCGTGGCGGCGGCCGGAGTCCTGCTGATGCTCCGGATCGGTGAGGACGCCTCCTACCTGCGCGACGTGCTCCCGGCCGTGGCGCTCTTCGGCGCGGGCCTCACGCTGCTCGTGGCCCCGCTGACCGCCACCGTGCTCGCCTCCGCCGCCGACCGCCACGCCGGCGTGGCGTCGGGGGTCAACAACGCGGTGGCCCGCGCCGCCGGCCTGCTCGCGGTGGCGGTCGTCCCGGTCGCGGCCGGGCTCGGCGGCGCCGACTACACCGAGCCCTCGACCTTCGCCGACGGCTTCCGCACCGCGATGCTCATCCTGGCCGGGCTGCTGGCGGTCGGCGCACTCGTCGCGGCCGCGTACGTCCGGCGACCGCTGAGCGCTCCAGGGGCGGTCGGTGCACCGGGCGGGTCCTACCCGCCGGCACCGACCGGAGGTGCCGCCCCGTCCTGATCCCCTCGGCCGGCCGCCGCCGAGCATCCGCCCGCACCGCCGCGCGGACGACTCTGTCCCGAACCACCGGCCGGGGTGTAGCCAGGAGTCATGGACGACGCAGCCGACCGGCTCGTGCTGGGGCGCGCGGCCGTCGATCGCCGCTCCTGGGAGGAGGCCTGCACCCTCCTGCTCGCCGCGGACGCGCAGGGCGGGCTCCAGGGCGCGGAGGATCTCCAGCGGCTGGCACTCAGCGCCCAGCTGACCCGCCGCGACCAGGTCGCCGAAGCCGCGTGGGAGCGGGCGTACCAGACGTTCGCCGACCGCGGCGACGTGCTGCCTGCGGCCCGGTGCGCGTTCTGGCTCGGCCTGGTGCTGATCTCGGCCCGCGGCGCGGAGGCGCGCGGCAGCGGCTGGCTCGCCCGGGCCCACCGGGTGCTCGAGGAGGGCGGGCCACGCGACTGCGCCGAGCGGGGCTACCTGCTGCTCCCCGAGGGGCTGCGCGAGCTGGACGACGGGCATCCGGCGGCGGCGCACCGCACCTTCGCACGGGCCACCTCGATCGGCCGGCGGTTCGGGGACGTCGACCTGGCGACCCTCGGTTGCCTCGGGCAGGGCCAGGCGCTGATCCGGGGCGGCGCGGCCACCCGCGGGCTGACCCGGCTCGACGAGGCGATGGTGGCCGTCCAGGCCGGACGCGTCTCGCCGGTCGCGGCCGGGCTCGTCTACTGCGCCGTGATCCTGGCCTGCCAGCAGATCCTGGACCTGCGGCGGGCCCAGCAGTGGACGGCCGCGCTGAACGAGTGGTGCGCGGCACAGGGCGGTCTCGTCCCCTTCCGGGGGGCGTGCCTCGTGCACCGGTCGGAGCTGGCCCAGTGGCGGGGCGACTGGGACGAGGCCGTCGTGGAGGCCGACCGGGCCTGCCGCTGGCTGTCGGACCCACCGGACCCCGCGGCCGGGATGGCGCACTACCAGCGCGCCGAACTGCACCGGCTGCGCGGCGACCACGCCGCCGCCGAGGCCGACTTCCTGCAGGCGGTCGCCCTGGGCTACGACCCGCACCCGGGGCTGGCGCTGCTGCGGCTCTCCCAGGGACGCACGCGGACGGCGGTGGCCGCCATCCGCTGCGCCGTCGACCGGGCGCCCCCCGGCCCTCGGGGCGTCGTCGTCGAGGTGCGCGCGTCGCGGCCGCGGGCGGAGCTGCTGGCTGCCGCCGTCGAGATCATGCTGGCGGCGGGAGACGTCGAGGCGGCGCGGGGCGCCTGCGTCGAACTGGACGGCATCGCGGACGCCGGCCGCACGAGCGTTCTCCTGGCGACCGCCGCGCGCGCCCGGGGAGCGGTGTCGCTCGCCGAGGGCGGGTACCGGCCGGCGCTGGACGACCTGTCGGACGCCCTGTCGACCTGGACGGTGCTCCCCGCCCCCTACGAGGCCGCCTGGACCCGCATCCTGATCGGCCGGGCCCTGCGGGCGCTCGGCGACGAGGACACGGCCGCCGTGGAGGTGGCCGCGGCGATGCGCGTCTTCGCGGCGGTCGGCGCCGCGCCCGACCTCGGGCACCCGGAGGCCGCTCCGCCGGACGCGGCGGCAGGGCTGACGCCCCGCGAGCTCGACGTGATCCGCCTCGTGGCAGCAGGGCGCACAAACCGGGAGATCGCCGAGCAGCTGATCATCAGCGACAAGACCGTGGCACGGCACCTGCACAACGTCTTCACCAAGCTGGCGCTCCCCAACCGGTCCGCGGCGACGGCGTACGCGTACGAGCACGACCTGGTGTAGGCGCCTGCACCGATCGGTGCAGGCGCGCCCCCGCCCAGTTGCACCATCTGGTCGATGCCGAGCCGGTGCCGCCGTTCCTAGCGTGAGCAGACGCCACCGCAGCTGCCGCTAGGAGGAGTCCATGACCCACCTCGGAGAACACGCCGTCGTGCTCGGTGCCGGTATGGCCGGGCTGGTGCACGCAGTGCCGCTGGCCCGGCGCTTCGACCGCGTCACGCTGGTCGACCGGGACGTGCTGCCCGAAGGTCCCGCGGACCGCCGCGGGGTACCCCAGGGGCAGCACATCCACCTGCTCGTCCCGGGCGGGCTGACCCGGCTGGAGCAGCTGCTGCCCGGGATCGTCGACGACCTCGCCGCCGGCGGAGCCCACGTCATCCCGGCGCCGGAGTGGCGCTTCCACATGGGCGGCGGCCGGCTGGACCTCACCGGGTCGGAGCTCTGCATCACCGGAGCGACCCGGCCGCTGATCGAGGGCATCGTCCGCGACCGCGTCCGGGCGCTCGACGGGGTCGAGATGCTCGACGGCTGGGCCGCCCGCGGCCTGCGGACGAACGCGGACCGGACCCGTGTCACGGGAGTGCGGCTACGGTCGGAGGCGGACACCGGGGAGGAGCGGACGCTGGACGCCGACCTGGTGGTCGACACCACGGGCCGCGGCTCGCGGTCGCCGCACTGGCTCGCCGAGCTGGGCTACGAGCTCCCCGCCGAGGAGCGGCTGAAGGTCGACGTGCACTACACCACGCGGCTGTTCCGCCGGGACCCCGCCGACCTGGGCGGTGGCCGCAACGTGCTGATCGACGTCCCCCCGGGCGGTCGCAGGGGCGCGGCAGCGCTCGCCGTCGAGGAGGGCCGGTGGCTGGTCACCCTCATCGGGATGCTCGGGGAGCGTCCCCCGGCGGACCTGGCCGGCTTCACCGACTACGCGGCCAGCCTGTGGAGCTCCGACCTGCACGACGTCGTCGCCGGCGCCGAGCCGGTGGGAGACGCCGTGCGAACGGCCTTCCCCGCCTTCTCCCGGCGGCGGTACGACCGGCTGCGCCGCCTGCCCGAGCGCTACCTCGTCGCCGGCGACGCGGTCTGCTCCTTCGACCCCCGCTTCGGACAGGGCATGACCGTGGCGATCATCGAGGCCCTGGAACTGGCGCGCGTCCTCGACGCGCACGGTCTGGACCGCGTCGGCCTCCGGACGCTGTCGGCCGCGCGGTGGGCGGTGCAGGACGCGTGGGACCTCGCCACCGGCTCCGACCTGGCGCACCCGGACGTCGACGGACCACGGCCGGTGTCCTGGCGGCTCACCACCGCCTACTTGCAGCGTCTGCTCCCGGCGGCTCATCACGACCCGCAGGTGGCCGAGGCGTTCATCCGGGTCGTCGGGATGCTCTCCCGACCGCAGGCGCTCACCCACCCGCGGCTGCTCGGGCGGGTGCTGATCGGATCCCGCCGTGCCCCCGGCCGGGACGCGACCGACGGCGTCCCCGCGGACGGCCGGTCCCGGTCGACGGCGTGACGCGGTCGGCCACGCGCGGTGGTGCGCGCTGGCGCCTGACCGTGCCCCCGGCGGTCGCCCCGCCGCCGGGCGGTCCCACCCCGGCGGAGCCGTCGAGCCGCGCCACGTGGTCCCGCAGCGCGGCGATCTCGGCCACCAGCGCCACCGCGGCGGCGGTCAGCGCCACCGCGCGGCCTTCCGCACGGCCCAGCCGCCGGCGGCAGCACGACCACCGTCATCGCCCCAGGTTGGCCCCGTCACCGGGCCCGGTGAAGCGGATGCGGTGCGCGCCGGCCCGGACCCCTGTCAGTCCGAGCTGCGCACGGAGCCGGTCGCCGGCGTCCGGTCGCGGGCCAGGCCGCGCATCGCCACCGCAACCGCGCAGAGAGCGCCCGCCTTGGCGATCGCGCCGGAGAAGCCGCCGTGGTCGGACAGCCCCGCGATCGGCGCCAGGGCCACCCCGGCCGCGATGGATCCGGGCTCCAGCAGGATGAGCGCCCAGCCCGCGTACCGCGGGAGGACGCCGGCCCGGATCAGCGAGGCGCCCCAGGAGACGAGCCCGCCCATCCAGGCGAGCGCGCCGAGCGGGAAGCCCAGGAACGTCAGCGCGTCGACGCCCAGACCCACGGCCACGCTCACGACGGTGATCACCACGAGCGCCGTCTGCGTGACCGCGTAGCTGACCTGCTCCCAGCGGTCGGCCCGGCCGGAGTGCAGCCGGTGCAGCTGGACGAAGGCGGCAAAGGTCAGCACCCCAGGGACGAGCCAGAAGACGTCCCGGTAGTGCTCCACACCGCCGCGGACGACGGACTCGACGGAGAGGACGGCGAAGGCGGCTGCGGCGCCCAGGGCGAGGGCGGTACCGCGCACCGCCGTGCGGTCGAGGTCGGGCTGGTCAACGGCGGAGGTGGCTCGGGTGGACTGCACGGTCACGGAGAACTCCTGGAGATCGGTGGACGGGCCACCCGGAGGTTCTCGGGGCGACCGTCCCGGGCGCACGGGTGCGGCGTCGCGAGCCGGTGCGGACGCGGGGGGGGGGGGGGGGGGGGGGGGGCGGGGGGGGGGGGCGGGCCCCCCCCCCCCCCCCCCCCCCCCCCCCCCACACCACCCCCCCCAGCGCCCCGCCGTCCCGTGACGCCGAGACCTCGGCCCGCCACGATGTGCACCATGACCACGGCAGTGGGGGTGCGGCCGGCCACCGCCCGCAACGCGCTGACGGCCGGCCTGCCCGTCGTCGTCGGGTCACTGGCGGTGCTGGCCACGGCCGCCGGGGTCGCGCTCCATCTGTCCACCGGCTCCTCGGCGACGGGGGTGACCGACTGGTGGCTGATGCAGACCACCGCGGCGCTGTCCTACGCCTCGACCGGCGCATGGCTGGCGAGGGCCCGGCCCCGGCTCGTGACCGGCTGGCTGCTCCTGGGCATCGGCGCCGCCCAGGCGACGGGGCTGCTGGCCCTCGAGTACGGCGTCGCCGCGCACGCCGGGGGCAACGCGGGGGCCACGGCCGTGGCGGCGCTCTGGGCGGCGAACTGGCTCTGGGCAGCCGCGCTGGTGACCATCGGCACGGTGCTCCCCCTCCTGCTCCCCGACGGGCGGCTGCTCACCCCTCGCTGGCGGCCTGCCCTTGCCCTGTCGACAGCCGCCGTGGTGAGCGTGGCCGCGTCCTGGGCGCTCACCCCCTACGAGAGCTGGTCGCCGACCTTGGCCGCGCTCGGCGCGCGCAACCCGCTGGGCGCCGACTGGGTGACCGGCGGCTGGGTCGCCGTCCCCAGCACGCTGCTGGCGGTGGGAGCCGTCGTGGTCGCCTTCGCCGGGGCCTTCGCCCGCTGGAGCGCCGCCTCCGGCGCCGGACGGGACCAGGTGGCCTGGGTGCTGTTCGGCGGGCTGGTCACGATCGTCGTCTTCGCGGCCGGCTTCGCCCTCGGGCCGGTGGTGACCGCGCTCGCGATGGTGCCGCTGCCGGCCGCCTGCGTCGTCGCCGTCCTGCGTCACGGCATGTGGGACGTCGACGTCGCCATCAGCCGCTCCCTGGTCTACGGGGCGCTCACCGCCTGCGTGCTGGGCGCCTACGCGGCAGTCGTCGGCACGCTCGGCGGCCTGATCGGCCCGACCACCGGCGCGCCGATCCTCGTCACCACGCTCGCCGCCGTGCTGGCCGAGCCGCTGCTGCGCCGCCTGCGGACGGCGGTGAACCGGCTGGTCTACGGCGACCGGGAGGACCCGTACGCCCTGCTCGGCCGGCTGGGGCAACGACTCGGGGACGCCCGGGACGCCGCCTCCGTGATCGACGAGGTGCTCCCGGAGCTGGTCAGCTCGGTCGCCGGTGCGCTCCGCCTCCCCTACGCCGCCGTCGAGCTCGGCGACGGCGGGGTGATCGTCCACGGCCGGCCGTCGGGGCCGGTGGAGTCGGTGCCCCTGACCTACGGCGGGGCCGACGTGGGGCGCCTCGTGCTGGCCACCCGCCCCGGTGGTCTTCGCCGGCGCGAGCGGCGGGTGCTCGCCGGTCTCGCCGAGCAGGCGGGAGTGGCGGTGCACACCGTGCTGCTCACCCGCGACCTGGACCGGTCCCGGGAGCTCCTCGTCACCGCCCGCGAGGAGGAGCGCCGGCGGCTGCACCGCGAGCTGCACGACGGCCTGGGGCCCACGCTGGCCGCGCTGGCGCTGCAGGCCGAGACCGCCCGCGACCTGGTGCGCGAGGACCCGGCGGCCGCCGCCGGGCTGCTGGACCGGGTGGTCCCCCGGCTGCGGACCGCGGTCGCTGACGTGCGCGGGGTCGTCAGCGGCCTGCGCCCACCCGCCCTCGACGAGCTGGGCCTGGCCGGCGCGGTACGGGAGCTGGCCTCGCGCTTCGCCGCACCCGGGCTCACGGTCACCGTCCGGGCCGACGACGTCGGGCCGCTCCCCGCCGCGGTCGAGGTCGCCGGCTACCGGATCGCGGCCGAGGCCCTCACCAACGCCGTGCGCCACGGCCGGCCCTCCCGGGTCGAGCTCGTGCTCCGGCGGGAGCCCGGCGACCTGTCCCTGTCGGTCGAGGACGACGGGTCCGGGCTGCCCGCCGCGCCGCCCCCCGGTGTCGGGATGGCCTCGATGCGCCAGCGCGCCGCGGAGCTCGGCGGCACCTTCCGCGCCGACCCCCGGCGGGGCGGGCCGGGTACCCGGATCTCGGCGACACTGCCCCTGGAGGCCCCGTGACCGTGCGCGTCCTGGTCGTCGACGACCACCCTCTCTACCGGGAGGGGCTCACCACCGCGCTCGCCGCGCTGCCCGGGATCGAGGTGGTCGGCGAGGCCGGGAACGGCGCCGAGGCGGTGGACCGGGCAGGCGAGCTGGCTCCCGACGTCGTCGTCATGGACCTGAACCTGCCCGGGGTCAACGGCATCGAGGCCACTCGCGCGATCGTCTCCCGTCACCCGACGACCGCGGTGCTCGTGCTGACGATGCTGGAGGGGGACGAGTCGGTGTTCGCCGCCATGCGCGCCGGCGCTCGGGGCTACCTGCTGAAGGGAGCCGACCGGCACGAGATCGGGCGAGCCGTCACGACCGTGGCCCACGGCGAGGTCATCTTCAGCGCGCAGATCGCGGCCCGCGTGCTGGCCTGGTTCGCCGCTGGTGGCGATCGACCCGTGGCCCCGTTCCCGCAGCTCACCGAGCGGGAGCGGGAGATCCTGGACCTGGTGGCCTACGGGCTCACCAACGGCGCCATCGCCCAGCGGCTGTTCCTGTCGGAGAAGACCGTCCGCAACCACGTGTCCAACGTCTTCGTGAAGCTGCAGGTCGCCGACCGCGCCGAGGCCGTCGCCCGCGCCCGCGACGCGGGGCTGGGCCGGTCCGCGGACTGAGGGCAGGACACCTCGTCCCGGCTGGATCGGGGCCGGCGGCTCAGGCGGCCGGGACCGGCCGGCGGCCACGGTGGGCGGTGCACGTCCCCCGACCGGAAGGCCCCACGATGGCCACCACCCGAGCCACGCCCCGATCATCCACCCGGCTCTCCTCCGCCGCCCGTCGCCTCGCCGTCGGCGCCGGCCTGCTGCTCGCCTGGAGCGCGGTCGGCGGCGTCGTCTCCGTCCAGCTCGGCGCCAACATCTGGTCCGACGCATGGAGCGCCACCGCAACCCTCGCGGCACCTTGGCCGATGGTCGTCGTCCAGCTGGTCGCCTCCCTGCTGGCCGTGCTCGCCCGGCACCGCTGGGCCGTCGCCGGCTCGGCGGTCCTGCTCGTCGGCGCCTTCCTCTCCGCCATCTCCGGGTTCTTCGACGGCCAGTTCGCCCGGGCCGACCTCTCGACCCCCTACATGGTGCTGCAGGCGGCGCTGATCAGCACGGCGGCCGCCGTCGTCGTCCTGGCCGGGCTGCGCCTCGCGAACTACTCCGCCCCGCCCGGCGGGCCCCCGGAACCCCGCGCCCCTAGGCAGCAGCCGGCCAGCCGATCGGGGGCGGCGCCTACAGGGACGTCGGCAGCCCGAGCGCGGCGAACAGCTCGCAGTCGAGGTTCAGGAAGCTGGAGATGTGGGCGATCCGGCCGTCCTCGATCTCCAGCACGTGCAGGCCCCACGGCACGTGCCCACCGCCCTCGGCCGGGCGGTACTGGGCGACCGCCGGCGTGCCGTTCGCCGAGGTCTCGATCAGCCGCGAGCCCTTGCACCCCGCCCCGGGCCCCAGCATCCAGGTGCCGATGTCGTCGCGACCGCGCAGCCACATCTCGAACGGCGGCATGTGCTGGGTGGCGTCCTCGTGCAGCAGCTGCACGAACGCGTCGATGTCGTAGCGCTCGAAGGCGTCGAGGTAGCGGGCCAGCAGCGCGCGGTCCTCGTCGTCGAGGGTGCGGGGCGCCGGGCGGCCGCCCACGTCGGCGAGCGTCGCCCGGGCACGCTGCAGCGCGCTGTTCACCGAGGCCACGGTGGTGTCGAGCAGCTCGGCCACCTCGTCGGCCTTCCAGCGCAGCACCTCGCGCAGGATCAGCACCGCCCGCTGCTTGGGCGGCAGGTGCTGCAGGGCGGCGACGAAGGCCAGCCGCACCGACTCGCGAGCCACGGCCTGCTCGGCCGGGTCGCCGTCCTCGGGGAGCACCTGGCGGTCGAGCACCGGCTCGATCCACGCCGACGCCGGCTTGCGGCCCGCCAGCGACGCCGGGACCGGCGGATAGGGCGACCCCGCGAGGTCCATCGGCAGGGCGCGGCGCGACCGGCCGTTGAGCGCGTCGAGGCAGACGTTCGTCGCGATCCGGTACAGCCACGAGCGGACCGCCGAGCGGCCCTCGAAGTCCCCGAGCCCGCGCCAGGCGCGGACCATCGTCTCCTGCACCGCGTCCTCGGCGTCGAACACCGAGCCGAGCATCCGGTAGCAGTAACCGGTGAGCTCACGGCGGTGCTCGAGCAGCCTGGGGTCGAGCTGGTCGGCGGGGCCGATGACGGCACTGGTCACAGGAGGTCACTCCTCGCGGGGTCGATGTGTGCGTCAGCACACCACAGCCCCCCGACAGAACGGGAGCCCCGGCGCGACGAGCGCTCCGGGGCTCCCGCCCGCTCCCACCCGGGTCGGGCGGGTCGGTGTCAGGGCGTCACGGGATCAGCGGCTCACCGTCGCGGACGAGCTGCCAGTTCTCGACGAAGAACTCCGCCGGGTCGATCACGCCCTCCTGCTGGGCGCGCTCGATGAGCAGCTGCCGGATCTCCAGCTGCTCGTTGTAGACCACCGGCGCGGTGCTGATCGCGGGGAAGTTGCCGCCCCCGCTGCGGCGGTAGTTGTTGACCGCCACGACGAACCGGTCGTCGTCGCCCACCGGCGCCCCTTCGTAGGAGAGCCCGACGATGCGGGAGCCGGCCGGCTGGGACACGTCGATGTCGTAGTCGACGCCGGAGAGGACGTCGTAGTTGTAGTCGGGGATCCCGTTCGGGAAGCCGTCCACGACCGCGTTGGTGATCGTCTCCGGGTCGACGTCCCCGGTGGCCGGCACCTGCTCGAAGTACCGGGCGGAGAACTCCAGGTACTCCTTCAGCTGAGCCCCGGTGAGCTCCACGGCCTCGAGGGTGTTGTCGTAGATGTAGAGCCCGGCGATGTCGCGGACGGTGACGTCACCGGCCGGGAACACGGCCTCCCGGCTGAACGGCGCCGCGATCGACAGCACCGGAAGGTCGGCCCGGTCGGTGCCCTCCAGGGCGGCGGCCACGGTGTCGGTCTGCACGTCCTGGATGAAGTCCAGGATTGCGGTGTCCTCGTACCGGCTGGTCGCCGCGGACAGCTCCTCCGCCGAGGTGGCCACCACCTGGTTGACGTACTCCACCGTCTTCCGGTGCGCCTCCGCCGTGGCGGCCAGCACCTCGGGCGACTCCTCGACCCCCGCGGTGCTCAGCGCCTGCGCGGACGTGCCGACGACGTCCCACTTCCCGCGGACCTGCTGCAGCTCGATGTCGACCTGCGAGACGGTGGCGCCCCAGCGGTAGGGCTGGGTGAGCAGCACGTCCTCGCCGGTGACCTCGTTCGTCACCACCTGGGAAGGGGCGTTCTGGTGCGTGTGGCCGACCACCATGGCGTCGATGCCCGGCACGGTCCTGGCGATGACGTCTGAAGGGTTCTCGGTCGGCACCTCGGGGCCGTAGGACGACGTCCCACCGACCCCGGCGTGCGACAGGACGACGACGACGTCGGCCTTCCGGTCGACGACCGGGACCCAGCACTGCGCCGCCTCCACCATGTCCTGGAACGTCACGCGACCCTCGACGTTGTTCTTGTCCCAGATCGCCGAGCCGGGGGTGGTCAGGCCGATGATGCCGACCTTGACCGGCTTGTGGCCGGGCACGCGCATCTGCTTGATCGTGTACGGCGGCAGGTAGGGCTGCCGCGACGGCTCGTGCAGCACGTTGGCCCCGAGCACCGGGTGGTCGACGTCGCGGACGTAGCGCCGCAGCAGGTCCAGGCCGTAGTTGAATTCGTGGTTGCCGACGACCTGGGCGTCGTAGCCGATCACGTCGAAGGCGGCCGCCATCGGGTGCTCGACGCGGGTCCGGGTGACCGGCTCCTGCTTGGCGTAGTAGTAGGTCAGCGGCGTGCCCTGCAGGAAGTCGCCGTTGTCGACCACGAAGACGCTGTCCTCGCCGCGCTCGGCGCGCACCGAGTCGACGACCGTGGCCACCTTCGCCAGCCCGGTCTCGAAGCCGGCCCGCTCCGAGTAGGGCCGGTCGGCGAAGTAGTCCCAGTTCTGCACGCGCCCGTGCAGATCGGTGGTGGCCAGCATGGTCAGCGTCAGGTCGTCCGCCGTGCCGGGCGCCGCCGCGGCGGGGCTCATGGTCGCCATGGTCAGCGCCGCCGCCGCAGCCGCCACGGACAGCGTGGTCCGCCGTCTCATCCGGTCGTTCCTCTCCATCGATGGTCCCCGTGACCGTGCGCAGGGGATCCGGGAGGGGACGCTAAGGATCGGTGCTGACAGCCGAGCGAACGGTCTACGGCCTACTGGTAACTGATCAGCTGCGGATCGGGCTCCACCTGCTCGATCGTCTGCTCCGGCGTGAGCATCGGGATGTCCTCGTCGTAGAAGTTCTTCCAGCCCCACCACAGGCCCTCGGGGGCGTCCCGCCGCAGCGTCGCCCACGTGCCCTGCTTGGCGCCCTGCCCGCCCTGGCCGTCGGCGTGCACCATCACGGCCAGCTCGTCGCGGCTGAGGTCCACCCGCTCGCGGCCCGGGATCATGTCCAGCCGGAACTGGTGCAGCACCAGCAGCTTCTGCGGCAGCTGGTTGTCGCGGGTCAGGTCGGCCAGCCAGTGCACCACCCGGTTGACCTCCTCGACGTCCACCGACCCGATCTGCCGCAGGTGCACCTCGTTCGGGCCCAGCCGCCACTCCGGGTCCAGGGCCAGGCCGACGTGCGGCTCCTCCAGCAGCGACCGGTAGAGCTCCGCCTGGGTGACGAAGTCGGTGCGCCCCGGCTGCAGGTCGAGGACGACGTACAGCCCGGCCTCACCGGCCGCGTCCACCCACGGCCGCAGGAACTCCGGATCGGCCTCCGCGGAGTAGTCGCCGTCGGGCCCGGCCGAGGCCGAGGCGATGGTCGCGATGATCTCGAAGGCCGGCACCACCGTCTCCTCGACCAGCGGCTCGTAGGGCGCCGCGTGCGCCCGCGCCCGCTCGACGGCGGCGTCGACCGGCTGCTCGCCCATGAGACCGAGCGCTGCGGTGCCGGGGTGCCCGTAGAGGGCCACGAGCAGCTTGCCGGGGAAGAGCGTCTGGCCGCCGCCGGGGAGCTCCACCCCGGTGGCGGCGGTCTCCACCTTCCAGTCCAGGCCGTCCTCGGCGGCGAACCCCGCGCCGAGGGCGACGACCGCCTCGGGCTGCGCCTCGCCGAGGGCGCCTACGACGTCGGCCGAGGCCCGGGGGTCGGTGGTGCCCCCGGTCAGCAGCACCTGGGCACCGGCCGCGCGGGCCGTCGCGATGCCGGCCACCGAACCGGGCTCGCCCGAGGCGAGCACGACCGTGTCCTCGAGCGGTTCGGGGCGGGCGGTCTCGGGGAGCTCCGCGTCGGAGCCCTCCTCACCGGTCTCCTCCGCGGTCTGCCCCGCCGACCCGCCGCTGCCGCCCTCCGGCTGCAGCGCGGCGGGTTGCTCGGGGTCCAGCCCCGCCACGGCCGCGGCCTCGCCGTCGGCCGGGACGGGATCGTCCTCGGCGAAGTCGACGCCGGTCGCGGCGGCGACCGCCTCGGCGTCCGCCTGGACCGTCACCACCTCCGGCTCCGCACCCTCCGGCAGGGCGACGTCCCCGACGGCCAGCACGGTGCCCGTGCCCAGCCGCTCCAGCTCGCCGGTCACCGGCTCCGGCGCCTCGGCGCCGCCGGTGACCAGCAGTGGGACACCCAGCGCCACCGCGGCCGACGCGCCCAGCAGCAGGCCCGCCGAGTCGTCCTCGTCCGCGAGCACCGCGACGTCGGAGGAGTCGAACAGCGCGCGGCTCGCGCTCACCGCCGTCCCCACCGGATCGGCGTCCGCGACGACCGTCAGCCGTTCGTCGGGTGCCGAGGTGACGGCCTCGGCCACCTGGGCCTCCTCGGCCTCCTCGTCGCCGGACGAGGTGCAGCCGGCCAGCAGGACCGCGCTGAGTGCCAGCGGAACGGCGCGAGAGCGCACGAGGAGCCTCCGTCGGTCGGGGCGCCGGCGACCGGGGCGCACGTCGACGCCGGCGTGACGCCACCGACCCTAGCGGGGGACCCACCTCGGCCGCGGCGCTGGACACCGCGGCGGCGGGCGGAGGAGCATCTCGCGCCGGGATGACCGCAGCACCGCAGTCGGGACGGCCCGACCACGAACCGGCCAGCCAGCGGGATGGGGCCGGGCACCCCGTCGAAGCAGGCTCGACGGCATGACCGCAGACACCCTCGTGCTCCCGCCCGCGAGCGACCGGCTCCCGGTGACGCGCCGACGGCGCCGGCGGCGTGGGCTACCTGCTCAAGGACCGGGTGGCCGACATCGACACGTTCCTGACCGCGCTGGAGGACGTGCGGGGCAGGGGCACGGTGCTCGACCCGCAGGTGGTCGCCCAGCTGTTCGCCCGCCGCCGGGCCGACGACCCGGTCCGCCGGCTCACCCCGCGGGAGCGGGAGGTGCTCGGGCTGATCGCCGAGGGGCACTCGAACACCGCGATCGCCCGGGCGCTCGTGGTCACCCCGGGGGCGGTGGAGAAGCACACCCAGCACATCTTCGCCAAGCTCGGGCTCACCCAGGACGAGGACCAGCACCGACGTGTGCTCGCCGCCCTGGCCTACCTGCGCGCCTGAGCCGAACTCGCTGGCGGCCTGTCGGAGCCGCCCGGTAGACACAGCGCTGTGAGCGACCTCGACGCCCGGTTCCGTCCGGTGACCCCCGACGAGTGGCCGGTCTTCAGCCGGGCCATGCACGACGTCTTCGCCGACGAGGCGCCGGCCGACTTAGTCGAGCGGCCGTCGTCGGTGGCGGAGCTGGACCGGTCGCTGGCCCTGTGGGAGGGCGACCGCGTCGTCGCCACCGCCGGCATCTACAGCCGGACCCTCGCCGTCCCCGGCGCGCTGGTGCCCTGCGCCGGCGTCACCTGGGTGACCGTCGCCCCGACCCACCGCCGGCGCGGCCTGCTCACGGCGATCATCCGCCGCCAGCTCACCGAGCTGCACGAGCAGCAGCGCGAGCCAGTGGCCGCGCTCTGGGCGGCCGAGTACCCGATCTACGGCCGGTTCGGCTACGCGCCGGCGACGGTGGAGGCGCGGTTCTCCGGTCGCACCGAGCGCCTGCGGCTGCGCTCGGACGTCGACCTCGGCACCGGCCGGGTGGAGCAGGTGCCGGTCGAGCAGTACCGCCCCGCCGCCGTGGACGTCCACCGGGCGGTGCACCGCTGGGTGCCCGGGAACATGGTGCGCGACGACCGCTGGTGGGACCGGCAGCTGCGCGACGACCCGTCCCGGCGGCACGGGGCCACCGAGCGCCGCTACCTGCTGCACCGAGAGGCCGACGGCACGGTCACGGGGTACGCCGCCTACCGGGTGAAGGGCGCCTGGAGCGACACCGGCGAGCCCGACGGCACCCTGACCGTCGAGGAGGTGCGGGCGACCGGCACCCCGGCCTACGCCGCGCTGTGGCAGGTGCTGCTGTCGGTCGACCTGGTCCGCACGGTGAAGTACCCGGCGGCCTCGCCCGACGACCCGCTGCGCTGGCTGGTCACCGATGCCCGGGCGCTGCACAGCACGCCGGTCGACGGCCTGTGGGTGCGGCTGGTCGACGTCGACCGGGCGCTGGCGGCCCGCCGCTACCCCGCCCCCATCGACCTCGTGCTGGAGGTGCGGGACGCGTTCTGCCCGTGGAACGAGGGGCGCTGGCGGCTCTCCGGGCACCCGGCCGGTGGCTACTGCGGCCGTACCGATCGCGACCCCGACATCGTGCTGGGCATCGAGGACCTCTCGGCCGCCTACCTGGGCGGCGTCTCGCTCGCGTCCCTGCAGGGCGCCGGCCGGGTGACCGAGATCAGCCCGGGCGCCGTCACGCTCGCGTCCACGGCGTTCGGCTGGCCGGTCACGCCGTGGTGCCCCGACGGCTTCTGAGCTGACCGTCCTCCCCGCGCGGGCGGGGAGGACGGTCGGGCCTCGTCCCGGGACCCGCCGCGAGCGTGCGAGCGGTGGGGAGGACGGTCAGGCCTCGTCCCGGGACCCGCCGCGAGCGTGCGAGCGGTGGGGAGGACGAGGTCCTTCTTCAGTCGGTGCCGGACTCCATCGCGGCCCGGTCCAGCAGCTCGTCGTGCGCCGACACCTTGCCGCGGGAGGCGATCGCCTCGGCGCCGCCCTCCTGGGAGGCGTCGATCAGCCCGGTCGCCGCGGCCTGCGCCGCACCGACGGCCACCGGGGTCGGCCCGCCCCCGACCATGCCGATCCGCGCGTACTGCTCCAGCCGGGCGCGCGAGTCGGCGATGTCCAGGTTCCGCATGGTGAGCTGGCCGATCCGGTCCACCGGGCCGAACGCGGAGTCCGACGTGCGCTCCATCGACAGCTTGTCCGGGTGGTAGCTGAAGGACGGGCCGGCGGTGTCGAGGATCGAGTAGTCCTCCCCGCGCCGCAGCCGCAGCGTGACCTCGCCGGTGACCGCCATGCCGACCCAGCGCTGCAGCGACTCCCTGAGCATGAGCGCCTGCGGGTCCAGCCAGCGGCCCTCGTACATCAGCCGCCCCAGGCGGCGGCCCTCGGAGTGGTAGGTGGCGAGGGTGTCCTCGTTGTGGATGGCGTTGACCAGCCGCTCGTAGGCGATGTGCAGCAGCGCCATGCCCGGGGCCTCGTAGATGCCGCGGCTCTTCGCCTCGATGATCCGGTTCTCGATCTGGTCGCTCATGCCGAGGCCGTGCCGGCCGCCGATCGCGTTGGCCTCCTTCACCAGGTCGACGGCGGAGTCGAACTCCCGCCCGTTGATCGTGACCGGCCGGCCCTGCTCGAAGCCGACCGTGACCGTCTCCGGCGCGATCTCGACGGCCGGATCCCAGAACCGCACGCCCATGATCGGCTCGACGGTCTCGATGCCGGTGTCCAGGTGCTCCAGCGTCTTGGCCTCGTGGGTGGCGCCCCAGATGTTGGCGTCGGTGGAGTAGGCCTTTTCTGCGCTGTCGCGGTAGGGCAGGCCGTGGGCGACCAGCCACTCCGACATCTCCTTGCGGCCACCGAGCTCGGCGACGAAGTCGGCGTCCAGCCACGGCTTGTAGATCCGCAGCGCGGGGTTGGCCAGCAGGCCGTAGCGGTAGAACCGCTCGATGTCGTTGCCCTTGTAGGTCGAGCCGTCGCCCCAGATCTGGACGTCGTCCTCGAGCATCGCCCGCACGAGCAGGGTGCCGGTGACCGCGCGGCCCAGCGGGGTGGTGTTGTAGTAGCTGCGCCCACCGGAGCGGATGTGGAAGGCACCGCAGGTGAGCGCGGCGAGGCCCTCCTCGACCAGCGCGGCGCGGCAGTCGACCAGCCGGGCGAGCTCGGCGCCGTAGGCCGTCGCGCGGCCGGGGACCGAGGCGATGTCCGGCTCGTCGTACTGCCCGATGTCCGCCGTGTAGGTGCAGGGGACGGCGCCCTTGTCGCGCATCCACGCGACCGCTACGGAGGTGTCGAGACCACCGGAGAAGGCGATGCCGACGCGTTCGCCGACGGGCAGGGAGGTGAGCACCTTGGACACGAGGGCAAGTATGCACGATGCTGCATAGTCATGCAGAGCCGCCCTCGCGAGACGGGATCAGCCGGGCGGCGTCGCCGTTCCGGCCGGCCGCGTCACGGGTGCTGGGTGCGCGTGGGCAGCCCGCCCGCCGGACGGTGCCGGTCCCGCTCGTAGTCGCTGATCAGCCCGATCCGGCGCACGTGCCGCTCGTCGCCGCTGAACTCCGTCCCGAGGAACTCCAGCACCAGCGCCGTGGCCTCCTCGTCGCTGTGCTGGCGGGCGCCGATGGAGACGACGTTGGCGTTGTTGTGCTGGCGGGCCAGCTGGGCGGTCGCGGTGTTCCACACCAGCGCGGCCCGGACGCCGGGAACCTTGTTCGCCGCGATCTGCTCGCCGTTGCCGGAGCCGCCGATGACCACGCCGAGCGACCCCGGCTCGGCCACCGTCCGCTCCCCCACCTCGAAGCAGAACGGCGGGTAGTCGTCCTGCGCGTCGTACTCGAACGCGCCGCAGTCGACCGGCTCGTGGCCGGCCTCGGCCAGCGCCCGCTTGAGGTGCTCCTTGAACTCCAGGCCCGCGTGGTCGGTGCCGATGAAGACGCGCATGCCGGGGAGTCTGACAGGCTCGCCGGCGTGGCTGTGCTCGGGCTGGACGGCTGGCGCGGCGCCTGGGCCGGGGCGCTGCTGGACGACGGCGTGGTGACACTGCTGGCCCTCCCCGACGCCCCGGCCGCCCTCGCCCTGCCCGGGGTGGACGTCGTCGCCGTCGACATGCCGATCGGGCTGGCGGAGAACCGGCCACGCGTGTGCGACGTCGCCGCCCGGCGGTTGCTCGGCCGGGCCGGCAGCTCCGTCTTCCCCGCACCGCTGCGGCCGGTGCTGGGCGCCGCCGACTACGCCGACGCCTGCCGGACCTCGGTGGCGGTGTGCGGGAAGGCGCTGTCGAAGCAGGCCTGGTTCCTCGTGCCGTCGATTCGCTCGCTGGACGAGGCCCTCGGCGACCCGCCCGACCCGCGGGTGCACGAGGTCCACCCCGAGCTGGCGTTCCGGGCGCTCGACGACCGGGTGCGCGACCCGAAGGCCACCGCCCGGGGGCTGGCGCAGCGGCTGGCCGCCCTGCGCCCGGTGATGGACGTCGACCGCGCGCTGGCCGAGGCGCCGCCGCGGCTGCCCGCCGTCGACGCCCTGGACGCCTGCGCCGCGGCCTGGTCGGCCCGGCGGATCGCGGCGGGGAGTGCGAAAACCGTCGGCGGTGACGAGCGCGACGGCCGGGGCCGGCCGATGGAGATCAGCTGGTGAGGCTCACGAGCCGGTGACGCGGCGGACCACCGACAGCGGCAGCACCCGCAGCAGCCGTGCGACCGCCGTCCAGGGCCAGCCCGGCACGTAGGCCGTGACCGGCTCCCGTTCCACCGCTGCGGTCAGCGCGTCGACGCCCTTGTCCAGGCCGACGGTGAGCGGGCCGCGGCGGCCGACGTTGATGTCGGTGGCGATGTAGCCGGGCAGGATCGTGGAGACGACGATCCGCGAGCCGTACACGTCCGAGCGGATGCCCTCGGCGAGCGAGTTGAGCGCCGCCTTGCTCGCCCCGTAGGCGGTGCGGCTGCCCGGCATGCCGCGCACGGAGGCGACCGAGGAGATGAGCACCAGGTGGCCCATGCCCTGGCGGCGGAACAGCTCCATCGCCGCCTCGCACTGGGCATGCGAGCCGAGCACGTTGGTGTGCAGGACGGCGCGGTTCTGCGCCGCCCCGCCGGCGCCCACGGAGACGCCCTTGCCGATGCCGGCGTTGACGATCACGCGGTCGAAGCCGCCCAGCCGCTCGGCCAGCTCCGCGAAGACGGTGGGCACCGAGGCGGCGTCGTCGACGTCCATCGCGGCGACCTCGACCCGGATGCCCGGGTGCGCCGCCCGCAGCTCGGCCTGCAGCGCCTCCAGCCGCTCGACGCGGCGGGCGCACAGGGCGAGGTCGCGCCCCATGGCGGCGAACCGGCGGGCCATGCCCTCGCCGAGGCCGGAGCTGGCGCCGGAGATGAAGATGCGCTGGCGGGTGGGGTGCGGCATCCCGACAGCATGCCGCACCCCCGCCCGGAGCTCATCGGAACGGCCCCCGTCCAGAGGCTCGACCCGAGCGTGCAAGGACGAGGGGGACGGGGGTCCTTACCGGGTGAGCTTCAGGGCGTCGGCCGGCACGGAGTCCATGTCCGGGCCCGAGGTGCGGGTGCGCTTGAGCTCCCAGAAGTCGGGCAGGTTCGCCAGCAGGACGGCCCCGTCGAATGCCTTGCCGGCGTCCTCACCGGTCGGCACCTTGCTGATCACCGGGCCGAAGAACGCCACGCCGTCGATGTGCATGACCGGCGTGCCGACGTCGTCGCCGACCGGGTCCATGCCCGCGTGGTGGCTCTTCTCCAGGGCCTCGTCGTACTCGGTGGAGTCGGCGGCTTCGGCCAGCGACGCCGGCAGCCCGACCCGCTCCAGGGCCGGCGCGATGAGCTCGTCGAGCTCGAGCTCCTCATGGTGCCGCAGGGTCCCCATCGCGGTGTAGAGGTCGCCGAGCACCTCGTCGCCGTGCTGCTGCGCCGCGGCCATCGCCACCCGCACCGGACCCCAGGCCTTGGCCATCATCTCCTGGTACTCCTCCGGCAGGTCGCGCCCGCGGTTGAGCACCGCCAGCGACATGACGTGCCAGTGCAGGTCGATGTCGCGCACCTTGGCCGCCTCCAGCACCCAGCGGCTGGTCAGCCAGGCCCACGGGCACAGCGGGTCGAACCAGAAGTCGACGCGGGCCTTCGTGGGGGCGCTCTGCACTGCCTCGGTCATCCTTGCTCCTTGCTCCTCGCTCGGGTGCCCGGGTCGCCGAGCGCCCGGGCCGTCTCCCGGCAGGCAAGCCCCGCCGAGGGGTGGTTGTTCCCTGCCGCGGGCCGCCGACCGGCAGACGGCGGGCGCACCGTCGTCCCCGCATGACAAGCTCTCCGGCGTGGCCGTACCCAACCTGACCCGCACTGATGCCGCCGCCCGCGCGGAGCTTCTCGCCGTCCAGAGCTACGACATCGCCCTCGACGTCACCGACGGCGCCGGGCACCCCGGCGAGCGCACGTTCCGCTCGACGACGACCGTCGAGTTCGCCTGCCACCGGCCGGGCGCGGACACCTTCATCGACCTGGTCGCGGAGACGGTGCACTCCGCGACGCTGAACGGCACCGAGCTCGACCTGAGCTCCTACACCGAGGAGGGCGGGCTGCCGCTGCCCGGCCTCGCCGAGTCGAACACGCTGGTGGTGACGGCGGACTGCCGGTACTCCAACACCGGCGAGGGCCTGCACCGCTTCCTCGACCCCGAGGACGGGCAGGTCTACCTCTACACCCAGTTCGAGCCGGCCGACGCGAAGCGGATGTTCACCTGCTTCGACCAGCCCGACCTCAAGGCCACGTTCACGATGCACGTGACCGCGCCCTTCGACTGGCAGGTCGTCTCCAACACCGGCGACCGCACGATCGAGGCGGGCGAGGGCGGCTCGCAGCTGGCCCACTTCGCGCCCACCAAGCGCATCTCCACCTATCTGGTGGCGCTCATCGCCGGCCCCTACGCCAAGGTCACCGACCTGCACGAGGGCATCCCGCTGGGGCTGTACTGCCGGGCGTCGCTGGCCCAGTACCTCGACCCGGAGGAGATCTTCCGGGTGACCAAGCAGGGCTTCGACTTCTACCACCGGGTGTTCGACTACCCGTACCCGTTCGACAAGTACGACCAGCTGTTCGTGCCGGAGTTCAACGCCGGCGCGATGGAGAACGCCGGGGCGGTCACGTTCCTGGAGGACTACGTCTTCCGGTCGAAGGTCAGCCGGGCCCGCTACGAGCGGCGCGCGGAGACGATCCTGCACGAGCTCGGGCACATGTGGTTCGGCGACCTCGTGACCATGCGCTGGTGGGACGACCTGTGGCTCAACGAGTCCTTCGCCACCTACATCAGCACCCTGTGCCAGGCCGAGGCCACCGAATACCGGACGGCGTGGACGACGTTCGCCAACACCGAGAAGGCGTGGGCCTACGCACAGGACCAGCTGCCCTCGACCCACCCGATCGCCGCCGACATCCCCGACGTCGCAGCGGTCGAGGTCAACTTCGACGGCATCACCTACGCCAAGGGCGCCTCGGTGCTCAAGCAGCTGGTCGCCTACGTGGGCCGCGACGAGTTCCTCGCCGGCGTGCAGCGCTACTTCCGCCGGCACGAATTCGGCAACACCACGCTGGCCGACCTGCTGGGGCCGCTGTCGGAGAGCTCCGGCCGCGACCTGTCGGAGTGGGCCGACCAGTGGCTGCGCACCAGCCAGGTCAACACGCTGCGGCCGGTGCTCGAGCTCAGCGACGACGGCCGGTACACCAGCTTCGCCATCGAGCAGACGGCGGTGACCGAGCACCCGGTGCTGCGCAACCACCGGCTGGCCGTGGGCCTCTACAGCGAGGGCCCCGAGGGGCTCACCCGCACCCACCGGGTGGAGCTGGACGTCGCCGGCGCCCACACCGAGGTGCCCGAGCTCGTCGGCCACCCGGCCGCGGACCTGGTGCTGGTCAACGACGACGACCTCACCTACGCCAAGCTGCGGCTCGACGAGCGCTCGCTGGCCACCCTGCGCACGCGGATCGGCGCGATCCCCGACCCGCTGCCGCGCGCACTGTGCTGGTCGGCGGCCTGGGACATGACCCGCGACGCCGAGCTGCCGGCCCGCGAGTGGGTGCAGCTGGTGCTGGCCGGCATCGGAGCCGAGACCGAGAGCAGCGTCATCCAGTCGCTGCTGGCCCGGGTGCAGAGCGCTCTGTCCTCCTACGCCGACCCGGCGTGGGCGCCGACCGGCTGGGCCCAGCTGGCCGACCACGCGCTCGCCGCGCTGGAGGCCGCGCCGGCCGGGAGCGACCAGCAGCTGCTGTGGTCGCGCACGCTGGCCAGCGCCGCGCGCACCGAGGAGCACGCGGCGGCGCTGCGCGGCCTGCTCGACGGCTCGCGCAGCTACGAGGGGCTGGTCGTCGACGCCGACGCACGCTGGGCGTTCCTGCACGGGCTGGTCGCCATCGGCGCGGCCGGTGACACGGAGATCGACGCAGAGGCCGAGCGGGACGCCACCGCGACCGGCATCCGGCGCACGGCGACGGCGCGGGCGCTGCGCCCGACGGCGGTGTCGAAGGAGCAGACCTGGCAGCAGGCGTTCACCGACGAGTCGGTGCCCAACGCCGTCCACGAGGCGATGCTGCAGGGCTTCTGGCACCCGGCGCAGCGGGAGCTGACCGCCGGCTACGTCGACCGCTACTTCGCCGACATCCGGCCGCTGTGGGACCGCCGCCCGGGTGAGATCGCCAAGAACGCCGTGCAGTACCTGTTCCCGCCGGTCGTCGAGCCCCGCACCATCGCGGCCGCCGACGCCTGGCTGTCCGACACCGAGCAGCCGCCGGCGCTGCGCCGGCTGGTGTTCGAGGGCCGCGACGGCATCGCCCGCGCGCTGCGGGCCCGCGAGCGGGACGCCGACGCCGGGCACTGACCCGCGGACGACGAGGCCGGCGGTCACCAGTGGTGGCCGCCGGCCTCGTCGTCGCTCCCCCGCCGCCGCTTGATGATCAGGTCACCTGATCGTTAGGGGTCCTGGCTCAGCATCGGTCGTGAGCCAGGACCCCTGATGATCAGCTCACCTGATCAACAGGGAGCCGTGGACATGACGAAGGCGCCGCACTCCCGAGGGGGTGCGGCGCCTTCGTCGTCGTTCAGCGGGGGCGGAGCCCCGAGGGGTGCCCGGCCTGGTCGGAGAGCTGGCGCAGCCCGTTGACGATGCCGCCGACCAGGTCGCCGTTGGCGAAGGCGCTGGTCATGGAGAGCACCGCCAGGGCGCAGGCGCGGTCGGGCAGCCGGCGCGCGGCCCCGGCACCGGTGACCACCTCCACCACGCGCTGCCCCGGCGAGACGGCGATCAGCACCGCGTCGGAAGGGTTCTCGCCCGACCGGGCGTGCAGCTCCTCGGCGTGCGCGCGGGTCGGCGTGCGCAGCTCACCCACGTAGAGGGTGAAGCGCAGCCCGGTCTCGCGGGAGGACATGGTGAGCGCCTCGTCGAGGCGGGCCAGCTCCCGGAAGCTGAACACCTCGTCGAGCCGGCCTTCGTCGGTGCGCGCCGGGAGGGTCGCCTCGGTGGCGGTGTCGTGGGAATCGACTTCGAACACGCTGGTCATGGCCGGCCTCCGGGGCAGGTCGTCGGAACGTCGGGAACAGTCACCGGGGGCCCGTCACCAGGTCCCGCGGGCGCCGCCCAGCGGGCCGGCCGGCTTCGGACTGTGGGCGGGGTTCGTGCCGGCGGCGTGCGCGCCACCGGTGCCGACGCCCACCTCGGGGCCCGCCCCGGCCTTCGCGTCGAGGGCGCGCTCGCCCGGCTGCTCCGGGTACATCGACGAGCCCAGGGCGGCGGTGCCGCCGCCCGGGACGGCGGCCGGGCCGTGCGCCGGCGCGGGGCCGTGGCCACCGACGTGCGCGGGGTGCGGCTCGTACCAGACGGGCGCGTGGTTCCAGGGCTGGCCCGGCTTGTACCGGGTACGCCGGCCGCTGCCGGGCTTCAGGGTCAGCAACGCCAGCACCAGCACGACGGCGAGCGGGATGGCGGCGTAGACGAGGAGGGTCTCGGCGACGGTCACACCCGACAACTTACCGGGAGGCGGTCGCCCTCATCGGCTGTCGGCCCAGACGGCGGGGCGCCGGTGGTGCCACGGGCGGGCTGCCTCCAGCTGGGCGGAGAGCGCGACGAGGGTGGCCTCGTCAGCGGGGCGGCCGACGAGCATGGTGCCGATCGGCAGGTCGTCGGCCGTCCAGTGCAGCGGGACGCTGACCGCGGGCTGCCCGGTGACGTTGAACAGCGCGGTGAACGCGGCGTAGCGCTTCTGCCGCTCGAAGTCCGGCCCGCCCTCGCCGTCCTCGCCGAACCAGCCGATCGGTCGGGGGGTCATCGTGAGCACCGGGGCGAGCAGCACGTCGTAGCCGGCGGTCGCGCGCAGGAACTGCCGGGAGAAGGCGCGGAGGGCGAACATCGCCTCCATCGCGTCCCGAGCCGACAGCGCGAGGCCCCGGTCCTGCATCCAGCGGGTCAGCGGCTTCAGCAGCTCCTCGCGCCCGGGTGGGACCGGCAGGGTGGTCGCGCTCAGCGCCCAGACCCGCTCGAAGGACGGCAGCACCGCGGCGTCGAGCAGGCCTTTGGGCACGTCCTCGACGTCGTGGCCCAGGTCCGCCAGCAGCCGCGCGGCGTCGTCGAAGGCCCCGGCCACCTCCGGTTCCAGCTCTGCCCCGGGCATGGCCGACTCGGTGTATCGCCCGATGCGCAGCCGGCCCGGCTCCCGGTCGGCCCAGCCGAGGAAGGTCTCACCGGCCGGCAGCGGCGGGGCCCAGAACGGATCACCGATCTCGGGCCCGGCCATCGCGTCGAGCATCGCGGCCGCATCGCGCACGGTGCGGGCCAGCGGACCGCTGGTGCCCAGCCCGGTCACCTCGCTGCCGTAGGGGGCGTTGCTGATCCGGCCGCGGGTCGGCTTGATGCCGACCAGGCCGTTGATGCTGGCGGGGATGCGGATGGAACCACCGCCGTCGCTGCCCTGCGCGAAGGGCAGGAAGCCGGCGGCGACGGCGACGGCCGCTCCCCCGCTGGAGCCGCCGGCGAGCCGGGAGGTGTCCCAGGGGCACCGGGCCGGCCCGACCAGGTCGTTGTCGGTGTAGCAGGGGAAGCCGAACTCGGGCGTGTTCGTCTTGCCCACGCTGATGGCGCCCGCGGCGGCCAGCCGGGTGACCACCGCGTCGTCGACGGCGGGCACGAAGTCGGCCAGCGCCGCGGAGCCGAACGTCGTCCGGACACCCGCGGTGTTGTTCAGGTCCTTGATCGCGGTGGGCACGCCGAGCAGGGGCGGCAGCTCCCCACCCTCGCGCAGCCGGGCCTCGGCGGCCGCCGCACCGGCCAGCGCCCGCTCGGGGGTCACGGTGATGAACGCGCCGAGCCCGCTGTCGTGCGCGTCGATGCGGGCGAGCGCGTGCTGCACGAGCTCGGTCGGGCTGACCTCCTTCGCGCGGACGGCGGCGGCCTGCTCCAGTGCGGTGAGGTCGTGCAGCTGGGTCACGCTCCCGGACGCTAGTCCCCCGGTTCGGGGACGCCGATCGGGTTGCCCGCCGGCCAGTCCCCGGCGTCCACGACGGCACGGCGCAGCGGGTCGAGCAGCTCGGCCAGTCGCCGGCACCCGGACTCCCCGAGCGCCCGCCAGGGACCGGCGGCCAGGCGGTCGGTGTCGGCCTCGATCCCGGCGACCGCGTCCTGCCCGGCAGCGGTGAGCCGGTCGCCGGCCAGCCACCCGCGGTCGGCCAGCGCTGCCGCCGCTCCCTCCCACGCCGGGTCGTCCCAGCCGCGCGCCTTCTGCAGCCACGCCCGGTCGGCGCGACCGGCCGCGGCGGCCAGCACGTGGCTGCCCAGGCCGTCGACCTCGTGGGCCAGCAGGACGGCGGTGTGGCCGTCCCCGCGGTGCTCCCGCAGCGTGGTGAGCGCCTGCCAGAGCACCAGGTGCGGCTCCGGGGGCACGGTCAGCCCGGCGTTCGCCGCGGCGAGCGGACGCCCGGGCGGGTCGACGGCGGCGGCCGCGGTGGCGGCCAGCTCCATCGCCTCGATCGCCGCGGACGAACCGACCCACTCCTGCCCCAGCACGCGGCGGACGGCGGCGTCGACCCCGCTCAGCCGCGCCGCCAGCGCGGCGGCCGGGGTGACCGTCGTCCACACGCCGGGGACCCGGCGGGCGACGAAGGACGGCTCGAAGTTGACGAACGTCGCCGTCACCACCTCGGCGCCGACCGGGCCCAGGGGCGCCGCGCGGAAGGCGAAGTAGCCGTTCCAGAACCCGCGCAGGCCGACCTCGGCCGCCGCGGCCTGCGACTCCGGGGCGAAGTACGTGAGCGCGTGCAGCGGCTCGGCGAGCGCCCACAGCCGGCGAGCGTCGTTCACGCGCTGACGCTCTCCGGGACGCCGAGCCACTCCCGCCACCGGGGGTCGACGGTCCGGTGCCCGAGCAGCCGCCAGGCCGCGCCGCTCGGCGTGCTGGGCGGGCGCGGCAGCTTCCAGCCGAGCTCGGCCAGCGAGCGGTCGGCCTTGGTGTGGTTGCACCGGCGGCAGGCGGCCACCACGTTGTCCCACGTGTGAGTGCCGCCGCGGCTGCGCGGCACCACGTGGTCGATGCTGGTGGCCGAGCCGCCGCAGTACACGCAGGTCTGCCCGTCGCGGGTGAACACGGCCCGGCGCGACAGCGGGACCGACGCGGGATAGGGCACCCGGACGTAGCGGGTGAGCCGCACGACCACGGGCACGGGCAGGCTCAGGCGCTCGGCGCGGACGACGTCGGCGGTGACGTCGACCGGCTCGGCCTTCCCGGTGAGCACCAGCACGATCGCCCGCCGGCTGGAGACGACGCACAACGGCTCGTAGGTCGCGTTCAGCAGCAGGGTGGCCCCCGTCGTGGCGGGCGCGGGCAGGGGGACGAGCGGCGGGACGGGGTCGCGACGCGGGCCCGGGTGACCCGCCGACGTCGACCCGGGCGCGGAACGCGGCACGGATCACCTCCGGACGCCCCGGACCGTCGGGTGCTGCGCGACCCGCGGGCAGCCCCATTCTGACCCGAGGACCGCCGCTCGGCGCACTGGAAATCCCCGCGGCCCCGGCGGATGTCGGTGCCCGCCACTAGCGTTCCGGCCATGCGTTACCCGGAGGCCCCGCGCCTGGACCTGGTCGAGGAGCTGCACGGCCACCGCATCGCCGACCCCTACCGCTGGCTCGAGGACCCCGCCGACCCGCGCACGCAGGAGTGGTCGGCGGCGCAGGACGGGCTGGCCGCCGAGGTGCTCGGTGCGCTCCCGGCCCGTGATCGGTTCGCCGCGCGGCTCGGGGAGCTGGTGCGGGCGGGCGCCGTCGGCGTGCCGGTGTGGCGCGGCGGGCGGGCCTTCTCGACCCGCCGCGACCCGGGCCAGGAGCACGCCGTGCTCCGGGTGCGGGAGGCCGACGGCACCGTGCGCGTGCTCGTCGACCCGATGGAGCTCGACCCGGAGGGGACGACGACGCTCGACGCGTGGTCGCCCTCGTGGGAGGGCGACCGGCTGGCCTACCAGCTCTCCACCGGTGGCGACGAGGAGTCGCGGCTGTACGTGCTCGACGTGAACACCGGTGAGCTGTTGGACGGCCCGATCGACCGGTGCCGCTACTCCCCCGTCGGCTGGCTGCCCGGTGGCGAGGAGCTGTTCTACGTCCGCCGGCTCCCGCCGGACCAGGTGCCGGCGGGCGAGGAGCAGTACCACCGCCGGGTGTGGCGCCACCGCGTCGGCGCCGACCCGTCCGGCGACCTGCTCGTGCACGGCGACACCTTCGACCCACCCACCCTGGACCCCACCAACTACTACGGGGTCCGCACCAGCGCGGACGGGCGCTGGCTGGTCGTCTCGGCGTCGGCGGGCACCGCCCCGCGCGACGACGTCTGGCTGGCCGACCTGCGCGGGTCCGGCGACCTGCGCGAGCTGCAGCGCGGCGTCGACGCCCAGACCGCCGCGTGGGTCGCGCGCGACGGCCGGCTGTACCTGCTCTCCGACCGCGACGCCCCGCGCTGGCGGCTCGCGGTCGCCGATCCCGCCGACCCCGCCACCTGGGCGCCGGCGGCGTGGACCGACGTCGTCCCGCAGCAGGAGGGCGCGGTGCTCTCCGACGTCGCGCTCGTCGATGCGCCCGACGGCGACCTGCAGGTGCTGGCGGTGCACGCCGTGGACGCCACCGACCGGCTCTCGCTCTGGGCGGGGGACGGCGGCGGCCGGATCACCGAGGTGGCGCCGCCGGGCCCCGGCAGCATCTCGGGGCTGAGTGCACCGCCCGAGGGCGGCACCACCGCGTGGGTCGGCTACACCGACTACGCGACGCCGCCGTCGGTGCTGCGTTGGGACGCCACCGCCCCCGGTGGGCTCGAGGCCTGGGAGCAGGCGGATGTCGCCGGCGACGTGCCACCGCTGACCGTCGTCGAGACGCACGCGCGGTCGAAGGACGGCACGCCCGTGCACCTGTTCGTGCTCTCGGGCACCGGTGCATCCGACCGCCCCCGCCCCACGGTCCTCTACGGCTACGGCGGGTTCAACGTCTCGCTCACCCCGGCCTACACGGCACAGGCCCTCGCCTGGGTCGCCGCGGGCGGCGTCTGGGTGGTGGCCAACCTGCGCGGCGGGTCGGAGCACGGCGAGGAGTGGCACCGCGCCGGGATGCGGGAGCGCAAGCAGAACGTGTTCGACGACTTCGCCGCCGCCGCGGAGCACCTGGTGGCCGAGGGGTGGACGACGCACCCGCAGCTGGCGGTCATGGGCGGGTCGAACGGCGGCCTGCTCGTGGGCGCCACGCTGACCCAGCGGCCCGAGCTCGCCGCCGCCGTCGTCTGCAGCGCCCCCCTGCTGGACATGGTGCGGTACGAGCGCTTCGGCCTCGGCCGCACCTGGAACGACGAGTACGGCACCGCCGACGACCCGGTGCAGCTGGGGTGGCTGCTGGGCTACTCCCCGTACCACGCGGTGCGCCCGGGCACGGCGTACCCGGCGGTGCTCGTGACGACGTTCGAGTCCGACACCCGCGTCGACCCGCTGCACGGCCGGAAGCTGGCCGCCGCGCTGCAGCACGCCACCTCGGCGGACGCCCCGATCGTGCTGCGGCGGGAGACCTCCGTCGGCCACGGCGCGCGTGCGGTCAGCCGGACCGTGGGGCTCGCGGCCGACCAGCTGGCGTTCCTGGCGGCGCACACGGGACTTCCCGGATCACCAGGCGATCGGTAACGGGATGGACACGCCCATTCGACGATGCTGACGGCACGCGTTGCGCCTGAAATGATTCCGGTAATGACCGGATCACCGACCGTGCTCGGCGCTGACGCCGGACCGGCCGCCGCCGACCGCGGCGGCTCGTGGTCTGCGGGAACGGGGCTCCGCTGAGCGCCGAGGCACCGGACGACCCCGGCGACGACGCCACCGTCCGGCAGGCCACGTTCCGCGAGGTCTTCGCCGTCCGCGAGTTCCGGCCGTTGTTCGGCACCTACCTGCTGTCCGCGGCCGGCGACGAGCTGGCCCGGGTGGCGCTGACCGTGCTGGTCTACGCGCGCACCGACTCCCCGCTGCTGGCCGCCCTCACCTTCGCCATCAGCCACCTGCCCTGGCTGCTCGGCGGGCCGCTGCTGTCGGCGTTCGCCGACCGGCTGCCCCGCCACCGGGTGCTCATCGCCACGGACCTCGCCCGAGCCGGGCTGGTGGCCCTGATGGCGATCCCGGGCATGCCGCTGCCGCTCCTGCTCGGCCTCCTGTTCGTGGTCGGCCTGTGCGCGCCCCCGTTCGAGTCGGCGCGGTCGGCGCTCATGGCCGACGTGCTCGACGGCGACCGGTACGCCGTCGCCACCTCGCTCACCGGGATCACGCTGCAGCTGGCCCAGGTGGCCGGCTTCCTCGCCGGCGGCGCGCTCGTGGCGGTGCTCAACCCCTCCGCCGCGCTGCTGATCGACGCGGCCACGTTCGTCGTCTCCGCCGTCTGGTTGTGGGCCCGGCTGAAGCCCCGGCCGGCGCCGGCGACCGACGGCGCCGGCGCGCCCGGATCGCTGTGGCGCGACGCCTCGGACGGCCTGCGGTTCATCCGGCGCAGCCCCCGCCTGCTGGCGATCGTCGCCGTCCTCTGGGTCACCACGGGCTTCGTCTACGCCTCCGAGGGGATCGCCGCGCCGCTGGTGGACTCGCTCGGCCAGGGCGCGACGGCGGTCGGCATCCTGCTCGCGGCCAACCCGCTGGGGGTCACCATCGGCGGGCTGGTCATCGCGCGCCTGGTCCCGCCGACGCGACGGGAGCGGCTCGTCGCCCCGCTGGTGCTGGTCTCCCTCGCCCCGGTGCTGGTCGGCGGCGTGGTCGCGGCGGTGGCCGGCCCGGGGGCGGTGCCGTTCTGGATCCTGGTCGGGATGCTCTTCCTCTCGGGGCTCGGCGCCGCCTGGTCGATCCCGCTCAACGTCGCCTTCGTGCAGGCGGTGCCCAGCGCCTACCGCGGGCGGGCGTTCGGGGTCGCGGCCAGCGGGCTGGCCGGGGTGCAGGGCATCGGCGCGCTCGCCGCCGGCCTGGCCGCCGAGGGGCTCAGCCCGGCTGTCGTCGTGGCCCTCTCGGGCGCCCTCGGAATGATCGCGGTCGCCCCGGCGCTGAGGGCCTATCGGCGGACGCGGAACCGGGCGGACGTCGTGGTCGAGGCCGAGGGGGCTACCGGAGCATGAGCGAGTCGAGGCGGTCCCTGCCGTCGGCGCGGACCTTCTACGACGAGGTCGGGGGCGAGGAGACCTTCCGCCGGCTGGTGCAGCGCTTCTACGCAGCCGTCCGCACCGACCCCGTGCTGCAGCCGCTGTACCCCCAGGACGACTGGGAGGGCGCCGAGACGCGGCTGCGTGGCTTCCTCGAGCAGTACTGGGGCGGGCCGACGACGTACTCCGAGCAGCGCGGGCACCCGCGGCTGCGGATGCGGCACGCGCCCTTCGCCATCGGCCCGGTGGAGCGGGACGCCTGGCTCACCCACATGCGCGACGCCGTCGACTCCCTCGGGCTACCGCCCGAGCAGGAAGCGACGCTGTGGGGTTACCTGGAGATGGCCGCCCGCAGCATGCAGAACCGCTTCCCCGCCGACGCCGAGGGCTGAGCCCCGGCTCCCGCCGGTCCCCGTCCGGGGACGCGAGCGCGCACCGACACTGCACGTACCGACATCGAGGAGCCCGGTGAGCCCGGCTGAAGGACCCCCTGCCCCCCACCACTCGCCCGCTCGCGGCGGGCCCCTGCAGGGGGCCGCACGCACCCTGCGCCCCGGCGCCGACTGGTGGCGCGACGCGGTCTTCTACCAGGTCTACATCCGCAGCTTCGCCGACGGGAACGGCGACGGCGTCGGCGACCTGGCCGGCCTGCGATCGCGCCTGCCGTACCTGCGCGACCTGGGCGTCGACGCCCTGTGGATCACGCCCTTCTTCCCCTCGCCGATGGCCGACCACGGCTACGACGTCGCCCACCCCCGGGACGTCGAGCCGGTCTTCGGGGACCTGCCGGAGTTCGACGCGATGCTCGGCGAGGCCCACGCCCTCGGCCTGCGGGTCACCATCGACCTGGTGCCCAACCACAGCTCCCACGAGCGCGAGTGGTTCCAGGCGGCGCTGGCCGCCGGCCCCGGGTCCCCGGAGCGGGCACGCTACCTGTTCCGCGACGGGCGCGGGCCCGACGGCAGCGAGCCGCCGAACAACTGGCCGTCGGTGTTCGGTGGCCCGGCGTGGACCCGGGTGCCCGACGGACAGTGGTACCTGCACATCTTCGCCCCCGAGCAGCCGGACCTGAACTTCGCGAACCCCGAGGTCGTGGCCGACCTCGAGGAGACGATGCGCTTCTGGCTCGACCGCGGGGTGGACGGCTTCCGGATCGACGTCGCCCACGGCATGGCCAAGCCGGACGGGCTGCCCGACATGGTCCCGATGGACGACACCGGGCTGCTCGACGACCACGGCCCCGGCGACCACCGGTTCGACCAGGACGGCGTGCACGTGGTGCACCGCCGCATCCGGGCGGTGCTCGACCAGTACCCGGGCACCATGGCCGTCGGTGAGGTGTGGGTCTCCGACGACGACCGGCTCGCCCAGTACCTGCGCGAGGACGAGCTGCAGCTGGCGTTCAACTTCAAGCTGCTCACCGCCGAGTGGACGCCGGACGGGCTGCGCGACGCGATCACCCACTCCCTCGCCGCGGTCGAGGGCACACCGGCGCCCGCGTGCTGGGTGCTGTCCAACCACGACCGCCCGCGTCACGTGACCCGGTACGGCGGCGGGGAGCTCGGCACCCGGCGGGCCCGCGCGGCCGCGCTGCTGCAGCTGGCCCTGCCCGGAGCGGCCTACCTGTACAACGGCGACGAGCTCGGCATGCCCGACGTCGACCTGCCCGATGAGGTGCTGCAGGACCCCATGTGGTTCCGCTCGGGCGGCACCGAGCGCGGGCGCGACGCCTGCCGCATCCCGGTGCCGTGGTCGGGTACCGAGCCGCCCTACGGCTTCTCGTCCACGGCCGACACCTGGCTGCCCATGCCCGACGGCTGGGCGTCCCTGACGGCCGAGGCCCAGTGCACGGACGACGGTTCGATGCTGTCGCTGTACCGGAGCGCGCTCGCCCTGCGCGCCTCGTCCCCGCTGTTCCACGGCGAGGATCTGCAGTGGTTGCAGTCACCCGACCGTTGTGTCGCCTTCCGGCGTCCCGGCGGGCTGGTCTGCCTGGTCAACCTGTCCGGCGCCCCCGTGCCGCTGCCCGAGGGCCGGGTGCTGCTGAGCAGCGCGCCGGTCGACGACGGCAAGCTGCCCGACGACGCCGCGGTGTGGCTGCAGCCCTGAGCCGACCGGCCGGTGCCCGGGCGCCCCGCGGCGCTCGGGTACCTTGCCGCAGGCGACGCCGGACCGGCGGCGCACCTACCGGTCCGATGCAGGAGCTGACATGAAGACCCGGGACCTGGCCTACATCGCTCTCTTCGCGGCGATCATCGCCGTGCTGGGCACCCTGCCCGCCGTGAACATCGGCCCGGTCCCGATCACCGCGCAGACGCTCGGCGTGATGCTCGCCGGCAGCGTGCTGGGTGCCCGCCGCGGCTTCCTGGCCGTGCTGCTGTTCCTGGTCCTGGTCGCGATCGGCCTGCCGCTGCTGGCCAGCGGCAGCGGCGGCCTCGGCGTCTTCGCCGGCCCGACCGCCGGCTACCTGATCAGCTGGCCGTTCGCCGCGTTCGTCACCGGCTGGCTGACCGAGCGGTTCTGGGCCCGCTACAACGTCGCCTGGGGCGTGCTGTCCAACATCGTCGGCGGCATGGTCGTCATCTACCTGATCGGCGTGCCGGTGCTCGCCGCCGTCGGCAACCTGTCGCTGGGCGCGGCGATCGTCTCCGGCGCCCTGCCGTTCCTGCCCGGCGATGCGGCCAAGGCGTTCATCGCCGCGGCGATCGCCGTCCAGGTGCGCCGCAGCTACCCGGTGATCGACCGACCGCAGCGGGCGCTCGCCGACCGGTGAGGTTCCGCAGGTCGGAGCCGCGGGCCGACGCCGTCGCCGACCCGGCCCGCGGGATCGAGCTGCGGGGCGTCTCGCACCGCTACGGCGACCGCGCCGTGCTGAGCGACGTCGACCTGCACCTGACCGAGGCGCGCATCGGCGTCGTCGGCGCCAACGGCTCGGGCAAGAGCACCTTCGCCCGGTTGCTCAACGGGCTGGTCGTGCCGACGTCCGGGCTGGTGCTGGTCGACGGCCTGGACACCCGCAGCTCCGTGCGCGAGGTCCGCCGCCGCGTGGGCTTCGTCTTCCAGGACCCCGACGCGCAGATCGTCCATCCCACCGTCGCCGAGGACGCCGCCTACGGGCTGGAGAACCAGGGCGTGCCGGCCGCCGAGCGGGCGGCGCGGGTCGCCGAGGTGCTGGCGCGGTACGGGCTGGCCGGGCACGCCGACCACCCCGCGCACCTGCTCTCCGGCGGGCAGAAGCAGCTGCTGGCGATCGCCGGAGTGCTGGTCATGCGGCCCGCCCGCGTGGTGTTCGACGAGCCGACGACGCTGCTGGACCTGGTCAACGCCCGGCGCGTCGCCCGCGTGATCGACGAGCTGGAGCAGCAGGTGGTCGTGGTCACCCACCAGCTGGACCTGCTCGACGGCTTCGACCGGGTGCTCGTCGTCGACGGCGGCCGGATCGTGGAGGACGCGGCCCCGCGGGTGGCGATCGCGGCCTACCGGGCGCTGATGGAGCACCGATGACCCTCGCCCTGTACGTGCCCCGCCGCAGCCCCGTGCACCGGCTGCCCGCGGGCGCGAAGCTGCTGACGCTGGCGGCCCTCGCGGTCGCCCTGTTCGTCGTGCCGACGGTGCCCGTGGTCGCCGGCGCCCTGCTGGGCGTCCTCGCCATCGGCATCGGACTCGCGCGCGTGCCGGCGGCGGGGCTGGCCCGGCAGGCGCGCACGGTGCTGTGGTGGCTGGTCGGCCTGCTGGTCTTCCACACCGCGTTCAGCGACCCGACCACCGCTGCAGTCACCGTCCTGCGGTTGCTGACCCTGGTGCTGGCCGCCGGCGTGGTGACGGCGACGACGCGGGTGACCGAGATGGTGGCCGTGATCGAGCGGCTGTGCGCCCCGCTGCGGGTGGTCGGCGTGCGTCCCGCGCGGATCGGGCTGGTCGTGTCGATGGCGCTGCGGTTCATCCCGGTGCTGGCCGAGCGCGCCGCGCGCATCCGGGAGGCGCAGGCCGCACGCGGCGGGTCGGCGCGCGGGATCCGGGGCGTGCGGACGACGGTGGCCCCGCTGCTGGTGCAGCTGCTGCAGATGGCGCACACCGTGAGCGAGGCGCTGGACGCCCGCGGCGCCGACGACGTCCCCCCGGCCCGGGGACGCCGCTCCCCCGCTGCCGCCGCCTGACCCCGTGGAGGCCCCCGTGCACACCGGTTCGCTGCTGGAGATCTGGACGACGTCCGCGGCCGCGGGACCCATGAGCCGGAGGCCGTCGGCACGGCTGGTGCCGGGGATGGGGCTGGACGGCGACCGCTACGCCCTGGGCGGCGGCACGTGGGCGCAGTACCCCGACCTGGAGAAGCAGCTGACGCTGATCGACCGGGACGACGTCGCCGCCGTGGCCGCCGAGGTGGGCGGCGCGTTCTCGACCGCGGACACCCGGCGGAACCTGGTGACCACCGGCGTGGACCTGTCCTCGCTGGTGGGCCGGTGGTTCGCGGTGGGCGACGCACTGCTGTTCGGGATGAAGCGCTGCCCGCCGTGCACGCACCTGGAGCGGCTGACCGGGCTCAAGCTGGTGAAGGCGATGGTGCACCGCGGCGGCATCAACGCGGCCGTGTTCGGGGGCGCGGTGATCGCCGAGGGCGCCGTCGTGCGGCCGATCCCGGAGGAGGAGGCCGCCCGCCGCGGTGCGCCGACAGGTGCCGACCGCCCCGTGCCGCGGGTCGTCAACGGCTGACCCGCCGACCGCCACGGGTCTTCGCGTGCGCTCTGCCTCTGAGTGCCACGGGGAGCAGAGGCAGAGCGTCCGTCGACGTGCTCCTCGCCGAGCTCCCGGGTGCGTGGGAGCTCAGGTGCCGGCGGGCTCGTCGGTCCAGCGGGCGAGGAACTCCTTCTCCTCCGCGGTGATCCGGCGGGGCCGGTTCAGGGCGAAGTCGAACGGCACGAGCAGCGTGCTGCCCGTGACGGCGAGCGCCCCGTGGTCGAAGAGCTCGTAGTGGCAGGTGAACGCTGCGGCGCGGATGCCGGACACCCAGACCTGCACCTCGAGGGGCTCGGCGTCGTAGACGACCGACCGCTTGTAGGCGATCTCGTGCGATGCGACGACGAGCCCGCGGCGCATGCCGGTGCTCTCGTCGTGCGTCGGCTGCTCGAAGAAGAGGTTGACCCGCGCCATCTCGAAGTAGCCGAGGAAGGCGACGTTGTTGATGTGCTGGTAGGCGTCCATGTCCGACCAGCGCATGGGGACGTGCACCGTGTGCCTCACGCCGCCACCCTGCCCTACGCCGACGGGCGAGCCGTGCCGGGGCGGCTGCATCGGGGGCACCGGGGATCTAGCGTCGTCGATGTGGAGCCGTGGGCGGCGGATGCGCCGGGCGTGCTGACGCTCCCCTCGGGGCGGCGCGTCCGCGGGAGGTCGCTGCGGCAGGTGGCACCGGGGCCGCAACCGACGTTCGGGGTCTACCTGGGCGGTCGCCGGCCCCGCGTCCCGTGGGAGAGCCGCTGGGTGCGCTGGCGCGACTTCTCGCTGCCGGCCGACCCGGCGGCGCTGCGGGATGCACTGCGGGCCGCGCTGGAACGCACCGTCGATGGTCGGGTCGAGGTCGCCTGCCGGGGCGGGACCGGGCGCACCGGTACGGCGCTGGCCTGTCTCGCGGTGCTGGACGGCGTCCCGTCCGACCGGGCCGTGGCGTTCGTCCGTCGCGGCTACCGGCGTCGCGCGGTGGAGACGCCGTGGCAGCGCCGCTTCGTCGAGCGGTTCGGCTGACACGCCGGTGGCCGGCAACCGATGCCGGGGGTCATCCGCGGAGGCGCCGGGCCAGCCGCTCCTGGCCGGGTCCGGACAGTTCCCCGACCACACCGCGGCGCCCGGCCACGGTCATGAGGAGCGCCTCAGCCGTGCCCGTGACCTCGGGGCCGCGCCCGAACGTCCAGTCGACGTCCGTGGCCACCAGCCGCACGCCGCGCACGCGGAGCACCCCCAGCAGCGTCGGGGCGAACAGCGCGGTCCGCAGCGCCGGCACCACCCGCTCGGCCGGGATGGACCGGGGCACACCGAGGGGACGCCGGATGTCCTGCTGGTGGATCATCCCGTCGGTCAGCGCGATGGCTCCGCCCATCCCGGCGGTCAGCCCGGAGGGCGTGAGGTGGTCGTCCAGGAGCCGGACCAGCTCAGCAGGTGTCCGGGTGCCGTACTCGCGCAGCCCCACGGCGTTCGTGCGGTCCACCGTGAAGCGGCCGCGGAGGAACCGCTCGGCCAGCTGCCGTGTGCCGAGCTCCTCGTAGCTCAGCACGTGCGCCACCACGTCGCGGACCGACCAGCCCTCGCACAACGACGGGGCAGCCCACTGCTCGGGGGCGAGACCCACCAGGAGCGCGCGGAGGTCCTCTCGTTCGGCCCGGGCCAGGTCCAACAGGTCCATGCGCACCCCGCGGATCGCGGTCGTGCCGGTGCACGACGAGGACGACGCGAGGCTAGGAGGCCGGAGCGCGGTGGACCAGGGGGCACGGAGCGGGACGTCCCCGGCCCCGCCCCGGAACGCCGACGGCCGGTCCGGAGCAGATGCTCCGGACCGGCCGAGGGTGCGGCGATGGAACGGCCCCGCTGCGGGGACCCGCGCCGAACGTGCGAGGCGTGGGGGCAGCGGGCGGAAGGACCCTCTTCCCCTCGGCCCTCGCAAGCTCGGGCCGAGCCTCCGAAGAGGGCCTTAGTCGCGGGTGAGCTTGCGGTAGGTGGCGCGGTGCGGGCGGGCCGCGTCCGGGCCGAGCCGCTCGACCTTGTTCTTCTCGTAGTCGGCGAAGTTGCCCTCGAACCAGAACCACTTCGAGTCGCCCTCGTAGGCGAGGATGTGCGTCGCCACGCGGTCGAGGAACCACCGGTCGTGGCTGACGACGACGGCGCAGCCGGGGAACTCCAGCAGCGCGCCCTCGAGGCTGGTCAGCGTCTCGGTGTCGAGGTCGTTGGTGGGCTCGTCGAGCAGCAGCAGGTTGCCGCCCTGCTTGAGGGTCAGCGCCAGGTTCAGCCGGTTGCGCTCACCGCCGGAGAGCACCCCGGCCGGCTTCTGCTGGTCCGGGCCCTTGAACCCGAACGCGGCGACGTAGGCGCGCGAGGGCATCTCGACGTTGCCGACCTTGATGTGGTCGAGGCCGTCGGAGACAACCTCCCACAGGGTCTTCTTCGGGTCGATGCCGCTGCGGTTCTGCTCCACGTAGGAGAGCTGCACCGTCTCGCCGACCTTGATCTCGCCGTCGTCCGGCTTCTCCTCGCCGACCAGCATCTTGAACAGCGTGGTCTTGCCGACGCCGTTCGGGCCGACGACACCGACGATGCCGTTGCGCGGGAGGGTGAAGGTCAGGTCGTCGATGAGGACGCGGTCGCCGAAGCCCTTGGTGAGGTTCTTCGTCTCGACCACGACGCTGCCCAGCCGCGGGCCCGGCGGGATCTGGATCTCCTCGAAGTCCAGCTTGCGGAACTTCTCGGCCTCGGCGGCCATCTCCTCGTAGCGGGCCAGGCGGGCCTTGCTCTTGGCCTGGCGGGCCTTGGCGCCGGAGCGGACCCACTCCAGCTCCTCCTTGAGGCGCTTCTGCCGCTTGGCGTCCTTTGCTCCTTCGACCTGCAGGCGCGCGGCCTTGGTCTCCAGATAGGTGGAGTAGTTGCCCTCGTAGGGGTACGCCCGGCCCCGGTCGAGCTCGAGGATCCACTGGGCCACGTTGTCCAGGAAGTACCGGTCGTGGGTGACCGCGACGACGGTGCCGGCGTACTTCTCCAGGTGCTGCTCCAGCCAGGCCACGCTCTCGGCGTCGAGGTGGTTGGTCGGCTCGTCCAGCAGCAGCAGGTCGGGCGCCTCGAGCAGCAGCTTGCACAGCGCGACGCGGCGGCGCTCACCACCGGAGAGCACGGTGACGTCGGCGTCGCCCGGCGGGCAGCGCAGCGCGTCCATCGCCTGCTCGATGCGGGCGTCGAGCTCCCAGCCGTCGGAGTTCTCGATGACCTCCATGAGCTCGCCCTGCTCGGCCATCAGCGCGTCGAAGTCGGCGTCGGGCTCGCCCATCGCCGCGCTGACCTCCTCGAAGCGGCGCAGGGCGTCGCGGAGCGGCTTGACCGCCTCCTCCACGTTGCCGCGGACGTCGAGCTCCTCGTTCAGCGGCGGCTCCTGCAGCAGGATGCCGACGGTGGCGTCGGGGGCGAGCGTCGCGTCACCGTTGGAGGGCTGCTGCAGGCCGGCCATGATCTGGAGCACGGTCGACTTGCCGGCCCCGTTGGGACCGACCACGCCGATCTTCGCGCCGGGCAGGAAGGACAGGGTGACGTTGTCGAGGATCACCTTGTCGCCGTGCGCCTTGCGCGCGCGGACCATCGTGTAGATGTACTGAGCCACTGGCTTGCCGAGCCTTCCGTCGTCTCGCGAGCGGGGGCGGGGCCGCGGGTCGCGACCCCACCCCGTACGTTCTCGCCTCCGATCCTCCCAGCCCGGGCAACTAGATGTGCGCGGGCTCCTCCGAGGGATCGAGGTCGTCCACCGAGGACAACGTCTCGTCGTCCCCCACGTAGTCCCGTCCCGCCCGCAACTCCTCGGTCGTCGGGTACGCCTCGGCCGGTTCGTCGGCCTCCGGGTGCAGCTCACCGGTCGCGGTGTCGACGCCATCCCTGCCCTCCAGGGCTCGCTCCGACCGGTCGCGCCGGAACGCGGCCCTGCCCCGGGTGAGGTCGTGGCCGACCTCGAAGGCCTTGATCTGCGGCTTGCTCCGGCGACCTGTGTCGGAGTCCCAGCTGTGCGTGGTGATCGCGCCCCGGACGATGACCGGGTCGCCCTTGCTCACCGAGGCCGAGACGTTGCCGCTCAGCGTGTTCCAGCACTCCACGTCGATCCAGAAGGTGCCGGAGTCGACGTACTGCCCGCTGCCGGAGTCGTAGCGGCGGGCGGTGGAGGCCATGCGGAAGTTGGTCACCGCGCCGTTCTGCGTGGTCTTGCGGCGCGGGTCGTCGGCGACGTTGCCGACGACGGTGACGATGGTGTCGTTCACGGTGCTCCTCGGAGGGTGCTGCGCCGGGTGGCGCGACCGGCGCGGTGCCGGTGTGCCGTCGACCCTCACCGCCCGCCGGGGACCGGAGCAGGCCTTTCCCGGAACTGTGGACACGCCTGCCCCTTGTGGACGACCCCGCACCCGGGCGCGGTCCCCCGCGAGCGGGGCGGTGCGATGATCGGTCGCGAGCGCCCGTAGCTCAGCGGATAGAGCAGGTGCCTTCTAAGCACTTGGTCGCAGGTTCGATCCCTGCCGGGCGCGCCGCCGGTCGGCCTTCTCGTCACTCCCCTGCTGCAGGATGCGCGCTGCCGGCTCCCCACCGGGTGCCCGACCGCAGGAGATGGTGACCATGGCGCCTCCCGACCACCGCACCGAGCCGCCGCTGACCGGCGACGAGGTCACGCTGCTGACCGGTTTCCTGGAGTTCCACCGGCAGACGCTGCAGTGGAAGTGCGCCGGCCTGACCCCTGAGCAGCTGGCCACGCGGGCGCTTCCCAGCTCCGAGCTCACGTTGCTGGGCATGGTCCGCCACCTCGCGGCGGTGGAGACCGGCTGGCTCGTCGGCTTCGGCGGCCTGCCGCACGACCTGTGGCCCGACGTCGTCCGCGACCGCCACGAGCAGTGGCGCGTCGACCCCGGGGCCGTCACTGCGGACGACGTGACCGCGGCCTGGACGACCTGGCGGGCGGCGGCCGACGCGGTCGGCGAGGTGGCCCGCCGGCTGCCGCTGGACACCGAGGACCGGCCGTGGGGCCGCGAGGACGCGTTCTCGCTCCGCTGGATCCTCCTCCACCTGATCGAGGAGTACGCCCGGCACAACGGCCACGCCGACCTGATCCGCGAGGCCCTGGACGGCGCCACCGGCGAGTGACCCGACCGCGGGGCTCCGAGGAACGGGCACCCCGTGCGGCGGGCTGTTGGAGCGCCGGGCGGCCGGGTAGGGGGGCGGGCATGGCGACGAACGGGACGACGACGCTGGAGGTCCACGAGGCCGGGTTCGACGGGACCGTGACCATCGAGCACGGCACCGTCCGGGTGACCGGGACCCGCCCGCAGGACGGGGCCGCCGTGGTCAAGGACGTGCCCGCCGACCGGGACCCCGAGCTGACCCGGCTGGTCGAGCGCGCCATCGGCGGGGACACCGGGGTGGCCGGACAGCTGCTGGCCCACGTCGGCGTGACCGACCCGGCCTGAGCCGGCCGGTCAGCGGGGCGCGGGCGGCTTCAGGACGGCGAACGGATCGGTGACCTCCAGCCCCGACGTGACGAAGCGGTAGAGCGCCGCGGGGCGGCCCCCCGCCCGGCCGGGCGCCGCGAGCTCGCCGGTCGGCTCCAGCACGCCGCGGCGCAGCAGCACCCGCTGCAGGTTGGTCGCGGTCACCTCGTAGCCGAGCGCGGCGACGTAGATCTCGCGCAGCTCGGCGACGGTGAACGTCGGCGGGGCGAGCGCGAAACCGACGTTGGTGTACGAGAGCTTCGCCCGCAGCCGCTCCAGGGCCGATCCGACGATCGAGCCGTGGTCGAAGGCCGTCCCCGGCAGCGCGTCGACCGGGTGCCAGGCGGTGTCCTCGGGCAGCACCGGGTCCAGGTCGCCCGGGATCAGGCCGAGGTAGGCGGTCGCCACGGTGCGGCTGCGCGGGTCGCGGTGCGGGTCGCTGCGGGTCTCCAGCTGTTCCAGGTGCGCGAGCTGGGCGACCTCCACCTTCGACGCGAGCTGCCGACCGACCGATGCGCCGAGCGTCTCCTCCGGCAGCAGCGGCCCGCCTGGCAACGCCCAGGAACCGGCGAACGGCTCCTTGGCCCGGTGCCAGAGCATCACGTGCAGGCGCGCGCTCCGGACCTGCAACACCACCGCGAGCGCCTGGTGCGGATAGGCCGGCCGCTCGGGCGAGGACCAGACGGACGTCACGAATTCCATGCTAGGTTTCTGGGCAGAGGTTTTCGCCTGATAGTCCGAAACCCCCACTCCTCCGGAGGTCCCGGTGACCGCAACGCTCCCCGCTCCCACCACCGCGCAGTGGACGCCGGAGCAGTGGCAGGACTGGCGCGACGAGGTCCGCCGGCTGGCCGCCGAGCGCGACGCCGTCGTCCTCGCGCACAACTACCAGGCCGCCCCGATCCAGGACGTCGCCGACCACGTGGGCGACTCCCTCGCCCTGTCCCGCATCGCCGCGGCCAGCACCGCGAGCACGATCGTCTTCGCCGGCGTCCACTTCATGGCCGAGACGGCGAAGATCCTCAGCCCCGAGAAGACCGTGCTGGTGCCCGACGCCGCCGCCGGCTGCTCGCTGGCCGACACGATCACCGCCGACCAGCTCCGCGCATGGAAGGCCGAGCACCCGGGCGCCGCCGTCGTCTCGTACGTGAACACCACCGCCGAGGTGAAGGCGGAGACCGACATCTGCTGCACCTCCTCCAACGCCGTCGAGGTCGTGGACTCGATCCCCGCCGACCGCGAGGTGCTCTTCCTCCCCGACCAGTTCCTCGGCGCGCACGTCCAGCGGGTCACCGGCCGGCAGAACATGCGCATCTGGATGGGCGAGTGCCACGTGCACGCCGGCATCTCCCCCACCGACCTGCGGCAGAGCATCGAGGACGCGCCCGACGCCGAGGTGCTCGTGCACCCCGAGTGCGGCTGCGCCACGAGCGCGCTCTGGATGGTCGGCCAGGGCGACCTGCCGTCGGACCGGGTGCACGTCCTCTCCACCGGCGCGATGCTCGACCAGGCGAAGCGGACGACGGCGAAGCGCGTGCTGGTCGCCACCGAGATCGGCATGCTGCACCAGCTGCGCCAGGCCAACCCGGCCGCCGCCTTCGAGGCGGTCAACCCGCGCGCCGAGTGCCCCTACATGAAGATGTCGACGCCGGAGAAGCTGCTGCGCGCGCTGCGCGAGGGCCGCGACGAGGTCACCGTCGACCCGGAGATCGCCGCTCGCGCGCGGTCGGCCGTCGAGGCGATGATCGGCCTCGGCACCCCGTCGCTGGTCGGCGAGTGACGGTGGGGCCCCGCCGCACCGCGCCGGTCGCCCCCGCCGTCGTCCCGGCCCTCCCCCTGCCGGAACCGGGCTGGTCCCGCACCACGGAGGTCGCGGTGGTCGGCAGCGGCGCCGCCGGGCTGATGACCGCGCTCGCCGTGGCCGAGGCAGGACGCCGGGTCGCCGTCGTCACCAAGGGCCCGCTCGGCGCCGGCAGCACCCGCTGGGCGCAGGGCGGCCTGGCGGCGGTGCTCGGTACCGACGACGACGCCGCACTGCACCTGCGGGACACGCTCACCGCCGGGGCGGGGCTGTGCGACGAGGCGGCGGTGGCCGCGCTCGTCGCCGAGGCCCCGGCCGCGGTCCGCCTGCTGCAGCACCTCGGGGCGCGGCTCGACGTGGATTCGCACGGCGCCCCGGCGCTGACCCGGGAGGGCGGGCACAGCCGTGACCGGATCGTGCACGCCGGTGGTGACGCCAGCGGCGCCGAGGTGACGCGCACACTGGTCGAGGCGCTGGGCGCGGCGGGCGTGGAGGTGCTCGAGCACACGGTCGCGCTCGACGCGCTGCGGGCCGCGAGCGGTGAGGTCGTCGGCCTGCGGGTCGCCCGGGTCGGGGACGACGGCGCCCTCGTCGACGCCGGTGACCTGCGCGCGCACGCCGTCGTCCTCGCGACCGGCGGCTACGGGCAGGCCTACGCCGCCGCCACCAGCCCCGCGGGCACGACCGGCGACGGGCTGGCGCTCGCGCTGCGCGCCGGCGCCGAGGTCGCCGACGTCGAGATGGTGCAGTTCCACCCCACCGTGCTCTGGCAGGGGCCCGAGGCCCACGGCCAGCAGGTGCTCATCTCCGAGGCGGTGCGCGGCGAGGGCGCCGTGCTCGTCGACGGCGTGGGACGCCCGATCATGACCGGCGCCCACCCGCTGGCCGACCTCGCGCCCCGCGACGTCGTCTCGGCCACCATCGCCGCCCACCTGGCCGCCACTGGCGAGGACTGCGTCTTCCTCGACGCGACGGACCTCGGGGCCGGCTTCCTGGAGCGCCGGTTCCCCGGCATCCTCCGCGCCTGCCGGGAGGCCGGGGTTGACCCGGCCACCGAGCCGGTGCCGGTGGCCCCGGGCGCCCACTACACCTGCGGCGGCGTGCTCGCCGACCTCGACGGCCGCACCGGCGTCCCGGGGCTCTTCGCCGTGGGCGAGGTCGCCTGCACCGGTGTGCACGGTGCGAACCGGCTGGCGTCGAACTCGATCACCGAGGGGCTGGTCGCCGCCCGCCGCTGCGCGGAGCTGCTCGACACCACGCTCCCCGCGGGCACCCCCGCCACCCCCGCCTCCCCCCGCGCCCTGGCGACCGGTGCGGTGGACCCCGCGTCGCGTGCGGCCATCGGTGCGGCCACCAGCCGGCACGCCGGGGTGGTCCGCACCGCCGACGGCCTGACCGAGCTCACCGGCACGCTGGCCGCCGCGCCCCGCCTGCCCGCCGGCCGGCCGCTCGACCTGGCCGCCGTCGAGGCGACCGCGGTGCACACGGTCGCCACCCTGCTGGCCACCGCGGCGCTCGCCCGCCCGGAGAGCCGCGGCTGCCACCGGCGCGCCGACGCCCCCGGCACCCGGCCCGAGTGGCAGCTGCGGCTGGCCCACCGCGTCGACGCCTCCGGCCACCTGCACACCCGCACCGTGCCGCTGACCGCGGCCGATCAGACCCAGGGAGTGGCATGACCGGCACCGAGTGGCACCCGCTGCGACCGGAGCTGGCCGATCTCCTCCGCGACGGCGGTCTGGACCCGACGGCCGTGGAGCGGGTGATCCGCCGGGCGTTGGACGAGGACCTGGCGCTCGGCCCCGACGTCACCACGGCCGCCACGGTGCCGGCCGACGCCCGCGCCTCCGGTGACGTGGTGCCGCGTTCGCCCGGCGTGCTGGCCGGTGTCCCGGTCGCCGCAGCGGTGTTCGCGATCGTCGGCGGGGACGACCTCGCCGTGACGGTGCAGGCCGCCGACGGGATGGCGGCCCGCAGGAACGCCCCCGTGCTCACCGCGACGGGGCCGACCCGGGCGCTGCTGACCGCGGAACGCACTGCCTTGAACCTGGTCGGCCACCTCTCCGGCATCGCCACGATGACCCGGCGCTGGGTCGACGCCGTCGAGGGCACAGGCGCCACCATCCGCGACACCCGCAAGACGCTGCCCGGGCTGCGCGTGCTCGAGAAGTACGCCGTCCGCTGCGGCGGCGGGGTCAACCACCGCATGGCCCTGGGCGACGCCGCCCTGGTCAAGGACAACCACGTGGCGGCGGCGGGCGGCATCGCAGCGGCGGTGGAGGCGGTCCGGGCGCACTCCCCAGAGATCCCGCTGGAGGTCGAGTGCGACACCCTCGACCAGGTGCGCGAGGCGATCGACGCCGGCGTCCAGCTGGTGCTGCTCGACAACTTCTCCCTCGCCGACACCCGCGCCGCGGTCGAGCTGGTGCGGGGTACGGGTGTCCGGCTGGAGGCCAGCGGCGGGCTGTCGCTGGAGCGGGCTCCCGAGGTCGCGGCGACCTGCGTCAACTACCTCGCCGTCGGCGCACTCACGCACAGCGCCCCGGTACTCGACCTCGGCTTCGACCTGCGCTGACCCGCTGCCCCGGCCGCCGCTCCGGGGGTGTTCCTCGCGCCTCGGGAGTCGTGCAGCACCCCCAGAGCGCGGGCAGCACCCTTAGAGCGGCTCGCGGGCGGGGTGCTCAACGAGGAATCGGCGGGCCCGCCGCTCGTTGCGGAGCACCAGCGGGAGGAGCACGGCCATGCCGAGGGCCATCACCACGACCAGGCCCAGGCGCCAGGGCGACGGCGAGCCGATGAACTGCCCGACGAACATGAGCAGCAGGCCGAGCTGGAGGATCAGCAGCCACCGCTGAGCGGTCAGCCGCTCGGCCAGGTGGCGTACCAGGGGCACGTGCGTCGGATCGACCGGCACGCTGCCGCGCAACTCCTGCAGGAGCAGCTTCTGCTGTCGACGGTCCAGCACCGTCAGGGGGCTGCGTAGGCCGCCGAGCCGACGGGTGGCACGCCACTGCCCGATCGCGCCGACCGCCACGAGCACCCACGCGGACGTGGCGGCGACGAGCGCTGCGATCTCCTGCCAGAGCGGTTCGTCCTCCGTCGCGGACGGCTCGTCGCCCGCCCACACAGCCACCGTGAAGGCGAGCGCCACGCACAGCACGAGCAGGGCCGCCACCAGCAGGACGACGAGCCGGCGTCCCCGGCGGACGCGCGCCTCGAGCGCCTCGGACGGCAGCCCGTCGAGAATCCGCCGGGCTTCAGTCCAGCGCTCGGCATCGGTGGTGGGCACCCGCAGAGTCTGATGTGGAACCGGCACCGACGCGCCCGCCTCCAGCGGATTCCACCGGGCGGGTGACGCCGCCCGACGTCAGCCGTTGTCGACACGTGGTGGTGTCGCCAGGCCGGAAGACGACGAGTCGACACGGACGCCGCCGGGGCGGGCCTGCGGCGCTACCGCGAGTCCGGGTGCACCCAGCCGATCGCGGGCGCGACGTGCTCGACGATGGTCCGCAGCAGGTGGGCGTTGTACTCGACGCCCAGCATGTTCGGCACGGTGAGCAGAAGGCTGTCGGCCTCGCGGACGGCGGCGTCCTTGGCCAGCTCCTCGGCGAGCACGTCGGGCTCACCGGTGTAGCTCTTGCCGAAGCGGGCGCGGACGCCCTCGAGGATGCCGACCTGGTCCTCGCCCTCACGGCCGCCGCCGAAGTACTGCCGGTCCAGGTCGCTGGTGATCGGCAGCACGCTGCGGCTCACCGAGACGCGCGGCTCGCGCTCCCACCCAGCCGCGGCCCAGGCGGCGCGGTAGCGGGCGATCTGCTCGGCCTGCAGCTCGTCGAAGGGGACGCCGGTGTCCTCGACCAGCAGCGTGGAGCTCATCAGGTTCAGCCCCTGCCGCGCCGTCCACTCCGCCGTCGCGCGGGTGCCCGAACCCCACCAGATGCGGTCGGCCAGCCCCGGCGACGGCGGCTGGATCGCGAGCTTCCCCGTCGCGCCACCGGTCATCCGCGGGTCGGCGTCCACCACCGGCTGCCCGTTGATCGCCGCGAGGAACAGCGCGGTCTTCTGCCGTGCCAGCTCGGCGTCGGTACTGCCCTCGGCCGGCACGTACCCGAACGCCTCGGACCCGCGCAGCGCCGTCTCCGGCGACCCCCGGCTGACGCCCAGCTGCAGCCGGCCGTCGGCGAGCAGGTCAGTCGCCGCCGCCTCCTCGGCCATGTAGAGCGGGTTCTCGTAGCGCATGTCGATGACGCCGGTACCGAGCTCGATCCGGCTGGTGCGGGCCGCCATCGCGGCCAGCAGCGGGAAGGGCGAGGCGAGCTGGCGGGCGAAGTGGTGCACCCGCACGTAGGCGCCGTCGAGCCCCAGCTCCTCGGCGGCCACCGCGAGCTCCACGCTCTGCACGAGGGCGTCCCGCCCGGTGCGCACCTGCGAGCCCGGGATGGGCTGCCAGTGCCCGAAGGACAGGAAGCCGATCCGCTTGTCCACGACTGGTCCTTTCGTCGATGTCTGCTCCAGCAGCGCTCGGAGACCGGTCCCGATTCCCGTGCCCTGTGGCAGATCACCGCAGCGGGCGCGATGGGTGGGACGGGTGAGCCCTCATGCGACGGAGTGTGACGGGACGATCACGACTCTCCGTGAACCGGTTCCGTCACTTCTCGCCTGCGATGCGTGACGCTGTCCGGGTGAGCCTCCCCGCACCCGAGATGCCCCGGTCCCCGGGCACGCCCGGCGGTGGCGCCGGGCAGCGCTTGCGGGCGATCGACACGCTGCTCGCCGACCGGGGCCAGCTGTTCCAGGCCTTGTTCCTCGGCGCTCCGATCGCCAAGGCCCTCGTCGACCTCGACGGGCACGTGCTGGTCGCCAATCCGCGGATGTGCGCCCTCACCGGCCGCACAGCCGAGAACCTGGCCGGCCGGCACATCGACCTGCTGGCCCACCCCGACGACCCCCCGGTGGGCGACCTCGGCCTGGAGCCCGGCCCGGGTGAACCCGCGCTCGACCCGAACCTGCTGCTCGACGGCGAGCGCCGGCTGCGCCGCTCCGACGGCACGGAACTGTGGGTGGTCCAGTCCCACGAGGTGGTGCGGCAGAACAACGGCACGGCGCAGTTCGTCGTCCTCTCGCTGGTCGACGTCACCGACCGCCGCCGCGCGGAGGAGGATGCCGTCCGGCGCGCGTTCATGGACCCGCTCACTGGCCTGCCCAACCGCCGCGCCCTCACCGACCGGCTGCGGCACGCCGTGGCGCTCTCCCGGCGCCGGGGCCTGCAGGTCGGCCTGGTGCACCTCAACATCGACCGGTTCCAGGCGGTCAACGACGCCCTCGGCCACGAGGCCGGCGACCTGCTGCTCAGCCAGTTCGCCGACCGGCTGCGCTGGAGCACCCGCGTCGAGGACACCGCCGTGCGCCTGGGCGCCGACGAGTTCCTCGTCGTCGCCGAGGACGTCGAGGACCTCGACGGGCTGCGCGCCCTGGCCGACCGCCTGCTGAGCGTGCTCGACGAGCCCTTCGTGGTGAACGGCCGGGAGATCACCCTCTCGGCCAGCGTGGGCCTCACGCTCGGCGCCGACATGACCCCCGACGACCTGCTCCGTCAGGCGCAGAGCGCGCTGACGAAGGCCAAGGCCGACGGCCAGCGTGCCCGCATCGAGGTGCACGAGGGGGCACTCAGCCGCAGCGACGTCGACGCGCTGCAGCTGGAGACCGAGCTGCGGCACGCCCTCGACAACGACGAGCTGCGGCTGTTCTACCAGCCGATCGTGCACCTGGCCGACGAGACGCTGCTCGGCTACGAGGCGCTGATCCGCTGGCAGCACCCCACCCGCGGCCTGCTGCCGCCCGGCGTCTTCCTGGACGTCGCGGAGAACAACCGGCTCACCTCCAAGCTCGGCGCGTGGGTGCTTCGGCGGGCCTGCCTGGACGCCGCCACCTGGACCGACGACCTGCGGGTGCACGTCAACATCTCCGCCCGCCACCTCGCCGAGGACGGCTTCAGCGAGCTGGTCGCCGCCGCGCTGGAGGAGTCCGGCCTGCCGCCGCACCGGCTCGAGCTGGAGATCACCGAGTCGACCGCGCTGTTCGCGGCCGAGGCGACGCTGCACTCGGTCGCCGTCGTCACCGAGCAGGGCGTGACGCTCGCGCTGGACGACTTCGGCACCGGGTACTCGGCGATCACCGCGCTGCACCGGCTGCCCATCCACACGGTGAAGATCGACCGGTCGTTCGTGGCCGACGTCGTCACCGAGCCCTCGACGGCGGCGCTCGTGCACGGGCTGCTGCAGCTCGGCCGCGGCATGGGCCTGCAGGTCATCGCCGAGGGCATCGAGGACCTCGACCAGGCCGCCTGGCTGCTCGACCACGGGTGCGCCATGGCGCAGGGCTACGCGTTCGGCCGCCCGGCGCCGCTACCCAACCCGGCGGAGGTGCTCATCGGCGAGGTCACCGAGACCCCGGCCGAGGACGTCGCCGGGGAGCTGCTGCCCGAGCCGCCGGCGCCGCTCCCGCTCCCCCGGCAGCGGCCGCCCTCGACCCCGCAGGGGCACGACGTCACCGACACCGGCCGATTGTCGGCCCGCACGCTCTTCGACGAGCTCGCCGACCCCGACGAGGACTAGGTCCTCACTGCTTCATGGCGGCGAGCTGGATCAGGTTGCCGCAGGTGTCGTCGAGGACGGCGGTGACCACCGGCCCGAGGTCGGTGGCGTCCTGGGTGAACTCCACACCCAGGCCCTTCAGCCGCTCGACCTCGGCCTGCACGTCGTCGACGGCGAACTGGGTGAACGGGATGCCGTCGGCGACCAACGCCTCCTTGAGCGGGCGTGCCGCGGGGTGGCCGTCGGGCTCCAGCAGCAGCTCGACGCCGTCCGGGTCGGCTGGCGAGACCACGGTGAGCCAGCGCGCCTCGCCGGTGGGCACGTCGGTCTTCTTCACGAACCCCAGCTTCTCGGTGTAGAAGGCGAGCGCCTTCTCCTGGTCGTCGACCCACACGCTGGTGAGGTGGATGCGCATCACGGTGTCGGTTCCTCTCGCTGGATCGGCCACCGCTCGACGATCGAGCGCAGCGGGCCCGTGTCGAGGTGGTGGAACTTGTACCGGCCCTGCCGCCGGGTGCGCACCAGACCGGCCTGCTCCAGCACCGCGAGGTGCTGGGAGATGGCCTGGCGCGAGGAGGCCAGCCCGTGCTTCATGGCCAGCCGGCCGCAGATCTCGAACAGCGTCTGACCGTCCCGGTCGTGCAGCTCGTCGAGGATCGTGCGTCGGGTCGCGTCACCGAGCGCCTTGAACAGCTCCGGGTCCGTGTCCACGGCTCAGTATCAGGCAAGTGCTCACTTGCCTGTCAAGGTCTTTCGTCGTCCGTGCCGGTACGGGGCGTCAGGGACGCGGGAGCGCCAGGGGCACGGGACGCTTGGGCGCCCGGCCGTCACCGGAGGACCGGCCGCGCAGCCGCCGGCCGATCCAGGGGGCCACGAAGCCGCGCACCCAGGCCGCCTCCTCGGCCAGGGCCGCCCGCAGCTCGCGCGGCGGCTGCGGCGGGAGCGGGGTGCGCCAGTCCTCGCCGTCGACCCCGGGAAGGCCCAGCGCCGCAGCGGCGGCCAGCGCCATCCGGCGGTGCCCCTCGTCGGTCAGGTGGATGCGGTCGGTGTCCCAGAGCCGGAAGTCCTGGAGCCACTGCGCCCCCCACTGGTCCAGGACGACGGCGCCCTGGCGGGTGGCGATCGACCAGATGTTGGCGTTGAAGACGGCGATCTTGCCGCGGACCCGCCGCAGGATCGGGGTGTTGCGGGTGTCGACCGCGGTGGCCAGCAGCACGTCGGCGCCCGCGGCGCGGAGGCGGACGACGGCCGCCTCCAGCGTGGCGGCGAGCTGGTCCGGGTCGGCGCCGGGGCGCATCAGGTCGTTCCCGCCGGCGACCAGGCTGACCAGGTCCGGCTCGGCCTCGAGCGCCACCGGCACCTGTTCGTCGACGACCTGGTGCAGCAGCCGGCCCCGGATCGCCAGGTTCGCGTACTCGACGTCGGCGTGCGGCGCCGCGGCCACGAGGTGCTCGGCCAGCCGGTCGGCCCAGCCGCGGAACTCTCCCGGGCGCTCGGGGTCGGGATCGCTCAACCCCTCGGTGAACGAGTCGCCGAGAGCGATGTAGCGGTGCCAAGGGGAACGCGACGAACGGTCGAACTGCACGACGCAACTCCAGCACGGGCGCTGGCGCCGCCGTCGCGGGGGTGCGGCCGCCGCGACCTCCCGCCCCTGCACCGCGGCCGCGAGCCCAGCCGTACGCGCACGGGGCGGTGGCCACGGGGCGGGGGTGACGGGCCGCTCAGCCGCGGTAGGTCTCCAGCAGCCGCAGCCAGATCTCGCTGACCGTCGGGTAGGCCGGAACGGCGTGCCAGAGCCGGGCGATCGGCACCTCGCCGACGACCGCGATCGTCGCCGCGTGCAGCAGCTCGGCAACCGCCGGGCCGACGAAGGTCACGCCCAGCAGCACCTCGCGCTCGGTGTCGACCACCGCGATCGCCGTCCCGGTGTAGCCGTCGGCGAACACCGAGGCGCCCGCGACGCTGCCGATCGGGTACTCGACGACGCGGTGCGGCAGGCCGGCGTCCCGCGCCTCGGCCGCGGTGCGCCCGACGCTGGCCACCTGCGGCGCGGTGAACACCACCGACGGCGTCGCGACGTCGTCTGCGGTGGCCACGAACGGCGACCACGGTGCGGTGTCCACCTCCTCGCCGCGGGCCCGTGCGACGATCGCCGCCCCTGCCTGGCGGGCCTGGTACTTGCCCATGTGGGTGAGCAGCTGCCGGCCGTTGACGTCGCCGACGCCGTAGAGCCAGGGCACCCCCTCGACCTGCAGCGTGGCGTCGACGGGCAGGTACTCCCCCGGCTCCAGCCCGACGGTCTCCACCCCGAGGTCGGTGGTGCGCCCGGCCCGGCCGATCGCGACCAGCACCTCGTCCCCGCGGACCTCGCCGTCCGCCGTCGTCAGCACGACCTCGGTGCCGTCGCGGCGGGCGGCGGTGACCTCCGTGCCCAGCCGCACGTCCACGCCTGCTTCCCGCAGGGCGCCGACGACGGCGTCCCCGGCCTGCGGCTCCAGCCGCGGCAGCAGGCGGTCGCCGCGCTGCAGGACGGTGACCTGTGAGCCCAACGCCTGCCAGGCCGTGGCCATCTCGCAGCCGACGTAGCCGCCACCGAGCACGAGCAGCCGGCCCGGCGCCTCCTTGGCGCTGGTGGCCTCGCGCGGGCCCCACGGGTCGACGTCGGCCAGCCCCTCGATCGGCGGGGTCGCCGCCGCCGACCCGGTGCACACGGCGACCGCGTGGCGGGCCGTCAGCCGGGTCGCGGTCCCGTCCTCGGCGGTGACGACGACAGTTCGCTCGCCGTCGAGCCGGCCGGCGCCCCGCAGCAGGTCGATGCCGGCGCCCTGCACCCACTCGACCTGGCCGGAGTCGTCCCAGTGCGAGGTGAAGGAGTCGCGGCGGGCGAGGGTGGCCGCCACGTCCTGGTCACCGGTGACCGCCTGCCGGGCGCCGTCGACGGCGCGCGCCTCGGCCAGCACCTCGGTGCCGCGCAGCAGCGCCTTGCTCGGCATGCACGCCCAGTACGAGCACTCGCCGCCCACCAGCTCCGGTTCCACCAGGACGGCCGACAGGCCGCCCCGGACGACGATGTCGGCGACGTTCTCCCCGGTGGACCCGGCCCCCAGGACGACGACGTCGTAGGTCCGCTCCGCTGCATCGCTCACCGGCTCATCCTGGTCATGTGGTCGACTGGCCGCCATGCCGGTCGACGCCCGCGAGTTCACCGCCGCCCTGGCCCAGTACGCCGCCGGGGTGTGCCTGCTGACCGTGCAGGACGACATCGACGACGTCGGGACGACGGTCAGCTCGGTCATGAGCGTCTCGGCCGCACCCCCGCTGGTCGCCGTCGGCCTGACCGCAGGCGGCTACCCCGCCGAGGTGCTGGAGGCGGTCGGCCGCTGCGCGCTGACCGTGCTGGCCGCGCCGCACGCCATCGTGGCCTCCCGGTTCGCCTCGGCGGGGCGGCCCAGCGCGCGGCACCTGCTGGAGACCGTGCCGTGGACCCGGGCCGCCGGCAGCGGCGCCATCGTCCTGAGCGAGGCGCCGGCCGCCCTGGACTGCCGCCTGGAACGGCTGGTCGAGGCCGGCGACCACGTGCTGGCGCTGCTGACCGTGGACGACGTGCCGGTGCTCAACCCTGACGCCCGCCCGCTGCTGCGGCTGCGCGGTCGGTTCGTCGACGAGACCGGGGCCCCGGCCGGTCGCGGCTGAGCCCTTCCGGGCGCGGATGTCACATCCGAAGGCCCGGCGGTGCTATCCGTACATGGACCTCGTACGGCACGGACGAGCGGCACCGGCGGCCGTCCTGACTTTTCCCGGCGCGTTCGGCCGGGTCGGAGGGGCGGGCAGCGTGCCGGCAACAGCGACCCGCGGTGCGGTGCGGCCCGACCTCGAGGAGGTCTTCCGCCGCGACTACCAGCGGGTCGTCGGGGTCGCCGCGAGGGTGCTCGGTTCCCGCGACCAGGCGGAGGACGTGGCGCAGGAGGTGTTCCTGTCCTTCGGCCGCTCATCCGTACCCGCGGCCGAGGCCGCCGGCTGGCTGTCGGTCGCCGCCGCGCACACCGCGCTGAACCTGATCCGCTCGGGTCGCCGCCGCGCCGCCCGGGAGGAGACGGTGGCCTCGGCCGCCGACCCCACCACCCCCGACGTGGCCGACGCGGTCCTCACCCGCGAGGACCGCAGCCGCGTCCGGGCGGCCCTGGCCCGGCTCCCCCGCACGCAGGCGACCGCGCTCGTGCTGCGCCACAGCGGCCTGAGCTACGCCGAGGTCGCCACCGCACTCGATCTGTCCCCCCGCAGCGTCGGCACCACCGTCCGCCGCGCCGAAGCCGCACTTCGCAAGGAGCTGAACCGCCATGCGTCATCCGAATGAGGGCGTCCTCCGCGGGCTGATCGACGAGCCGGCCGGGGTCTCCGACGCCGACCGCGCGCACGTCGCCGGCTGCCCGGTCTGCCTGCGCGCCCTCGACGACGCCCGCGCGGACGCGCAGCTGGTCGGTGCGGCGCTCGGCGGGTCCGACCCCGCCTCCGGCGCCGTCGACACCGACGCCGCGTGGGCCCGGTTCTCGGCCGCCTCGGCCCCGTCGACCGTGACCGCCTTCCGCCCGGCGCGCACCGCCGGCCGCAACCGCTGGGGCACGGCCGTCCGCCGTCCCGCCGTGGCGGCGCTCGGCGCGGTGGTCCTGCTGACCGGCGCCGGGGTCGCGGCCGCGAACGACTGGCTGCCGATCTTCCAGACCGAGCGCGTCGACCCGGTCGAGGTGAGCGCCACCGACCTGGTGCAGATCCCGGACCTCTCCGCCTACGGCGACCTCGAGTTCGCCGAGGAGCCCGAGCCGGAGCCGGTGACCGATGCCGAGGCGGCGCGGGAGCGCACCGGCCTCACCGTCCCGGAGGTCGCCGAGCTGCCCGAGGGCGTGACCGGCGAACCTGTCTACCTGGCGGCCGACGTGGCCCGCGCGACGTTCACCTTCTCCGCCGCCAAGGCCGCGCAGGCCGCGGCCGCCGAGGGGGAGGTCCTGCCTCCCCCGCCGCCCGGGCTCGACGGCGCCCAGCTGCGGCTGGAGGCCGGCCCCGGGGTCGCGGCGGTGTGGTCGCAGCCGACCGGCGTGCCCAGCCTCGTCGTCGCCCGGGCGAACGCGCCGACGGTGCTCTCCTCGGGGGTGCCGTTCGAGACGGTCCGCGACTACCTGCTGTCGCTGCCCGGCCTCCCCGAGGGCCTCGCCGACCAGCTGCGCGACCTCTCCACCGACGCCGCGACGCTGCCGCTGCCGGTTCCCGCGGAGATGGTGACCAGCTCGACGGCCGACGTCGATGGGGCGGAGGCGACGGTGCTCACCTCCCGCAACGGGCTCTTCGCCGGCGTGGTCTGGGTGGAGGACGGCGTGATGACCGGCGTCGCCGGAACGCTCAGCGCCGACGAGCTCCTCGACGTCGCCCGTGACCTCCGCTGACGCCGCTACCGTCCGCGGGGTGACCTCGAACGCTCCCGCGGCGGGCGGGCTCGACGACCTGCCGCCGTCGCCGGCGGTCTGGTGCTCCGGGCTGCGCAAGCGGTACGGACGCCGGACCGCCGTCGACGACGTCTCCTTCACCGTCGGCCGCGGCGAGGTCGTCGGCCTGCTCGGGCCCAACGGCGCCGGGAAGACCAGCGTCATCAAGATGCTGCTCGGCCTCGTGCGACCGGACGCCGGTGAGGTGCTGCTGCTCGGCCGGCCCGCGTCGGACCCGCGCAGCCGCAGCGCCGTCGGGTACCTCCCCGAGCTGTTCCGCTACCAGCCGTGGCTGACCGCGGCGGAGGTGCTCGACCTGCACGTGAAGCTGGCCCGCCTCGACGTCCCCGCCGAGGAACGCCGCGCGTGCCTGGCGGCGGTCGGGCTGGCCGAGCGGAGCGGCGACCGCGTGGGGAGCTTCTCCAAGGGCATGCAGCAGCGGCTGGGGCTGGCGGTCGCCCTGGTCGCCCGGCCGCAGCTGGTCGTCCTCGACGAGCCGACCAGCGCGCTGGACCCGCTGGGCCGGGTGGACGTCCGCGACCTCGTGCTGGCGCTGAAGTCCCGCGGCGTCGCGGTCCTGCTCAACTCGCACCTGATCGGCGAGGTGGAGCGGGTGTGCGACCGGGTGGTGATCCTCGACAAGGGCCAGGTGGCGGCGTCGGGCACGCTCGCCGAGCTGCTCGGCCAGCGCGAGGTCCGGCTGCGGCTGGCCGACGTCGACGAGCGGGTCGAGCAGCGGCTCCGGGCGGCCGGCTCGCTGACCCGCAGCGGTGACTGGTTCACCGTCGCCCTGGCGTCCGAGGACGACGGCGTCACCGTGCCCGACCTGGTGCGCGACCTCGTCGGGCTCGGGGTCCGGGTGCACGCGGTCGAACCGGTGCGGATCAGCCTCGAGGAGCGGCTGCTCGCCGTCCTCCGGCACGACGAACCCATGCACCAGGAGCCGGCCCCGTGACCGTGCTGACGATCGCCGGCCTCACCCTGCGCGAGGCGTTCCGGCGCAAGGTCGTCTGGGCGCTGCTGATCCTGACCGTGGCGCTGCTCGCGCTCAGCGGCTGGGGCTTCTCCAGGCTCATCGGCCTGGAGACCGAGCTCGGCACGCTCACCAGCGGCGAGGCCCGACTGGTCGCCTCCATGCTGATCAACCTGATCATGTTCGGCTTCAGCCTGATCGCGGCGATCGGCACCGCGTTCCTCGCCGGGCCCACGCTCGCCGGCGAGGTCGAGTCGGGCCAGGCGCTGGCGATGCTCGCCCGGCCGGTCCGCCGCTCGTCGATCCTGCTCGGGAAGTGGCTCGGCCTGCTCACCTTCGGCTGCGGGTACGTGGTGCTGGCCGGCCTGGCGCAGCTGCTCATCGTGCGCGGGGTGGTCGGCTACTGGCCGCCGTCACCCGCGGCAGGGCTCGCGCTGCTGGCGGCCGAGACGATCGTGCTGCTGACGCTGGCGCTGCTGCTCTCCAGCGTCGTCTCGCCGATGGCCTCGGGCATCATCGCCGTCGGGCTCTTCGGCGCCACCTGGGTCGCGGGCGTCGTCGGCGGCATCGGTGGGGCGCTGGGCAACGAGGGCGTCGAGCGGGTCGGCAGCGTCTCGCGGGTGCTGCTGCCCACCGACGGCCTGTGGCGCGGCGCCATGAACGCCTTCCAGGACCCGTCGGCGCTCGTCCAGCTGGGCCCCGAGGGCGGTTTCCCGTTCCTGGCCGATGCGCCCCTCACGCCGGTCTACCTGGCGTGGGCCGCGGTGTGGACCGCGGTGATCCTCGGGCTGACCGCGATGTCCTTCCAGCGCCGCGACGTCTGAGCAGTCCCACGACGGGACCACCGGATCACCCGCGCAAGCCAGTGCCTTGCCCACGCCTGTGAGCAGGGCACTAGCTCGCACGGAAGGCCCCCCGGCCGGGGCGGCCCGACACCTCGTGGCCGGCGGGGCTAGCGTCGGACGCGCTATGAGCGCTGTGCCTGCACCCACCGAGTCCGCCGTCCGCCGCGCCCTGGTTCGCGCCGAGCGGGGCGTGACCCTGGACGCGACCGAGGCGGAGATCCTCCTGCACGCCCGCGGCCTGGGCGACGGGGAGCCGCTGGACCGGCTGCTCACCGCTGCCGGCCGGGTGCGCGACGCGGGGCTGACCAGCGCCGGGCGGCCCGGCGTCGTCACGTACAGCCGCAAGGTGTTCATCCCGCTCACCCACCTGTGCCGCGACCGCTGCCACTACTGCACGTTCGTCACCACGCCGGGGCAGCTGCGCGCCGAAGGCAAGGCCCCCTACCTCTCCCCCGACGAGGTGCTCGACATCGCCCGCGCCGGCGCGGCACTGGGCTGCAAGGAGGCGCTATTCACCCTCGGCGACCGCCCGGAGGACCGCTGGCCGGTCGCGCGCGAGTGGCTGGAGGCGCACGGCTTCGACTCGACGCTGGGCTACCTGCGCGCCATGGCGATCCGGGTGCTCGAGGAGACTGGGCTGCTCCCCCACCTCAACCCCGGCGTGCTGTCGTGGGAGGAGATCCAGCGACTCAAGCCCGTGTCGGCGTCGATGGGCATGATGCTGGAGACGACGGCGACCCGGCTCTGGTCCGAGAAGGGCGGCCCGCACTACGGCAGCCCCGACAAGGAGCCCGCCGTCCGGCTGCGGGTGCTGGAGGACGCCGGGCGCTCCGCCGTCCCCTTCACCACCGGCGTGCTGCTAGGCATCGGCGAGGACTACACCGAGCGGGTCGACGCCATCGGCGCGATCCGGGCCGCGGCGGCGCGGCACGGGCACGTGCAGGAGGTGATCGTCCAGAACTTCCGCGCCAAGCCGCGCACCGCGATGGCCGCGCACGACGACCTGGAGCTGCAGGAGTACGTCGCCGCGGTCGCCGTCACCCGGCTGCTGCTCGGCCCGAAGGCCCGTGTGCAGGCACCGCCGAACCTCAGCGACTCAACCGAGCTCGGGCTGCTGCTGCGCGCCGGCGTCGACGACTGGGGCGGCGTCTCCCCGCTGACCCCGGACCACGTGAACCCGGAGCGGCCGTGGCCGAACATCGACAAGCTGGCGGCGCTCACGGCCGAGGCGGGGTTCGAGCTGCGCGAGCGGCTGGCCGCCCAGCCGGGCTACGTGCTGCAGCCCGAGCCGTGGCTGGACCCGCGGGTGCGCCCGCACGTCGCCGCGCTGGCCGGGCCGGACGGGCTGGCCGTCGAGGGGCGCCTGCCGGCGGGCCTGCCGTGGCAGGAGCCCGACGAGTCGTGGACCTCCTCCGGCCGGGTGGACCTGCACGTCGAGGTGGACACCGTCGGGCGGACGACGGACCGGCGCAGCGACTTCGACGCCGTCTACGGCGACTGGTCGGAGCTGCGCGACCGCACGACGGCCGCCCGGGACGGCCGTTCCACCGCGCTGGCCGCGGGCGACCGGGAGGTGCTCGCCGCGCTGCTGCACGCCGAGCAGGACCCGGCTGGCCTGACCGACGCCGAGTACCTGGCGTTGCTGGGCGCCGACGGCACCGACCTCGAGAACCTCTGCGCGCTCGCCGACGCCGTCCGCACCGACGTCAACGGCGACGACGTCACCTACGTCGTGAACCGGAACATCAACTTCACCAACGTCTGCTACACCGGCTGCCGCTTCTGCGCCTTCGCCCAGCGGCGCACCGACGCCGACGCCTACACGCTGTCGATGGAGCAGGTCGGCGACCGGGTGGACGAGGCGTGGGCCGCCGGCGCGACCGAGATCTGCATGCAGGGCGGCATCCACCCCGACCTGCCGGGCACCGCCTACTTCGACTTGGCGCGCGAGGTGAAGCGGCGGCAGCCGGGCATCCACCTGCACGCGTTCTCACCCATGGAGATCGTCAACGGGGCGGCGCGCACCGGGCTGTCGTTCCGCGAGTTCCTCACCGGGCTGAAGGAGGCCGGGCTGGACTCGATCCCCGGCACGGCGGCGGAGATCCTGGACGACGACGTCCGCTGGGTGCTGACCAAGGGCAAGCTGCCGACGGCGACCTGGCTGGAGATCATCGGCACCGCGCACGAGGTCGGGATCCCGACGACGTCGACGATGATGTACGGCCACGTCGACACCCCCGCCCACTGGGTCGGGCACCTGCGCACCCTCGCAGCGTTGCAGGACCGCACCGGCGGCTTCACCGAGTTCGTGCTGCTGCCGTTCGTCCACCACAACTCGCCGATCTACCTGGCCGGGGTCGCCCGCCCCGGCCCGACGGTGCGGGAGAACCGGGCGGTGCACGCCGTCGCCCGGCTGCTGCTGCACGGGCGCATCTCGAACATCCAGACCTCGTGGGTGAAGCTCGGCGACACCGGCACGCAGGCGGTGCTGCAGGGCGGGGCGAACGACCTGGGCGGCACGCTGATGGAGGAGACGATCAGCCGGATGGCCGGCAGCGAGAACGGCTCGCTGAAGACCATCGCCGAGCTGGAGGCGATGGCCGCCGCGATCGGCCGGCCCGCCCGCCAGCGCACGACCGAGTACGGCACGCCCTCGACCGAGCGGATCGCCACCGCCCGCTCCGAGGAAGGCCGCGCCCGGCTCACCCTGTCGATCAGCCCGAGCTGAGCGGCGGGCGGCGGGGCTCCCCGCCACCCGCTTGCTCCGGGCTACATCGTGTTGATGATCAGCCCGATGTGGGTGAAGTAGTTGAGCGCGCCGAAGAGCAAGAAGGCCACGGAGGCCGAGGTCCTCGACCGGCTCGGCGGCTCCGCCACGACCCCGCTGCTGCTGTGCGGGCACACCCACCTGCAGCGGGTGGTGCGGCTGCCGACCGGTGCCCTCGTCGTGAACCCGGGCAGCGTCGGCTGGCCCGCCTACGCCGACGACCACCCCTACCCGCATGTCATGGAGTCCGGGACCCCGCACGCCCGGTACGCCATCGCCGACGACTCGGGCGGGCAGTGGTCGGCCGAGTTCCACGCCGTCGAGTACGACTGGGATCAGGCAGCGGCGCTCGCCGCGGCCAACGGCCGACCGGACGTCGCCAGGCAGCTGCGCACCGGCCGCGGCTGAGGGCCGGCGGACCCGGGGGCGCCGGCGCCCGCAGCACCGAGCACCTCGACTGGTCTTCGGTCGGTGGCCCGATCGGCCTATGGCCGATGTGCCGGCGGTCCCTGCGGCGGTTGGCTGTCCGGCGTGAGCAGCACCGACCGCCCCCGCGCCCGCTGGCGCCCCGTCCTGTCCTGGCTCGTCGGGTTCCTGACGTTCTACCAGGGCGTGGTGCCGCTGATCGTGCGGCCGCTGTCCGAGGCCGACCAGCGCTTCGCCGTCGCGCTCGCCCTGCCGTCGCCGTGGTGGTGGCTTGCGTGCCTGGGCATCGTCGCCGTCGGCGCGCTGCTGCTTTTCCTGCTGCACCGGGGCGAGGAGCCCCCGCCGGCGGCCGCGCAGCCGGAGGAGCCTCGGGAGGAGACGGGCACCGAGGGCTACGACGCCCTGAGCGCCCTGGTGCTGCTCGCCGGCATCTACAACGGCCTCGCGCCGTTCGTCAGCCGCCTGCTCTTCGACGGCGAGCTGTTCCTCGCCTTCACCCTCCGCCTGCCGGCGCCGTGGTGGTGGATCGCCTCGCTCGCCGTCCTGGTGCTGACCGTCGTGCTGCTCGCGGCGATCGACCGGGTGAAGGAGCGGGCCACCGGCAGCCGGTAGCCAGTGGCCTCACCCCTCCCCGCACCGCCTGGGGTCAGCGGCTGGTACCACCGGTGGTCGGGTCGTCGTCCCGGCGTCCGGCGGCCGTGGCGCCCTGGGTGGTGTCCCCGACCTCGGATCCCTCGAGCCGCGCGTCGGGCGCCGGCACCTCCTCGACGACGGTCACCGGCGGAGAGGCGGGCACCTGGCGCGGCTGCTCGGTCTCCGAATCGCTCGTCGAGGTCCTCGAACCGGCCACGGCCGCACCGGCGGCGGCGACCCCGGCCACCGCGGCGGCGCCGGCGGCGACGCCCTTCGCCGAGAGCCCGGCCTTGCCGCTGTCGCCACGCGAGAGAGCCGCGTCCTCGACGCCGGGCGTGCCGGCGTGGACGCCGTGCTCGATCGACCCGCGCCACTCGCCGCTGGCGTAGCCCGCGTCCTCGATGAGGGACTTGAACCGCTGCAGGTCCGACTTCACCTGGTGGCCGACGATGCCGAGCTTGTCGCCGGCCTGCTCCACCAGGCCCTCCGGCTCGTACTCCAGGCTCAGGTGGACGATCGTGGAGCCGGGACCGGCGGGTTCGAACCGGACGGCGCCGGCGTTGGTCGCACCGTCCGTCGCCGCCCAGGCGATCTTCTGGTCGGGGACCTGCTCGAGGATGGCGGCATCCCACTCCCGCCGCACCCCGGCGATCTCGGCCACCCAGTGCAGCCGCCGGTCACCGCGCTGCTGGACCTCCTTGACGCCACTCATGAAGTGCGGGAAGTCCTCGAACTGCGTCCACTGGTCGTACGCCGTGCGTACCGGGACGTCGACCTGGATCGACTGCTCGACCTTGGTGCTCATCGTCGGTTGCTCCTCCGTCGTGGGACCTGCTCCGGCCCAGCACCTACCCCGTCACGTGGTCGATGCACCTGTCGCCGCCCCCGGCGGACCCGGTGCCGACGGCTAGCCTCGGGCCATGGGCTACTTCGGCACGCTGGTGTACAGCGAGGGGCGCTGGCGCACGGGACGGCCGACCGCGGTGCCGTTCCTGATGGTCGACGTGCACGACAGTGACATCGCGACCGTCGACTACCGGGCGGCCGACGCGACCGGTGGCCGCTTCTTCCTCGGCTACGAGCCGCGCGTGTACTTCGACGAGCCGGATGCCTCCGCCCCCGTGGACGTCGACGCCGAGGCCGAGGGCTTCGCCCGGTGGGTGCGCGACGCCGTCGGCACCGAGGTCGAGCCGGCCGAGGTGCGGCGGCTGATGGCCTCCCCCGGCGGCGTGCCCCCGACAGACGAGGTGGTCGAGCACACCGTCGAGCGGCTGCTGGCCGTCTCGGGCCTGCCCATCCCCGAGTGGCCCACTGACGACGACGCGCCGCCCGGCTGAGCCCGCGCACCACCTCCCGGCGCCGTGCCGAGTGAGCCGCCCCTCGTCGGGTAGGAGCCGCGGCGTGCGAGCGATCTCCTACAGCGAACCCGGTGGCCCCGACGTCCTCCAGTTGATCGACCGGCCGGTGCCCGACCCCGGCCCGGGCGAGGTGCGCGTCCGCGTCGCGTTCTCCGGCGTCAACCCCACCGACTGGAAGTCCCGCAGCGCGGCGCAGCCCGGCCCGGACGGCCAGGTGCCGAACCAGGACGGCTCGGGCACCGTCGACGCCGTCGGCCAGGGCGTGGACCCGGCCATGCTCGGCCAGCGGGTGTGGATCTGGGAGGCGGCGTGGCAGCGGCCGTGGGGCACCGCCGCCGAGTTCACCGTCGTCCCGGCCCGGCACGTCGTCCTGCTCGGCGCGGACCCGTCCTTCGAGCTGGGGGCGGCCCTGGGCATCCCCTTCCTCACCGCCCACCGCTGCCTGACCGTCGCCGAGTCGCTGCCCGACCGGCTGGGCCCCGGCTCGCTCACCGGGCACACCGTGCTGGTGCAGGGCGGCGCGGGCGCCGTCGGCAACGCGGCGATCCAGCTGGCCCGCTGGTCCGACGCCACCGTGATCGCCACGGTCAGCAGCCCCCGCAAGGCGCAGCTGGCCGCGGCCGCCGGCGCCGACCACGTCGTGAACTACAAGGACCAGGACGTCGTCGCCGAGGTACGGAAGATCGCGCCGAAGGGCGTCGACGCGATCGTGGAGGTGTCGGCCGCGGTGAACGCGCCGGTCGACGCCCAGGTGATCGGGATGTACGGCGCGGTCGCCATGTACGCCGACGACGGAGGCGCGGAGGTGACCGTGCCGGTGCGCGCGCAGATGGGACCGAACGCCCGCTGGCAGTTCGTGCTCGTCTACACCGAACCCGAGCGGGCCAAGGTGCTCGGCATCGAGGATGTCTCCACCGCCGTCGCCGACGGCGCCATCCGGGTCGGGGACGACGCCGGGCTGCCGCTGCACCTCTTCCCGCTGGCCGAGACCGCAGGCGCCCACCAGGCGGTGCAGGACGGCGCCGTCGGCAAGGTGCTGATCGACGTCACGGCGTGAGCGGGTGGCGGGCGGCGGGCGGGCGCCCGGATAGCGTGACCCCGGTGACCGACTCCCCCGCGCGCCCGCCGTCCCCGCTGGACCAGCTCGCCGACGGCTTCGTCGAGAGCTACGCCGCGGCGCAGCCGGTGGTCGCCACCTACATCGGGGTGCCCGGCCACGACGACCGGTGGCCGGACCTGAGCACCGACGGGCACGCCGCCCACGCCGAGCTGCTGCGGCGCACGCGCGCGCAGGCCGACGCGCTGGAACCGGTCGACCGGCGCGACGAGATCGCCCGCAGCGCCATGCTGGAGCGGCTCGGCGCGGAACTGGACCGCTACGACGCCGGCTACGCGCAGGCCGACCTGAACACGGTGGACAGCCCGCTGCAGGGGTTCCGCGAGGTGTTCGACCTGATGCCCACCGCGACCGACGAGGACTGGTCCGCGGTCGCGGTGCGGCTCGCCGCGATGCCCAAGGCCCTGCTGGGGTACGCGCGGGGGCTGGACGACGCCGCCGACCGGGGCCGGGTCTCGGCCGCTCGCCAGGTCCGGCTGGCGGCGGAGCGGGCGCGGCAGTGGGCCGGGACGCCGGAGCGCCCCGGCTTCTTCACCCGGCTGGCGCGCGAGGCCCCGGCCGACCCCCGCAGCGCGCTGGGCCGCGACCTGACCGACGGCGCCGAGCGGGCGTCGGGCGCTCTGCTCGGGTTCGCCGGGCACCTCGAGCGGGTGCTGCTGCCGCTGGCGCCGGACGCCGACGGCGTGGGCCGTGACCGGTACCTGGTCGAGTCCCGCTACCACACCGGCGCGCGGCTGGACCTCGACGAGACCTACGACTGGGGCTGGGCGGAGCTGGCCCGGATCGTCGCCGAGAAGGAGCGCCTCGCCGAGGAGATCGCCCCCGGGCAGGGGGTGGCCGGCGCGATGGCGGTGCTCGACGCCGACCCGGCGCGGATCCTCCGCGGTCGGGAGGCGCTCCAGGCCTGGCTGCAGGAGACCGCCGACCGCGCGGTGGCCGCGCTGGACGGGGTCCACTTCGACATCCCCGAGCCGGTCCGCCGCATCGAGGGCCGGCTCACCCCCACCGCCGGCGAGGGCGTGTACTACACCGCGCCCAGCGAGGACTTCAGCCGGCCGGGCCGGATGTGGTGGTCCCTGCCCGAGGGCGTCGAGGACATGACGACCTGGCGGGAGACCACGACGGTCTACCACGAGGGCGTGCCCGGCCACCACCTGCAGATCGGGCAGACGGTCCACGACGCCCAGCGGCTCAACCGCTGGCAGCGACTGCTCTGCTCCTGCTCGGGGAACGCCGAGGGGTGGGCCCTCTACGCCGAGCGGCTGATGGGCGAGCTCGGGTTCCTCGAGGACCCGGGCGACCGGCTCGGGATGCTCGACGCCCAGGAGCTGCGGGCGGCGCGGGTCGTGCTGGACATCGGGGTGCACCTCGACCTGCCGATCCCCGCCGGGGCGGCCGCCGGCTCGCGGTGGGACTACGACGTCGCGCTGGCGTTCCTCCGCCGGCACGTCAGCATGGAGGACGCGATGCGGGTCGACGAGCTGCACCGCTACCTCGGGTGGCCCGGGCAGGCGCCGGTCTACAAGGTGGGCGAGCGGGTGTTCCTCACCTGCCGGGAGGAGGCCCGACGGCGAGCCGGGGACGCCTTCGACCTGGCGCAGTGGCACCGCGACGTGCTGGCGCTCGGCCAGCTCGGGCTCGACCCGCTGGCCGCCGAGCTCGCCCGCCGCTGAGGGCGGGCGCGCCCGGTTCGGAGTCAGTAGTGGTACCTGGCCTGCAGGACCACGAGGAGATCGCCGTCGACGGTGTACACCAGGCGGTGCTCCTGATCGATCCGTCGGGACCAGCACCCCGACAGGTCCCCGCTGAGCCGCTCGGGCTTGCCGGTGCCGGCCCCGGGGTCGCGCGCCGCCTCCGTGATCAGCCGGTTGATGCGCTGCAGGATCTTCCGGTCGCCGGACCAGCTCGTGTAGTCCGCCCAGCCGTGCGAGCTGAACGCGATCCTCAATCGAGGAGCTCGCGCTGCTCCGCCCGGCCCTCGGCCACCTCGGCGAGGCTCTCGCGCAGCCGCTGGGCGTTCTTCGGTGACTGCAGCAGGTAGACGGTCTCCTTCAACGACCGGTACTCGTCGGCGGAGACGAGAAACGCGGTGCCCTTCTTGGAGACGATCTCGACCGCGACCTGGTCGTCGTTGACCTCCTCGATCAACGGGAACAGCCGCTGGCGCGCCTCGCTGGCGGTGATGGACATGCAGCCTCCATCGACAAGCGGTACGGGAAACTGTACCACTTGCCCGAGGCTCCCTTCCGGGTCCCGCACCGAGCTGGCGAGGCGTGGGGAGGACGGGCCCTTTCTCAGCCGACGCCGAGGTCTCGGGCGATCAGCATCCGCTGCACCTCGCTGGTGCCCTCGCCGATCTCCAGGATCTTCGCGTCGCGGTAGAACCGGCCGACCGGGAACTCGTTCATGAACCCGTACCCGCCGTGCACCTGGGTCGCGTAGCGGGCGTTGTCCATCGCCACCTCGGAGCTGTACAGCTTCGCGATCGAGGCCTCGCGCTTGAACGGCTCGCCGCGCAGCATCTTCTCCGCCGCCCGGTAGTAGGCCAGCCGCGCGGTGGAGGCCCGCACCTCCATGTCGGCGATCATGAACTGGACCGCCTGGTTGCGGCCGATCGGCTGCCCGAACGCCTCCCGCTCCCCCGCGTACTTCACCGACTCGTCCACGCACCCCTGGGCCAGCCCGACCGAGAGCGCGGAGATCGCGATCCGGCCCTCGTCGAGGATGGAGAGGAACTGGGCGTAGCCGCGGCCGCGCTGCCCGACGAGGTTCTCCTCGGGCACCCGGCAGTCGTCGAACGAGAGCTCCCGGGTGTCGGAGGCGTTCCAGCCGACCTTCGAGTACCGCTGCCCGACGGTGAACCCCGGCGTGCCCGAGGGCACGATGATCGCCGAGATCTCCTTCTTGCCGTCGGGCTTCGTGCCGGTCACCGCGGTCACCGTCACCAGCGACGTCAGGTCGGTGCCGGAGTTGGTGATGAAGGCCTTCGAGCCGTTGATCACCCAGTGCCCGTCCTCCAGCCGAGCCGTCGTGCGGGTGGCCCCGGCGTCCGAGCCGCCGCCGGGCTCGGTGAGGCCGAACGCACCCAGCGCCTCCCCGGTGCAGAGCCGGGGCAGCCACTCGCGCTTCTGCTCCTCGGTGCCGAACCGGTAGATCGGCATGGCGCCGAGCGAGACGCCCGCCTCCACGGTGATCGCCATGGAGCTGTCCACCCGGGCCAGCTCCTCCAGCGCCACGCAGAGGTCGAAGTAGGTGCCGCCCGCGCCGCCGTACTCCTCGGGGAACGGCAGGCCGAACAGCCCGAGCTCCCCCATCTGCCGCACGATGTCGGTCGGGAACTCGTCCCGCTCGTAGAACTCCCCGATCTGCGGGGCGATGACCTCGCGGGCGAACTCCCGCACGGTCGTCCGCAGGGCCTCGGTCTCGTCGCTGAGCCGGTAGTCCAACATCAGTTCTCCTGCTGCTCGGGCCCGGCCGCCGGGGTCACCAGCGCCAGCCGCTCGTCCAGCGCGACCGTCTGGCCCGCCGTCACTCCGAGCTCGGCCACCGTCCCCGCGATGGGGGCGGTGAGCACGTGCTCCATCTTCATCGCCTCGACGACGAGCAGCGGGGTGCCCGCCTCCACCTCGTCGCCGACCGAGGCCCGCACCACCGTCACCGTGCCCGGCATGGGCGAGGTGACGACGCCGTCGCCCGCGGCCGAACTGGCCGACGACGACAGCCGCTCGTGCTCCCGCAGCGCCGTCACGTGCCCGTCGGCGGCCAGCCACACCGTCCCGCCGGAGTGCACGACGGCGTAGCCGGCGGTCTGGTCGCCCACGGTCACGGTCAGCCGATCACCGTCCCGGATCGCCCGGGCCGGCACCACACCCCCCGCCACCTGGATCTCGGCGGCCGACGAACGGCCGCGCAGCCGCACCTCGACCGGCTCACCGCCGGCGGCCTGCAGACGGCGCACGGTCCACGCGGGCTCGCCCAGCCGCCAGCCGTCGGGCACGTCCCACCGGTCGACGACGGGGCCGGTCGGCTCGCTCTCGACGAGCAGCGCCAGGGCTGCCGCCGCGTAGGCGATGAACGGCACCGGGTCGGGGGTGGTCAGCGCGTCACCCCGCCGCTCGATCAGCCCGGTGTCGAGCGTCCCGGCGACGACGTCGTCATCGGTGAGCAGCGCCCGCAGGAAGGCGGCGTTGGTCGTCACCCCGAGGACGGCGGTGCGGCCGAGCGCGCCGACGAGCCGGGCCCGGGCGGTCTCCCGGTCCGGGCCCCAGGCGACGACCTTGGCCAGCATCGGGTCGTAGTCGGTGCCGACGACCGTGCCCACGGCCAGCGAGCTGTCCACCCGGATGCCGGCGCCGTCGGGCTCCACGAGCCCCAGCACCGTGCCGGCCTGCGGGAGGAAGCCGCGCGCCGGGTCCTCGGCGTAGAGCCGCCCCTCGATCGCGTGCCCGTCGAGGGAGACGTCGTCCTGGTCCACGGGCAATCGCTCGCCCGCCGCCACCCGCACCTGCAGCTCGACGAGGTCCAGGCCGGTGACGCACTCGGTGACGGGGTGCTCGACCTGCAGCCGGGTGTTCATCTCGAGGAAGAAGAAATCGCGCGGCCGCTCGGCGTCGACGATGAACTCGACCGTGCCGGCGCCGGTGTAGCCGACGGCCTTCGCCGCCTCGACCGCCGCCCGGCCCATGGTGGCGCGCATGCCGGTGTCCAGCAGCGGCGACGGCGCCTCCTCGATCACCTTCTGGTGCCGGCGCTGCAGCGAGCACTCGCGCTCGCCGAGGTGGATGACGTTCCCGTGGGCGTCCCCCAGCACCTGCACCTCGATGTGCCGCGAGTTGCCGACGTAGCGCTCCACGAGCAGGGTGTCGTCGCCGAAGGAGCTGCTCGCCTCGCGGCGCGCCCCGGCGATCGCGTCGGGCAGCTCGTCGGCGGAGCGGACGACCCGCATGCCCTTGCCGCCACCGCCCGCGCTCGGCTTGAGCAGCACCGGGAAGCCGACGGCGACGGCGGCGTCGGCGACCTCGGCGTCGGTCATCCCGGGCTCCGTGCGGCCCGGCACGACCGGGACCCCGGCGGCCATGACCGTCTGCTTGGCGCGGATCTTGTCGCCCATGGCCTCGATCGCGGCGACCGGCGGGCCGATGAAGACGATCCCCGCCTTCTCGCACGCGCGGGCGAACTCCACGTTCTCCGACAGGAAGCCGTAACCGGGGTGGATCGCCTGGGCTCCGGTGGCGGCCGCGGCCTGCAGCACCCGCTCGACCGACAGGTAGCTCTGCGCCGCAGGAGCCGGCCCGATGTGCACGGCGACGTCGGCCACGCGGGTGTGCAGCGCCCCGGCATCGGCGTCGCTGTAGACGGCGACCGACCGGATGCCCATCTCCCGCAGGGTGCGGATGACCCGGACGGCGATCTCGCCGCGGTTCGCGACCAGGACGGTGTCGAACATGCCTCGCCTCACTGCTCCCTCGCCGACGCTCTGACAGTGAGTGCGTGTGCACTCAGCGGACGAGCGCCGCCGAACCAGGGGAACTCGGTGCCGGGGTTCACGCCGGTCACATCCGGAAGACGCCGTAGCCGACGTCCTCGAGCGGCGCGTTGGCGCAGGCGGACAGGGCGAGGCCGAGCACGGTGCGGGTCTGGGCGGGGTCGATGACGCCGTCGTCCCAGAGCCGCGCCGTGGCGTAGTAGGGGTGCCCCTGGGACTCGTACTGGTCGCGGATCGGCGCCTTGAACGCCTCCTCCTCCTCGGCCGACCACTCCTCCCCACGGGCCTCGATGCCGTCCCGGCGGACCGTCGCCAGCACCGACGCCGCCTGCTCCCCGCCCATCACCGAGATGCGGGCGTTGGGCCAGGTGAACAGGAAGCGAGGCGAGTACGCCCGGCCGCACATCGAGTAGTTGCCGGCTCCGAACGAGCCGCCGATGACCACGGTCAGCTTCGGCACCCGGGCGCAGGCGACGGCGGTGACCATCTTGGCGCCGTGCTTGGCGATGCCGCCGGCCTCGTAGTCGCGGCCGACCATGAAGCCGGTGATGTTCTGCAGGAACAGCAGCGGGATCTTCCGGCGGTCGCACAGCTCGATGAAGTGCGCGCCCTTGAGTGCCGACTCGGCGAAGAGCACGCCGTTGTTGGCGACGATCCCGACCGGGTGCCCGTGCAGCCGGGCGAAGCCGGTGACCAGCGTCTGCCCGTAGAGCGGCTTGAACTCGGCGAACCGGCTGCCGTCGACCAGCCGAGCGATGACCTCGCGGACGTCGTAGGGGGTGCGCGGATCGGGCGGCACCACCTCGTAGATCGACTCCGGCGGGTGCTGCGGCTCCTCGACCGGCTCCAGGTCCCACGGCCGGGGCTCCCGCGGCCCGAGGGTGGACACGATCTGCCGGACGATCTGCAGGGCGTGCGCGTCGTCGTCGGCCAGGTGGTCGGTGACCCCGCTGACCCGGCTGTGCAGGTCTCCCCCGCCGAGCTCCTCGGCGGTGACCACCTCGCCGGTCGCGGCCTTCACCAGCGGCGGGCCGCCCAGGAAGATCGTGCCCTGCTCGCGGACGATCACCGCCTCGTCGCTCATCGCGGGCACGTACGCGCCGCCGGCGGTGCAGGAGCCCATCACCGCCGCGATCTGGGCGATGCCGGCCCTGGAGAGGTTCGCCTGGTTGTAGAAGATCCGGCCGAAGTGCTCGCGGTCGGGGAAGACCTCGTCCTGCATCGGGAGGAAGGCGCCGCCGGAGTCGACCAGGTAGATGCACGGCAGCCGGTTGTGCAGCGCCACCTCCTGGGCGCGGAGGTGCTTCTTCACCGTCATCGGGTAGTAGGTGCCGCCCTTGACGGTGGCGTCGTTGGCGACGACGACGCACTCGCGGCCCGAGATGCGGCCGATACCCGTGATGATCCCCGCCGCCGGCGCCTCGCCGCCGTAGAGGCCGTGCGCGGCCAGCGGCGACAGCTCGAGGAAGGGGCTCCCCGGGTCGAGCAGCGCGTCGACCCGCTCGCGGGGCAGCGGCTTCCCGCGAGCGGTGTGCCGCTCGCGGGCCCGCTCGCCGCCGCCGAGACCCACCGCGCGCAGCTGGCCGGCCAGATCGGCGACGAGCTCCGCGTGCGCCGCGGCGTTGCGGGCAGCGCCCGCCGGGTCGGCCGACAGGGCGTGGGAGAGCACCGGTGCGTCCACGGGGCAGAGGTTAACCACGGTTCACGGTGAGGTCCAGCCCACTCGTCGTGGGGTTAACCCGAGTTCACCGGCGGGGCTAGCATCCGTCGCATGACGTCGGCCGGCACGGACCTGGGCGCGGGCGCCCCCGCGCAGGACGCCGCCATGCACGCCGATGCCGCCCGCCCGTCCCGGCGGGAGCAGATCCTGCAGGCGGCCGCCCGGTTGTTCGCCGAGCGCGGGTCCCGCGCGGTGGGGGTGGACGACGTCGGCGCGGCCGTCGGGGTGACCGGGCCGGCGATCTACCGGCACTTCGCCAGCAAGGACGCGATGCTCGCCGAGATGCTGCTGCGCATCAGCGCGCGCCTCGCCGACGGCGGCCGCGACCGGGTGGCGGCCGCGGGCAGCGACCCCGCCGCCCAGCTGCGTGCGCTCATCGACTTCCAGGTCGACTTCGCGCTGGACAACCCGGCGCTGATCGTCGTGCACGACCGGGACCTCGGTTCCCTGCCCGAGGCCGAGGCCGCGCAGGTGCGCCGGCTGCAGCGCCGGTACGTCGAGGTGTGGGTGGCCGTGCTGGCGCGGGTGCACCCGGGCGCCGAGGCGGCCGCCTGCCGGGCCCGCGCGCACGCCGTCTTCGGGCTGATCAACTCCACCCCGCACAGCGCCGGCCGGCTGACCCGCCCCGCGATGGCCGAACTGCTCAACGCGATGGCCTGGGCGGCGGCCACCACCTGAGGTGCGGGCACCGGGAAGGACCTCAGCCCTCCGGGAGAGGTGGCACCGGCAGCGCGAGCCCGTCCGAGGCGACCTTGTCCACCGCCGCCGCACCACCCGGCCCCGGCGCACCGGCCCACGCGCTCTCGACCACGGTGACGGTCGACCCCGACACCGCGCTGGCGTACTCCGCCGACCGCAGCCCTGCCGGGCCGCCGTCGTAGGTGACCCCCTCGCGCAGCAGGTCGTTGACGTTGCCGCTGCCGTCGCGGTCGGTGAGAGCACGCAGCTCCCGGGCCGCGGCGGGGTCGGACATGGCGACCCGCGACACCGACACCACCACCGGGGCGCCGCCGACCTCGGCCGAGTAGAGCGCCCGGGAGAGCCCGGTGCAGTCGGTCGCGGCGAAGAAGCCGGCCACCTCCCCGTAGGCGTGCCCGGCGCAGGTGTCGTCCACCTGCACGGCCTCCACCGTGTAGGCGGTGCCGTTCACCTCCCGCACCTCGCCGATCGTGGGACCCGCCGCGACGGCGTCGGACGGCGACCCGTCGTCGCCCGCGGCGCCCTCGCCCCCGGAGCCGTCGCCGCCGAGCAGCAGCAGGGCGGCGATCGCGCAGACGGCCACCAGGGCCACCACCGCCGCGATCAGCGCAGCGGCCCGCCGGCGGTCGCCCGGCGCCCGCGCCTCGCCCCGACCGGATGCGGTGGCACCCCACGCCGGGGACAGCGGCGGGCGCCCGGGCGGCTCCGCGGCCCGGGGCACTGGCGGCTCCGCGGCCCGGGGCGCGGCCGGGAGCACCGCCGTGCGGGGCCCGGGCGGGGTGGCCGCGTCGTCGTCCTCGGGCACGGTGCGTCCCGCGACGTCGTCCTCGCGCTCGGTGCGTCCCGCGTCGCCGTCCGCGGCGCCGACGAGCCCGGCGGCACGCGGCGGCGCCGGCGCGCCCCCCACCTCGACGGTGTCCCGCTGCACGGCGACGCCCGGCGCGGAGCCCGTGGGCGCCGCCGCCGCCACTGCGGCGGCGTGCGCGGAGGCCACCGAGGCGGCGACCGCGCGGGCCACGGCGGTGGCGCTCAGCGGATCGCCGTCGTACGCCGCGCCGGCGGCGCCGTCGCGCGCCTCCCTGTCGGGCGTGCCCGGCGGGGTGATCGCCGGGGAGGCGGCCATCGCGGCCGGGGTCAGCAGCTCGGGGCGGCGGAGGACGTACGGCGAGTACGGGAAGGCCTCGCCGTTGAGCTCCTCGACCGTGGGCCCCCGGCCGGGCAGCTCCAGCGCCGCGAGGGCCGCCCGCACGTCGGCGGTGGTCCACAGCCGGGGATTGTCGACCCCGGCGTGCCGTGCGGCGCGGGCGAACGCGAGCAGGAGGGAGCGGGGGTCCAGCGTGGCCACCAGGTCGCCCTCGCCCAGGTCGCCGTCGGCCGGGACCAGCCCGGTGATCTCGCCGACCAGGACGGTGAGACGCGCGATCCGCCCGGGCTGCAGGCCGGCGCGCCGCAGCTTCACCGCGGTGTCCATGCCCGCTCGCATGAGCCCGTCGAGCGGCGTCGAGCCGCCCCCGGCCTGGTGCAGCACCTGCTCGGGCCCGTCCCCCGGGGCGGCGATCGTCCACGGGCCTTCGGGCTTCGCCGTCACCACACCGGACTGCCGGGGGACCTCGACCACGCGGATGACGGCGAGGCCCTCGGGCACCAGCAGCACCGCGTCGGACTGCCGGCGGCCCAGCGGCTCGTCCACCAGCGGCAGGGAGGCCACCACGGCCGCCCGCACGGAACCACCGGTGCCCCACCGCTCGAGCTCCCCGAAGAACGCGCGCTCGCCCGCCGTCTCCAGCGGCGCCGGGGTCAGGACCAGCACGTCGTCCTCCGGGCGGTCGGGTTCTGCGGTCAGGAGATCCGTCGGCTGGGTCCCGGCGCGGGGCACCGACGGCGACCCCGCGGGGCAGCCGCCACCGACGCTACGTCATCGCCGCGACCTCTCCCGTCGCGCTCGGCGTGGCCCGGCGGGTTCAGGCGGGGACGGGTTCGGCGGCCGCCGGCTCGTCCGGGACGCGCCACCGCGCCAGCCAGGTGCTGGCGGCCAGCACGTCGACCGCCGCCCACAACGCGCCGAACGCGACGGCCACCGGCAGCGCCGACCACCAGTTCCAGGGCGGGAGCAGGCCCAGCGACTCCAGCGGGAAGGCGACGGCGTAGACCGCCGCGGCGACCGCCGGACCCGCCCCCCAGCCGGGGACCCGGCGATCGGCGGCGACGTCGACGAGCAGCGCGCCCACGACGAGCACCACCGGGAGCACCGACGGCGGGAAGCCCGTCGCCACCAGCCCGAGCCACATGACGCCGCGGTAGCCGAGGTAGACGACGGCGATCACCGTCGCCGTCCAGCGCAGCGCGACGACCCGGCGGGCCACCACGAGCGCCAGCAGGCCGGCGCAGATCAGCCACGCCGGGTGCACCCACGACGGCACCGGGAGCATGAACATGGCCGGCGACTGGCCCTGCGAGGCGGCGAAGTCCAGCAGCTGCGGCTCGGCCGTCGTCCGGCCGGCGTCGTAGGCCTCCAGCGACAGCACCCCGTACTCCTGGTGCTGGTTGGGGAAGACCACGTTCTCGACGAAGAACAGCCACAGGCCCAGCGAGACGAGGTCGCGGGTGCGCCCCGGCGCCGCGTACAGCCACCACCCGCGCAGCGCGCCGGCCAGCATGATCGCCGTCCCCAGGTACAGGAGCGCGTGGCTGGGGCTCCAGCTGGTGATGTCCAGCCCGTTGATCCGGTGGTTGACGATGTCGACCGGGACCGCGACGAGGAACGTGGCGGTGCCCACCTGCATCAGCCGGAGCGCACGCCGGTCCACGCCGTACCCGCTGTAGCTGTGGAACAGCACCAGCACGACGACGACGACGGTGCCCACCGTGTTGAGCAGGTGCGGCGGGGCCAGGTCGTCACGCAGCCACATGAAGTGCCAGGAGACGTCCCAGGACGACCCCAGCATCTTCAGCAGGAAGGCCGCCAGCCACGCGGTGTAGACCCAGCGCAGCTCGGTCTGGGTGGTGGGCCGCCCGGGCCGACCGGGGGTCACGTACGCCGTCCACAACCACCGGAGCAGGGCGATCGGGTGGGCCAGGCCGACGCGGAGCGTGCCCGGCGCCTGTGGCACGGGCGTGGCGACGGGAGCGGGTGCAGAGGACACGAGGATCTTTCTGACGGCGGGCGTTCGGGCGACCCTAACGGTGATCAGCGCCGTTTCCGAGCCTTCCGATCGCGCGTCCGCGGCGGCTGGGATGCGCGTGGACACGAGGGGTGATCGGGGCGGCCGGGGCGCGCGGTGCGTACTGTCGGACGACGTGGCGGAGAACGGCGGGCACCTGGTCTGGATCGACTGCGAGATGACCGGGCTGGACCTCACCAAGGACAAGCTGATCGAGGTCGCGGTGCTGATCACTGACTCCGAGCTGAACGTCCTCGACCCGGGCCTGGACCTCATCATCGCCGCCGACGACGCCGACCTCGACGGCATGACCGACTTCGTGGCCGAGATGCACGCGAAGTCGGGGCTGACCGACGCCGTCCGCGCCGCCACGCTCACCCTGGCCGAGGCCGAGCAGCAGATCCTGGCCTACGTGAAGCGGTTCGTCCCCGACCGGCGCACCGCGCCGCTGTGCGGCAACTCGATCGGGACCGACCGTGGTTTCCTCGCCCGGGACATGCCCGAGCTCGACGACCACCTGCACTACCGGATGGTCGACGTCTCCTCGGTGAAGGAGCTGGCCCGCCGCTGGTTCCCGCGCGTCTACTTCGCGCAGCCGCCCAAGGGGCTGGCCCACCGGGCACTGGCCGACATCATCGAGTCGGTGCGGGAGCTGGCGTACTACCGGCGGACGCTGTTCGTGGCCGCACCCGGGCCCAGCGGCGAGCAGGCCAAGCAGGCCGCCGACGAGGTCATCGGCTCGTTCGCCGAGCTGCTGTCGGCGGGAGACGCCGGCGCCGCCTGACGGCGGCGACTCCCCCGGCGGGCCGCCGCGGGGGCTCCGGTATCGTTGGCGCGTTCCCCCGGGCCGTCGCGCCCGGACGGATGCACGGTGGGTGTAGCTCAGCTGGTAGAGCACCAGGTTGTGATCCTGGGTGTCGCGGGTTCGAGCCCCGTCACTCACCCCAGCGGTGGAGGCCCTGGTCAGGCGACTGACCAGGGCCTCC